>JAKACU010000150.1 GCA_021821185.1 Bacillota bacterium
GATCGGGTGTTGGGCCTTGAGATGGGCGCTGACGACTATGTGACAAAGCCGTTTAGCCCGCGCGAACTGGTGGCTCGTGTGCGCGCGGTATTGCGGCGAAAGACGGAAGAAAAGGCCGTCAGTGAGCCAAATTCACCGTCTGATTCCTTGTATGCGGTGGGGGATGTACAACTGGATGCGGATCGTTATGAAGTGTCGGTGCGTGGAGAACCAATTGACCTGACTCCGCGAGAGTTTGATTTACTGCATTATTTGCTAAAAAATCTGGATCGTGTGGTCAGTCGGGACCAACTGCTTGATCGTGTGTGGGGCTATGAGTATGCTGGTGATACGCGATTGGTGGATGTTCATATCAGTCATTTGCGAGATAAGATTGAAGTGGATCCGAAAAGCCCCAAATTTATCAAGACCGTGCGCGGTGTCGGGTACAAATTTGTGCGGGGAGACTAAAGTATGTCTTCGCATGTATGGATAAGTTGGCTAAGTCTTCTGCTGGCAGCGGCAATGGCCGTGATCATCGGGCTTGTGACTCGCATCAAGCGCGTTCGCCATGTGTATGATGATTTGTCTGAAGTGATGGATCTGGCGTTAGACGGTGTGTCGACAAGCACCCACGGCACAGGCCACTCGGGCGGACTTGAGCGTATGGCGACACGGGTGTATGCCATGGTGGGTGCTTTGCATGATCAAAGGGAACTCACGCGCCAGGAGCAAAATAAGATTGACAGCGTGATGAGCCATATTTTAAGCGGTGTGATCGTGATCGATCAGGCGGGACGCGTGCTTTTGATCAATTCGGCGGCCGAACGCCTGCTTGGCCTTTCTGATACGGATTTTACCGGACGCTGGCATTGGGAGGCGGGGCACCACTACGGGCTGTCGAGCTTGATTGATGAAGCGATTGCTTTTGGCGTGGTGCAAAAGCGTGAGGTGCAGATTCATAAACCGCAGGAATTGACGTTAGAAGCGCATATTACGCCGATTCGCCAGACAAACGGCGCCACCGCGGGCGCGGTTGTATTGCTTCATGATGTCAGTGAATGGCGGCGGGTTGAGCGTATGCGAAGTGATTTTGTAGCCAATGTGTCGCATGAACTGCGAACGCCGATTACGGCACTCAAAGGGTTTGCCGAAACGCTCCTTGATGGCGCTTTGGAAAATGAGCAGATCGCGCGGCAATTTGTGCAAATTATTAAGGAGGAAGCGGATCGTTTAGGCAGACTTGTCGAGGATTTGCTCGATCTGTCGCGCATTGAGGCCAAGCATGCGCCCTTGGCACTTACCTGTGTGTCTGTGCCGTCAGTTTTACAAAAAGTCGTTGAGACGTTTGGTACACAAGCCATGAATGCTGGCGTCAATTTGCGCTTTGATGTCAAGACCGAGGATGGCAAACTCTTCGTCATGGCCGATCATGATCGCTTGCAGCAAATTTTGATCAATCTGGTCAGCAACGCCTTACAATTTACCCCGTCAGGGGGATCCATTACACTGCTTGCTGAAATCGAGGGAGATCGGGCCGTTTTATCGGTTATCGACACAGGGGTTGGCATTCCGGCTGGCGACATCAATCGTGTGTTTGAACGCTTTTACCGCGTGGATAAAATGCGCAGCCGAAAATCTGGCGGCACGGGGCTTGGTCTTGCCATTGTCAAGCATCTGGTGGAAGCGCATGGCGGTCATGTCGGCGTACATTCAGAAGTTGGGATTGGCAGCCGCTTCTTCTTTGATTTGCCGATGGTTATAGGGCCGGAAGAAGAGGAGTAACCTTGTGCAACGACTGTGTGAACCTGTGGTTTCCTGCAGCATGATGGATAGTGCTAAATATATGCAAAAAGAAATGTTAGATTTTTGCTGGCTATGGTACTATGGCTCTGATGATCCTTGGAGGAATCTATAATGAAGATTGCCATTGTGACGGATAGCACGGCGGATTTGCGGCAAGAAGATATTGATCGTTACGACATAGGTATTATTCCTTTAGATGTGATTTTTGGCGAGCAAACATTTCAGGACGGTGTCGATCTCTCTGCCCAGGCTTTTTACGAGAAAATGGCAGAGTCGACTGACCTGCCAAAAACCTCACAGCCTCCGACCGCCCGATTTATCAATGTGTATGAGGCGTATTTGCAGCGTTACGATGCCATTGTGGGGATCTTTCTTAGTGGCAGACTTTCCGGCACGCTGCAAGGGGCACAAGCGGCAGCGTCGATGGTTAAGGGTAATATCACGATACTTGATTCCAAGACGACGACGGCAGCCCTGGGGCTGCAAGTGCTTGCAGCGGCGAAAATGGCACAAGCCGGCGCCACGCTTGATGAGATCGTCGCGCGTGTGCAGACGATGCGAACCGCCACACAGGCTTATATCGTCCTTGATAACCTTGACAATCTCTACCGCGGAGGACGGGTTGGCGGTGCGGCGAAACTCGTCAGTTCCCTGCTGCAGATCAAGCCTGTGATCTATCTGGAAGATGGTGTTGTCGAGGTATTTGCCAAGGTACGGACATACAAACGCGCGGTGGATTCTTTACTAGTGCACTTTGCCGAGCAGGTTAAGGATAAACAAAAGATACAGGCTGTCGCCATTTATACGGCAGGTGCCAATGTGGAGGATTTTCTTTGGCGTATGAAGGAGATTGCGCCTCGCGCTGACATTTCGGTGACGATGATCGGCCCGGTCGTCGGGGTGCACGTGGGAGCAGGCGGAGTTGGTTTGGTGTACTTCGCCGAGTGATCCGGCGTTGCGCCGATTTGGCTTTAGCGGCGCTAGTTGTAGTAGGCTGGCCGATTTGGCTGCAGCGGTTCACTAGCTGCCGGGAGGCTGAACACATGGAGTGGACAACGGCCCGGGGTTGGGTTGATGCATGCCTTGGGCTGCTGTTTCCGGAACGCGACACGTGTTTGTTGTGTAAAATCCCTGTGCGAGGTTCTGCCAGGGGACTGACGAAACCGGGTTTGTGCGCCGCTTGCCGACACAGGATAACACTTGGCAACGAACCAGGTTGCAGGATCTGCGGGCGTACAGGTGAGGGGCCAGTGTGTGCCGATTGCCAAGTGCATCCGCATACATTTTTTCGCGCTCGTGCGTACGCGCGGTATGACGGCGCCGTCGAAGATATCATTAAAGCATTGAAGTATCAGGGTGACCTGCGCATGCTGCCGTTACTGGGTGATTTTTTGGCAGAGGCTTACCGCTGGCACTACGGCTCTGACCGCCATGTCACACTGGTTCCGGTTCCGATGCATCCGGACAAGAAGCAACGCCGCGGATTCAACCAAGCCGAAGAACTAGCCTTCTACCTTCATAAAAAGACGCGTTTGCCGCTTTTACGGGATGCCTTGGTGCGCACGGCGGATGTAGCGAGTCAGACGACGCATACAAGAAGGCAGCGGCTTTCTTCGATGAAAGGCATGTATGGGCTGGGGCCAAAGGGTGTCGAGGCAATTGCAGGCAAGTACATCCTCTTGGTGGATGATGTGTTAACGACAGGGGCAACCGCCGATGCCTGCGCGTCTGTCTTATTTTCCGCTGCGGCCGCGTCGGTTGAGGTTTTGACCGTGGCTAGGTAATGCCCGTTGTGGACTGTTAGTATGTCTTTGTGCGCCGGTCTGTAAAGTAATCTACCTCACATATTTGCAAGAAATTAATCCGTTTACTCACAGAAGCTTACTTCAATTCATTTCCGTTCATCAATAATTCCTCTCGTTTTTGCTCAAAGGTACAAACTGGCTCTGACCCGTGCCCTTCACTTAGTTTTGTGTCGAATTTCCTCGATTTTAGTCGTGGAAATATCCGTAATCTCAGCTATCAGCTCTACCTATTGGTGCCAATCATCTTAGTTTGATTTGTCCATGGATAAGCGGTTGACTTCTTCAGTGGTAAGTCTGGTTAGTCGAGCGACTAATTCGAGTTCCATGCCCTCCGCCAACATGCTTTTAGCTATTTCAATAGATTTCAGCAGTTCTCCTGTCTCTTTCCCTTCAATAAGGGCTTCTGTTCGTGCTTTTTGCTCCCGAATTTCCGCTTCGCGAATGACAGCGGCCTCATCCAGAATCGCCATGCGTCTGGAGTGGTACTCGGCCAGCGCCTGGGGATCGTGGCTGATGTCTTCCCATTTCTCGAATGCCTCCTTCATGACGGGATCCTCCTTTGCAATCGTTTGTAACTCATTTCGGATTTCATCATCGTCGGCCGCTTCTAGTAACAGAAGCCAGC
>JAKACU010000151.1 GCA_021821185.1 Bacillota bacterium
TTACTAAGTTAATCGCAACAAGAAAAAACCGCTTGTCCTAACTGGTCGGTCAGGGGCGGTTTTTCTTGTTGAATGAGACAATCGCCAGAACCAGCATCGCAAAACTTACTGCGAACGAAAGTCCTTGCCATGTCACCATTTTACATCACCTCCCTATGTGGGAAGTGAGCCGCCCCTGATCAAACCTACTGTACATTGGCTATTCTACCAGATTCCTATGTGCTTCTTCGTCGTAATCGCCACGATAGACCAACCTACCACAAAAACCGCAGTCACCAAGGGAGCCATCGGCACACCACGTTTATCACTGAACCGTTTTGTGATCGGCCTCGCTAAAGGAGCCAACGCTTGGGCAATCGCAAACACAATAAGCGCAGGAAAGAATCCTAATGCTGCCCCCATGACCATGCCCATCTTCCAATCACCTGCACCAATCACGTTCATATAGGCCGCTACAAAGAGAACCACGCCCATGCCGAGCCATCCGATAAGCGATGCCATAGACATACCTGATGCACCAAAGAGTGCAAATAAGGCTATATAATTGAGCCAATTCGGTATGCGATGCGTGTACAAATCATAGACGGATGCGATGAGCAAATAGACAACAAAAAGAAAGAGTGCAAACAAAGAAAACACCTCTCACAACTCAACGAGATCATCTAACGATTTGCCTACTGCCAGAGACAACTTTTTCGCAATATACACCGTTGGAATTTTCTTTCCATGCTCAATTTGACGGCTCTTCGTAAATCAGTGGTCAACAGCTCCCACTTACGCTTCGCTTAGAAGTGGGAGCTTGCCACTGACCTGGTGTTGAAATGTCCACTTCGAGAATGACAGTTTTGTGCTCATGTGTCTGTATTATGTTCTATGAAAATGTACCGTTCCGCATTTTGGACAAGCCAGTAATACGCCTGGGATATCTGATTTGTCCTTCAATTGAGCCGTTGAAGAATATTGGTTTGCATGAATACCCTTTGCTCCAATATACAGAAAGGGTTCATCTCCTTCTGTAACATAATAATTTGTGGGTTCTCCTATGGTAAATAAATCACGGACGACATTCCCCGTCGAAATCTTTTCCTCAACATATTTGTATTGACATGACTGATTAGGACACACAATATTCTTCATAGAAAAGCTCCTTTGAAATATGATTTCAATCGATTTTCTTGCATAACAAAGGAAACCTAGTACCGCGACACAGGACGTTTAATCATGTCTGCCTCAATGTACCGTGTTTTGAGTTCCGCGAGCATCTTATTAATCGGCTTCATTTCTGCGTTGGTTGTCGCTAGAATCACGTAGTGACGTAGACCGGAATAGTGCGGTGTGCTGAAAATGTCCCAAATATACGGAATCTCATAGGGGGATATTTTCCTCGGATTGTACTTGTCGCGCCTTGCATCCAACACGAAATACGCTTCATCCCAACGAGCTTCGATGATCTTAATTCCGTAGCTCACGTCGATATCCCAACCATCTTCATGTTTGGATCGAAATAGGCGCGTGATCTCATCCACGACTTGCATGCGAAACAATTCGTATTCCTCTTTCGCTTGGGCAACAGTACGCACAGGTTGTTTTGTTTTTTTAGTCTTCATCGTAGACCATCCTTTCGCCGTGCGGATCTTTGGGCTGTTCTTGCGTTTGCCAAAACGGATTGTCAGCACCAAGCCAAGGTACTATCCGGTTATTAATATCCATTTCATTTACGAGATGCGAAAATTGTCGGTTGTATTCAAGAACCTTTTTATACATAAGCGCATTTTCTTTTGTCGATTCATCGCACATTTCTTTGCATTGCTCGATATATTTCGGTTTTAGCAGACGATAAGCACGTTGAAACGTATAAAAATCGAATACCTCTGTTTCCGCTTTGACAGGATACTCTCGATCACTGCTGAACCAAACCGCCATCTTATTTGTAGGAAGAAAGTTTGTTGTGAATAGGGAGTAACTTCCGCCTTGAAATGCGCTAGCCCATGTGAATGTTTTGGCTACACGATACAAATGTTTGCGTATCAGTTCTGCATCTTCTTGGGATACCCAAGTAAACTCTTCATCCAGAAAACGTTGAGTAAAAACTTGATCCAGCGAATAATAGGTATTTTTCTCATGCCACGTTGAAACATATTCAATTTGTTTCAAAATCCGATCTGCAGTAAGACGGTACACGCCTAGATGCCATCCGTATTTGCGGACAAGGTAATCTAAGGTTCGCCATGCTTGAGTTCGTTCTTTTTCATATGGTTCAAAACGAGCTACCCAAACAGAATCATACATCCGTTTACTCTTTCTTCGATCCTCTCGTTTACCTTCCAAACCGTGTTCTTTATACCATTTCCGAAAACGAATTCCTGCGTAAATAAGCAATCCTGTGATAATAGCAATAAGAATGAAAATGCCTTCTCCCATAGACATAAACATCTCCCCTTTTCCGGTTTATTCCTATTTTTTCTGGAGCGGATTGATTACGCTCAACCCGCGAAAAGCGTTAGCATCCAAACACAACACACACAACCTTTGTTAATAGGCTTTACTAACAGCTAAGCGCACCGTTTTCTTTTCCGGTACAATTATCTCTTCACCTGTTTGAGGGTTACGCGCTTTACGTTCCAGACGCACCGCTGGTTTGAGTTTACCGACACCAGGCAAATTAACCTCTTTATCGGCCTTAAGAGCGGCTAAAACGACGCCGTGATACGCATCAACAATAGCTAGAACATCCTTCTTACTTTTGCCTGTTATCTCAGCAAGTTCTTGCACCAAATTGTCTTTCTTAAGCTGTTCTACTGCCATTTGCACCCTCTCCTTTTTTGGAAATCTATGTTCCTGAACCTACTGTATCACAAAGAAAAAAGGCCCGAAGGCCCAAAAACAATCAACTTATCTCAGAACGCACCAACGCTCCATGATCGATTTCTCGTGGTGTAGCATCTTTAATTTGTGCGGTACTTGGTGTGTGATAGGGATTTGTTCGCAATGTATTGGCACGATAATCCCGCACAAAATCTTCAAGTCGTAACTGCATTTTTGTCTGTTCGGATACTGGCCGAGCTGGTTTGCGGATTTCACCGTCAACGGAAGTTATGCCTAGATGATTGATCTTACCGTGATCGATCATGGAACGTGCTTGCATATCACGTACAGCTGGCGCAAAAGTAGCCTTTGCGTTTTGGTAAGAGCCAAGTGCTGTTGTTGCGCGTTGAGCAATGCTGCTATATGGAGATGACCGTGCTTGCAACATCTCATGATACATGGGTGCATCCTCGCCTTTGGACCAATATTTTTCAAAGGTTTCCTGCATTACTACTGGTGTCGGCACTGTACTAGCTTCTAGTTCGGTTATAGGTATTCCCTTAGCTTGTGCTGTTTTTGCTCGATCATACAAGCTATAACCATTCGCTAGCTCTACACTTGCATTTTCGTATTTTGCCATTGCTTCGGTAGGACCACTCCAAGACGCTGTAGGATTGTTTTCCGTAGCCGGATAGAACGTTTGGCCTGATGTACGAACGGCATACTTAGACGCCGCATTCACGTCCGCTTGATCACGCAATAAGTTGCGCGTTTGACGCAATGCTTGCTCCTTACGATAGCGTCGTTGTAACGGTGTGGCCATCCTCGTTTTGTTCGCCAACACACCATTTTCCACTTTGCTTTGTAACTTTTCATCACTGGTGAAGGCAAGCAAACCGGAATTTTGCCATCCTGCCTTGGCCTGATTCCAGATCATGCCCATGTTCGAGTTGGCCGCCGCTTGTTTCGTGTCATCGCGTAAATCACGCAACGCATCAGCCGTGCGTGAATGCAGTAGCGGATGACTCCCGTATTTTTTCCGTGGTGTTGGACGATTCCCACCACCACTCATGCGATCACCAAGCGATCCACCACCTTGTACGCTGTTGCCACCCACAACACCCAGCAAATCCCCGTTTGCTAAGGTATCGTTCGAACCCTGGCCACCCGTTCTGTGCATCGCTGTAATGTCATCGAAATCTGCACCTTGCGCAATAGCACTCGCATGTGCCTCCGGATGGGCTTTAAGCGATTTTTGCGCCATGTTACGTACGATTTTCGAGTTATCCATCGCCTTAAATGCATGGCCTGCCACCGTTTTTGCAGGGATAGCACCTACTTTGAGACCCAAAGCGGCGGCCTTATCACCCACAAAAGCCCCAACAGCAGCTCCGGCCATA
>JAKACU010000033.1 GCA_021821185.1 Bacillota bacterium
CCCGGGCGGGCGGTGCGTCATAAGCCGGATCCGATGGCGTATTGCCAATCATAAGCGTTCATGCTGCATGACTACGCCGAATCGCACGGTCTATCGCGTCTCAATCGCCCATTTCCAGGCCACAGGAACGAAATAAGCCACGACAGCCGGCTTCTTGTGGTCAGTCCCATCGCACAACTCCTATACGCCAAAAAATCCGGCTTATCTCGACCTCACGAACGTCACGAACCTCACTCATAACCATCTACCCAAGTTGATCACGCCAATTCGTTACCAAAAGAGACCGACGATATCCTCAACAGTAATATCACCAAAGTAGGCCTTAAGATCTATCGTTGATATGACCCTCCCGACACTGTCAGGATCATATCGGCACCCAAGGAAAGCCTGCTCAACATCGGCTATCTCATTCATACCAAAAAAATCCCCGTAAATCTTACAGCCAGCAATTTTACCGCTTTGCACATCGAGGCGGATATCGATCGAGCCGATAGGAAATCGCTTCGATCCTACGACGTTGCTCACCGGAGACTTCCCATAATTCCACTCCCAATTGCGGTATCGTTCAGTCGATAACTTGCGAATGCCATCCCAGTCTTGATCGGTTAGTTTATATTCCTGCAAGGAAGAATGTGCACCAATGAATTTCAACAAACCAGCGCGAAAGTCCATAATGCTCATGTCATCATGTAAATATTCGCGAATATTATCCACGCGGCTGCGGATCGATTTGATACCCTTAGACGCAATCTTGTCTGTTTTAACTTGCAAGGCATTCGTCACCACATCGAGATCAACATCAAACATCAAGGTACCGTGACTGAACATCCGACCGCGCGTTGAAAACTGCGCATTGCCAGAGACCTTCTTCTCACCGATTTGTAAATCATTGCGTCCGGTAAGTTGGGCTTGTACACCCATCGCTTGTAAAGCTTCTACTACGGGTTCCGTAAATCGTCGAAAGTTGCGAAAACTATCGCCGTCATTCTTTGTAATGAAGCTAAAATTCAAATTACCTAAATCATGATATACAGCCCCACCACCCGACAATCGCCGGACGACATGAATACCATGGTTTTGCACGTACTCTTGATTAATTTCTTCAAAAGTATTCTGATTTCTTCCTATAATGATAGAAGGTTCATTAATGTAGAACAACAGGTACGTCTCTTCCTGATCAAGATCCAACGCGTACTCTTCAATCGCTAAATTGATCGATGGATCATTAATTTGCTGATTGTCGATAAATAACATACCAACTCAACCTTTCAATAAGGCAGAATTCACTTGACCTAGTTCATGTTGTATCAATATAGTAATATGGGCAAGACAAAATGTCGACCAAATTAGTCACCTTTATGACTGTGGGCGAGAACTTCTCGAACCTGTCGCTTTCACTTTTGTCCATGCAGTGAGTCCAGCGATGCTCCGTAACGCTGTCTCTTGGTTTATTAGCAGTCATCGTACGGTCCTTACTTCGTCACCCATCGACAAAGTCGATGAATTGATCTGATGAATTGATACTACGAATACCAACGGTAATACTATCCCTGACAATCGAGAGTGAAAGGTTTGACAACATCATGAAACGCGGAATTCTGTTTCTTATTTTAGCCACTGTGCTATGGGGAGGGAATTATGTTTGCGGGCGATTTTTAGCACCTGCCATGCCATCCACGCTGCTCAATAGCCTACGCTGGGCAATTTCCTTTGTCCTACTTTTAGACATCATGATGCTCAACAAAAAGAAATTGCCACTTGTATTGCGATGGAGGGAATTTCTCATCCTTGGATTTTTTGGAATATTTGCCTTCTCAACATTGAATTATTTAGGCTTACGATCCATCAGCGCCTCACAAGCCGGCATGATCTCAGCGGGAATTCCCGTCGCCATTCTTCTCTTTACACCGTTTGTGTTGCATGAGTACATTAAAGCTCGTGCTTGGGCTGGCACCATGCTGTCCATCATCGGCGTCCTCATTTTACTTGTCGGCAAACACGCAACATCTACGCATAACTCTATCCTTGGTGATCTAGAAATTATCCTGTCAAGCTTAGCTTGGGGCATGTACACCGTGCTTGGCAAGCGTTTCAGCAAGTACCTCGATCCGCTTACCATGACTGCCGGCGCTGCCCAACATGATCCATATGTCAACAAACGCTTGGCTGGCCGTCCTCTACGTCAGTACCTTTGCCTCCGTGGGCGCTTATCTACTCTGGAACGCTGGTGTCAATATCCTTGGCACTAGTCGTGCGGCCCCTTATATTAACTTACTTCCAATATGGACCGTTGTATTAGGAGTCCTCTTTCTCCATGAACACATTTCTGCACTTTCTTTGATCGGCGGAATCGTTACCATCCTCGGCGCTGTTTTAGCTAGCGTTTAACAACATATAAAAATAGTACAAAAATAGTTATTGAGGAACTGGTAACGACCTGGAATTATAACTTGCCTCGACATGATCCTGCAATCCCGCGCGCATAATGCCTTGCCGCATCTGCACCAAGCAACCTGGAAATGTTATTCTTAAATATCGCCATTACCTATCCCCATAAACTGTATACTTTGTGAGTCAAGCATAGCCCCTCGGGGAGGGGGAGAAGAAAGAATAACAAAAAAACAAAGACCAAAAAACCAGAACAGGGACTTCTCACGAACTAAGTGGCTCACTTTTACCGTGATCGCTATGGCTCAATTTATGCTTGACAAAAGCACCGATTTCGAAAATGGTCAGGTTAGTGTAGAAAATCCTTGGGTTTAGTGAAAGAGGATAGATTGGTCGGATGACTTTTAACAATGAGATCTTCATACTCCCGTAATATGCTTGTCATGAGACCGTCCTATAATGAACTCGTAGCATTATTGACCCCCTATGATGGTAATTCTTGCGCGACGTGGACACCTCACGTTGCATTTTTTTGTTTGCAAACACCCATTCCATTAAGGAACTAAGCAGGAAAATTTTAAGTGAATAGGATAGGCGATCTAGAACAAGAAAAGATATTAATCAACGAGAAGCCAAAAGACTCAAAGTCTGAAAAGCTATTCCATCGACAATAGGAAATTTCCAACGGGGGCAAGATCTCAAGAAGCTTGCCAGCCGTTTTTGTATTAATGTTCAGTTCCATGTGGTCGGCGTTATTGCGCACATGGGTACGAATACGCAATAAGAACTCCCTGTGCAAACCGCATAAATATCAATGATTTAGTATATCCAAGAAACGGACAATTTGTGTCGCCAACGCCATTCGTGAGCTTAAATGCTCGAAAATCGGACATTTTAGCCTGTCAAAATCAGGACATCTTTTCTCGTCAACCTATGGACAAAATGAAACAGGCGCTAGACAATGAAGAACTAAGTCGCCTGTATGACATTCAATTTCATATGAGTCTAGCCGCTGCTACGAAAAATCCTTTCCTTACACAAATCATGGATAACATGTCCCTTTATGAGGATCATCTCAGTATCTATTTGGCCGTCAAAATGCAAGATGCAACCCCTAGCCAAGCAACATATCGAAGCACACTTAGATAGGCTACAAAAATAACGATATGGGTGACGTCTTGCTCAGTACATCAATCTTTCCTTTCGTGGGGATCAAAAAAAGTACTTACAACGCGCCAAGTTCTCTTTTAACCACCTGTACAATATCATCGACATACGTTTCAACAAGCGATTGGTCCGCCGCTTCGACCATTACTCGTACAATCGGCTCCGTTCCTGACTCGCGGACAAGTACACGTCCATCTTCGCCAAGTTTATCCTCCACACTACGAATCGTATCCAGAATAGGACCGTTGTTACGCCAAGCTGATTTGTCTTTGACTCGGATATTCACGAGCAATTGTGGGTACGAGCGCATGACCGAGGCCAACTGACTTAACGGCTGGCCACTTGACGCCAGTACATCCAGTAGTTGTAAAGCTGTTAGAATTCCATCACCAGTCGTATTGTGTTGTAAAAAAATAACGTGTCCAGATTGCTCCCCGCCCAGAACATAACCGCCTTCGCGCATCGCTTCCATGACATAACGATCGCCAACCGATGTGCGAACCAGTTCAATACCTAGATCCCTCGCCGCTTTGATAAAGCCGTAGTTGCTCATTACGGTAGCAACTACAGTGTGCCCACGCAAGTCCCCACGTGCTAACATATCTTTTGCACAGATCAGCATGGTGCGATCACCATCGATGATCTGACCTAATTCATCAACAGCGATCAAACGATCCGCATCGCCGTCAAAGGCAAGTCCGATATCCGCATGCAATTCCTTTACTTTAGCCGCAACTGTATCCGGATGGGTGGATCCACAACGCACATTGATATTCGTACCGTCGGGTTCATGATAAAACTCCATAACCTCCGCGCCTAAGTGGCGAAAAACCTCCCCTGCCAAACGATAAGCCGCACCGTTCGCCGTATCGATCACGATACGCAACGATGACAAAGGTTGGTGGACAGTACCTTGCAAAAATCGCGCATAGGCATCGACTAAGTCAGAACGTGCCACCATGCGTCCAATATTTGACCCTACTGGCCGAGTACCTTGCTCAAGATGTTCCATTTGCTCTTCGATAGCATCTTCTGTGGCATCAAGCAGTTTAAACCCATCGCCACCAAAAAATTTAATTCCGTTGTCTTCCATGGGATTATGTGACGCAGAGATCATCACCCCCGCTGCGGCCCCAACCGTACGAGTAACGTAGGCTACGCCTGGCGTAGGGATCACACCTAACGCCCACACATCAACACCAGCTGTCATAACACCTGCTGCAAGCGCCGCTTCTAACAAATCACCAGAGTATCGCGTATCTTTGCCTACAATAAAATAAGGACGTTGCGTCTGTTGTGTCGAAAGCACACGAGCGGCCGCAAAACCCAGACGAAATGCTAATTCTGGCGTCAGTTCACGATTAGCGACACCGCGCACGCCATCAGTTCCAAACAATCGACCCACGAAGCACGTCTCCTTCAAATCCATAGATATCTATAATCTACGTCATTTTCTCATAGAGGTGACACTCTAGCAATAGAACAAGACTATCGATGTAAACTGGCAGCAACTTCCATAGAACCAGGCGATAGTTGTACGGTAATAAACGTAGGCGGGAGAGCTACACCAATAGCAAGTCGCGCCTTATGCCCTGGCTTTAAGGTTGAAACATCCACATAAGCTTGCACATCTTGCGGCGATAAGGCGTACACCGTTTGCGCTGGCCCAGATACAACCAAATCAATGGTAGAGGAACCCGTACTGGTGTATGCAATTCCATTTTGCTGTCCAACAAAAGTCACCGGAATTCCTTGCAACGTCGTTTGCAAACTGGGCACAACCGTAATAGCTACACGTGCAACCGGTATGCTTAAGCGTCCACCTTCAAAAGGAATCGGAATCGGGACTTGCAGTGATTGGCTACTCGACCATCGTCCAATATGAATCGCTGGCAAGGTGATCGTGGCTAGTTTTTGCAACATGGCGCTAGGTCCACTGACGGCCACGCGATTCGGTGTAATTACAACTTGGGAGACGATAAAGTTTTTAGCGGGCTGTCCAACAGTCGTAGCGACGAGTGGCACAAAGCGTGTTTGTTGCAAAATAGGCACCGTCACGGTAGACGTACTTGGCGAGCAGGTGATCCCACGCACTCGTGTGCCGCGGACATCAACAGGTGTATAGGTTACACCTTGTGTAACATTTTGCACACTGCCTTGTACAGAAACACTAGCTACCACCGCGGACACCAAATGCACTAAGGCTGCAGGCCCAGTCACCGTGACAGGCGCAAGTTTGAGATCACCTTTAGCCACTTTATAGCCAAGCGCAGGGTGACCCAAAATGCGAAGTCGTGGTTGCATGGAGACGGTTGCCCGCGGTTCCAGATCGACGGCAACCGAGGTTACTTGCGGTGTATAATTGACACCTGTTGTTGGCGAGCCGACAATCGTAACAGGAACCATATGAACGCCGGCAGACAGATGATTGGCCATCGCCTTGAGACGAATCGATGACGACTCAACTTGCACCGTAGCTACGCCAAGCACAGTGCCGGTTACGTTCACATGCACCGTCGATGGTCGCACATGCACCGCAACCATATTCTCATCAGTACTCACGATAACAGGTACATTTTTTAACGTCATGGCCGTATTGGTTAAACCTGTGGTTGTAATATCCCCACTGGCACTCGAGTTGACGATGATCCACACGACAAAGCCTAACAGTACGGAAATCAGTCTCACAAACAAATTGCTGTTTAATAAGCTGTCGCGGCGTTTCATTGCGCTTTCCCCCTGCGTGAAAACCACCGAAAGGCATTTTTCTTTTCGTGACTCAACCCATTCGTGAGCTTCTGTGTAAGGGTGCGTTCATCTAGGTCGCGCCACAAAACGCCACCTTCTGCAATCGAAATTTTCCCCGTCTCCTCAGAAACGACAATCGCCAATGCATCTGACTGTTCAGACACACCAACTGCAGCCCGATGTCGGGTGCCAAGCTCTTTACCCAGGTTCGCACTATCGCTTAAGGGCAAGTAGCAAGAAGCTGCAACGATCCGATCTCCACGTATGATCATCGCGCCATCGTGCAGTGGCGTATTGGGAATAAAACTGTTGATCATCAGGGCTGCTGTAATCGTTGCACCGATAGGTATCCCTGTCTCCACATACTCATTGAGCCCAGTATCGCGTTCAAACACGATAAGCGCACCGATGCGATTTTTTGCGAACACCTGTGAAGCAGTCACCATCTCATAAATAATCGGACCACGATCAGTAACCTCTTGAAAATGAAACGAGAATGTAAATCGCGAGCGTCCTAGTTGTTCGAGTGCTCGGCGCAACTCCGGCTGAAAAACGACAGGAATGGCCAATAACCCAATCATAAGAACCTGCGTCAAAAGCCAATTTAACGCTTGCAGATGCAACACATGACTTAATCCCGTTGCTATGAGCAACACGATAATGCCTTTAAGCAATTGCACAGCCCGAGTACCGCGAATCAATAAAATGACACGATAAAACACGTACGAGACAATCGCAATATCGAGCGCGTCGTAGATGGTGAACTTATGTATCAAGGCTAGTAACTGGTCCATGTTCGCTGCAACATCCTCTATTCACGCTTCTCGCAGCAACAGCTTGGCGAGCAAAGTCTTGGGCTCCGTATCTATTTTACACCCGGGTTGTGCGTTTGTCGCGGCGTCTTTTAGCACTTGTCACACGTTGCTTTTGCTGTTTTTTAAGGTGCTTTTGATAGTAGTACAACAATACGGACGCAATTTTCTTATGGCCATCATCATTGGGGTGAATAGGATTTTTTACGAACCGAAAATCTCGTAATTCGCCAGTCTTGTACCCCTGAACCAAGCGATCCTCTTGCCCATCATAAACTTGATGCACAGGAACCAAAAGACAATGCTCTCCCGTGGCGATGTCCTTTAGCAAACTGTTCATCCATGATACCGCCTGTTTGGCAATTTCTTCTTTTGGAAATGGGTTGTAAACCGTACAAAGTATGAGCACCGCATCCGGATTTTTTTTCACTTGTTGGACGATACTAAGGACTCGCGAGCGAAATGTCCCGGACAAACGCTGCATTGCTTTTGTGGCATCATCTAAAAACCACGGCATAGCGCGCAGCAAATCATTGCCGCCAATCATCAGCGTAATGAGGCCTGCTTCTTCGAGAATGGCTTGTGGAATTTGCGGCAACGATTGTAGCAATTTTTCCGACGTCCAACCAGGCTTCGCATGGACATAGAGACTCGTCTTTTGCGTTTGTCGCAACATGTTGGTTAAGACAGTTGGGTAACGGTTCAACTCGTCTGTGGCATCATATCCATACGTAATAGAATCTCCTAATGCAAGATAAATCATCGTAACTCACCTGCCATCCTAAAGCGTCACCACCAATGGATGCAGGCAAACATCAAGATGTTACCGCAAAAGCCCGTGTGAAATTTTCTGGATCTGATCTGCGGCGTCAGCAATGGTCACAGCCTCGACAGTGACAAAGTCTCGCTCATAGCTGTCCATCGCATGTCGATACATGGGATCATAATAATGGGCTATAATCATGGCGATAACTGGATCATACTGCCTTTGTTCAAGGTATTCACGAACCTGTTTTCGCATGTCGGGAGCAAAACGCTTTTCGATTCGCGACACGGCCCCTTCAAACTCCCTGTGCCATAAGTCTTCATCCGCTACCTTGTACTGCGCAAGTGTTCTTTTCACACGCAGATCCAGCGGCGCTGTAATCTCAATATTGGTACCTTTGCGTTTGGCCTCAAAAAGAAACTCAGGCATAGATACCCTTCCGATGCGACGACTCTCCGCCTCGATAAAGAGATAGGGAACTTGAGATACTTCTTGCAACTTATGAAACAAGCGAGCATCAAACTGCCGCTGATTCGCAACATCAAGGCCGATACCTCCGAAAACTGATCCGCGATGCTGAGCAAAAAGTTCGAGGTCAAGTACAGGCTCGCCCCGCTTTACAAGCTCATGCAAGATCATCGTCTTACCAACACCTGTCATGCCGTGAAGAACAATAAGGGGTGGTACGTCGCCTGGCAACATGCGCTCAAAATAAGCAACGACATACTGACGATAAGCACGGTATCCGCCTGTCAAGCGAATGATCGGAATGTTCATCAGGTCAGCTAGCGTGGCGACGGTTTTACTACGCATCCCTCCACGCCAACAAAACACAACAGCCCGTCCTTGTTCCGAGACTTCCTTGACTTGACTAATTATCGCAGGTATTTTGGCACTAGCTATCGTAAGTCCAACGTCACGAGCTTTATCTGGACTCTCTTGTTTATAGATCGTCCCGATAATGGCGCGTTCCTCATCTGAAAAAAGCGGTATATTAACAGCCCCTGGAATTGTTGACTCGTTAAATTCCTTTTGTGATCGCACATCAATGAAAAGCAGATCCTTACGATCAACCAGCTGATCGTAGGTATAGTCCATAAACACGTCATGCACCCTTTCCACACAGCTTTGTGGTACCATAGCATCAGCAAATAGGAAATTGAGGTGAAATGATGACACCGGATGTTGAAGTTTTTCTTGTCAGTTGGGCTCAAGTAAAAAATGCGCTCTTTTTCGCTCCACAAGATAGCCGATATATTCAGGCCCTGGCGGATGTCGAAAAGCGCCTTAAAGAGGAGTTTTCCGTAACTGAATTGCAACTTATCGCCCGTTCCTATGATACCTATACTGTCGCCTATCACGCAAATGATAAACCAGGTTTGTTAACGATCGACGCTGATGAGGTAGAAGACTTTGCCTGATAATTACACATTTTTGTGAAGCACAAGGCGCAAGACAAGCGGTGTAACGTGGCTCTCCATGTATGCCGCCGCAAGTAAAAGTACAAGTATCCACAAAAGAAGGGAAACAGCATCAAGGACAAGTTGCTTCCACATGTCTTTATGCCCACGTCCCGTGATCGAGCGAAAAAGAACTTTCGTCACGCGAAAACCAAATGCTGTCGCAAGTAAGTACGCAGGAATCTCAAAGATGCCGTGTGGTACGATGCCCGCCACAAATACGAGTACTGGATTGGCATGAGTTGCTGCCGTAACGATTAACAGGACAAAACCTATTAACGCCCCATTGGCAAATACATACAAGGCCGGAACGACCCCAAGCAGTAAACCACCGATCATCATGAAGATACTCGCCCGAAAATTATTGGCAAATAATGCCCACATAAGTTGCCACGGAGTGTCGCTGCTTAACGTCATCGCCTTTTGATGTAAAGACTGATACATAGGTTTCACAATGACTGCAAGTTCTGGAGCAAACAGTGCCCCGCCTATCGCCCCCGCAACAAAGATGACAATAGCAAAAATAATTTCTATTTTCATACGCCGCACAAGCGTTGCCAGATTGAAAACCACGATGATCCTCCCATCACGCTCGCGCCAAAGACGCATGTTTCTTACAGTATTGACGCAAACTTCGTAAGTAACAACCCTATATCGTACATAAACGCTAACATGGAGGTGTCTTTATCGGTGAAATTGTTTCGCACCATACAGCGGTTGGGGTTATGCATGGTCATGTTGATGAGTCTAGGCATAGCAGCGTCACCCGTCGCAGCCGCTAAAACGCTACAAGGTGAGCCTTCAGCGATCTACAAAGTAAAGACCGATCAAAAAGTTATCGCCTTGACTTTTGATATTTCGTGGGGAGAAAAATCTCCAGGCCCAATCCTTGACATCTTAAAGAACAAAGGTGTCACCAAAGCCACCTTTTTTCTCTCAGGACCGTGGGTAATCCACCATCAAGACATCGCCAAACGTATTAAAGCTATGGGTTTCGAGATTGGCAGTCACGGCAATATGCACAAAGACTTCAGCGAATACCCTAACTCGTGGATTCATGATCAAGTCAGTAAGGCAGAGCGCGGCATTCATGACGTTCTTGGTATAAAAACCACCCTGATTCGAACACCCAACGGGGATTTTGATAAGCGCGTTTTAAAAACGTTACACAGCATGCATTATCAAGTCATCCAATGGAATACAGACTCCCTTGACTGGATGAATCCCGGTGTGGACCGGATCGTCTCACGTGTTCTCACGCGTGTCGTACCCGGCGACATCATTCTTATGCATGCTAGCGACTCTTGCAAACAAACGCACATTGCCCTGCCGCAAGTCATTGATGGGTTACGACAAAAAGGGTATCAATTCATGACCGTATCTGAACTGATCGCCAGTGCCAAAGTGCATTCTGCCGTCCAATAAGTATCAAGCTGATCGCACACGTGGGCTTGTCTTGCCCATAACAAAGAGCAAATAGGTGTTGCAGATCGATAAAATGATCCAAATGAGGCCCGCCACGCTCCACTGGCGGGCATTCGCTACGGCAGGCATCCATTCAATGGCCGTAAAAATAGACATATAAAAAATTGAAGGTAAAAATGCTTCCCAAGTTGTCGAAACGGATTTTATGATGGCGACTGATACGGCATACACGATCGGTAACAAAAGATAGCCCAGATAATTGCCTGGTGCTAACGCCAATCCACTTGGTAGATTTGCTGCAACCTGCGGGAAAAAGTACATCACATCAATCAGACCTACAAGGACAACAACTCCTTGAAACCACATCCACACACGCCACGGAAGGAAACTGCGAACAATATAATTGAGCACAAGAAAAGCCCACAACCCCATGAGCCCACCCGCTGCTGCCACAAAAGCTCCGACCATCATGCCCATGTACCATGGGATAGCTGCCGGCCATCCGACTAGGGCTAACACAAAGCCAGCTATCACGCCAATCACAATGACCCATCCGGCTATCTTCCAAAACATTGCCTGGTTCATACATTCGCCTCTCTTGATGCGTAATCTGATTTGAATAACACCCACTTGCGTGGACATAGTAGGCATAAGGAGAAAAATAAAAAGGAGATCCTGCACATGCGCAAACGATCGGCCAAACGGCTCGCGATTGCATTGCTGTCAGGCGCGCTCATCCTGACCGGTTGCGGCATGGGGGGCCAAAGCGCCGCCGAAGTACAAGGAAGCTCTTCGCAAGACGGTGGACAGCAACAAAGTTCCAGTCAACAAAAGGCAAACAACCAGCCAGGTTACTCGGAAATCAAATCCATTGTCTTGGATGTCCTGCATAGTAAAGAAGGAATGGCTACCTTAAAAGATACCATTTCGAGTCCGGATTTTAAACGATCCGCTGCGGTAACGGAGAATGATATTTCTGCCGCAGTAGAAAAGACATTACAACAAGGGCAAAATAAATCATTCTTGACTGAACAAATGAAAGACACAAAATTTGCGGCTGCCGTTGTTCAGGCATCTAAAACGCAAATGACACAAGTACAACGACAATTGATGAAAGATCCTGAGTACCAAAAAGAAGTACTTACCATCATGAAGTCACCCGAGTTTCAACAAGCACAATTCGAACTTCTTAAAAGTCCTGAGTATAGAAAAGAGATTATGACAATCATGACCGAAGCGTTGCAACAACCAACATTTCGCTTGCTCTTTCAAGATTCCATGAAACAAGCAGTTAAGGAAGCAGGCGGTGGCCAAAAAGAAAAAGCTGGCCAATCGCAAAAACAAGGTAAAGATCAACAAAGCAGTGGTGGTAGCGATCAAGGTGGTGGCGAAGGTAGTGAGCAAGGCGGAGACTCTGGTGGTTCATAAAACAGGACGCAAGAGAGATGATTCCCCTGCGCCCTATCTTTTTGCCTACAAACCCAAATCATTCAGCCGTGGCTGGTATAGGAGATTTTGGCCCCGTATGACCATCTTGCTGAAGTTCCGCAGGCAATCGTTTTTTGCCAATAAAAAACACCGATACAAATGCCAGGGATGCGACAATCACAGATACAATCAACGCAGCCTGCATACCTGTTTGAAACGCCACACCATGCAAATAGTTCACCAAATTGGACAATAGGCCCGAACTTGTCACACCAAAGACACTTGGCATGACACTGCTATGAAGCAACTGTAAATGTTGCACGCTCAGCCGACCGGTAAAACGGATATAATTTGACGTTGAGCTAGTCTGCATAACCGTGCTTAAATAGGCAGTGCCGATCGATCCTGCAACATTTCTTGTCGTATTTTGCAAAGCCGTGCCTCGACTAACCAAATGTTTTGGCACATCATTCAAACCTGCCGTGGACACCGGCATCATGGTAAGTCCCATGCCAAGCGAACGAACGGTGTAAAGTACCATGATCATGCTAAACGTCCAGTTTACATTCAGGTACGTATAAAATATACTCGTGATCACCGTAATGGCCAAACCCAAAATGCCTAAAGCACGGGCTCCAAAGCGATCGAACAGATAACCGCTTATCGGCATCGTAATCGCCGTCACAATTGCACCTGGCAAAGTCAGTAACCCTGTTTGAAGCGGCGACAAGCCTAAACTGTCTTGTAAAAACACGGGCAAAATAAACAAGACGCCGAGCAAAGCTACCGATATAAAGCTGCTGGTAATTGTGGCCGTTAAGAAAACACGCCGACCTAATAGGCGCAGATCAAGCATCGGACTCTCCGTCGTAAGTTCAACCGCAACGAACAGAGTCAAAAAGACGACAGCTAAAAATAGGAAAATCATTATGGTCGGTGATCCCCATCCATCTGAGGGTGCTTCCGACAGAGCATAAAGCAATGAGAAAAAGCCGATCAAGGAAGTGGCAAAACCCCATACATCGAGTTTTTCAGTTTTCCTGCCTATCATAGTCGGCAAACTGGCGCTAACCAAAAAGAAGCTTAAGATACCGAACGGTACATTGATATAGAAGATCAGCCGCCAATCAACATATTCGACCAAGTAGCCGCTTAATGTTGGACCAAGTGCTGGCGCAAACATGAGAGCTATACCCCAAATGCCCATGATTGTTCCACGGCGTTCTGGTGGTGACATACTAAACATAATCGCCATACTTGTAGGCATCAGCATAGCGCCGCCTACCGCTTGAAAGACGCGAAAAGCAATCATCGTTTCTGTACTCCAGGCAAAACCAGCCATCGCTGAGCCTAGGGTAAATACAGCTAATGCAAAGAGATAGACTCGCTTTTGACCAAAGCGATCACCTAGATAGCCGCTAACAGGTGTCAGCATGCCCGTGACTAGCATATAGGCCGTGACGACCCACTGGATCTCATTTTGTGAGGCGGCAAAAACAGACATCATCTTAGGGATGGCCACATTGACAACCGTATTGTCAAGGATCGCCATAAATACACCAAGAACAACACTGATCAGCGCAACAGGACTCATTCCAAATCGCTCTTTAAAAGACACGATACGTGCCCCTCCTTTCCGTGCTCTGTCTAACGATCAGTTGTTATTCACATGAATCGTCACAGCAGCGCTCATACCTGGTAGCAACGGTTTACCAGAATAGCTACCGAGACTGATCTCCACAGGAATGCGTTGCATGACTTTCGTATAGGAACCCGATGCCATCGTCACATTAGGTACAACAGAAAACATCGATTGCGTCGTATCACCAATGCGTTCGACTGTTCCTTTAAATGTGTTGTTGGGAACTCCATCAATCGTGATATCGACATTTTGGCCCACAGTCACATGCCGAATCTCTGTCTCTGGGACGTTTGCTGTAACGTAAAGTTCGTTTAAATTTACGACTTGAGCCAAGATCTGACCAGGCTGGACGATTTGTCCGACATTGGCGTTGTTTTGGATGACTGTACCTGTAATGGGCGATGTGATATTTTCTGAGGTCAACACTCTATTGGCTAACGACTTGCTGGAATGAACTAAGGAATTCAACCCGGCATTCATCGCCAGTACGGAAGAGTTAGACTGTGCTCCAAGCATATCGCCTGCATTCACCGTGCTATTGACGGCGGCGTTCCATGATGACAGTCGTCCCGCATACTGTACGGTCACTGGAATGATCTTGCCTGTGACTTGCGCGTCTTGTGATGTGACATAGTTGATGGAATTCGTGTAGTAGATATATCCGCCAAAGAGCAGGGCGGCGAGAACGACGATGGTCACGATCTGAATGATAATGACCCGAACAATGTTATTACCGGACACTCTCCCTCACTCCATTCCTCAAAATCTTTCGATCAATTTCTATGAATCGAGACTTCCACTGACATACCTGGCATCAGTTGTTTACCTTCGGTTCCGTCTAACGCGATATAAACCGGAATACGTTGCGTTGTTTTTTGAAAGTTATTACTTAAAGTCGTATTAGGAAGTCCTTCTGTAATCATCGTTGAAGCACTGCCAATTTGCGAAACCGTTCCGGTGAACTGTGTACCCGGGTACGCATCGACGGTGATGTCCACGGTTTTGCCAACGGCGACGTTACTAATTTCCCCTTCATCAACATTGGCCACGACTTGTATGTTGCTTAGATTCACGATGTAACCAATCGGTTCACCGGGAACCACGACTTCGTGATCAACAGCGTTATTTTGCACGATGGTTCCTGTCGCCGGGGCGGGAATGGCGGTGTTGTTTAAGAGCCCATGCACTTCACCAAGTGAGCTTCCCCTTTGCACCGTGGACCCCGTTGGAGCCACCCAATTGGTTAATGTACCATCTGCGGTCGCCGTTATCGGAATCATCGTCGACTGGATAGAGGCATTGTCTGTGGTAACATAATTTTGTTGTTGGTAAATGTACCATCCGCCTCCAGCAATCGCAGCTAAGACAGCCACGACGAGAATGGTGGTGATACTGACGGTACGTGCGTTTGCCATGACTCTTGCCCTCCCTTATCTCTCATCGAGACTGTACGCCAAGCTCACGGTGTCCACAAGCGTTTTAACCACCCGTTCATCCGTCAGATGTTTTTTAACATCCTCCGGTGCACGTTTGTGAACGCTTGGCGTCGAGTGAATTGTGATTAACAGCATGTGCGCGAGAACGGGAAAATCAGCCTCTTTCATTTTCCCTTGCGCATACTGCCCTTCAAAGTACTGAACCAATGCCCTCCGGAACTGCCAGATCAACCGTTTTAAGACGTCGGCCAGTTCTGGATGGGAAAACGACTCCGAAAATCCAAGCATGAGAATGTCACTTTGACTGCTTAGCTGAAGAAGGTAATCTGTGATCAGCTTCGTAAGTCCATCTCTAAACGAGAGCTCAAAATACGAAGCGATATCTGTCGGTGTACGCATTTGTCCAACAGAATATTCTACAGCCGCTCGTAAAAGCTCTAGCTTATTGCCAAAGTGTCGAAACAGCGTCACCTCATTAACGCCCGCCCGCTCAGCGATAGCGCGCGTGCTGCATCCTTTATAACCACTTTGGGTAAACTCGTCCAAAGCAGCCACAATGATGCGTTGGTGCGTTTGCGTCTCAGTGCCTGGATGCGTTTCCTCGCCCATCGCATCCACCCCCTAAGACTTGCATGTAAGTTATCACTTGCGTAAGCATGCACTTGCATTATACGGAATGATGTTTCGCTAGGCAAGTGATTAATCTATAAAATAAACAAAAAAAGCCTGCCTACGTGTCCTCACGTTGGGCAGGCCGTGCAGAATCAGCTTAGTGCTTTGCGCTTAGTTCCTTTAAGTCAATAGATTGTGCAAGTTCTTGCGCAAGGATCGCAAATGCTTCTCCCTGCACAGAGTTTGTAGCAAATAAGCCTTGCGTTCCTTCCATCGATGTTCCAACGGGAATTTGCCCCATCAACATCGTTGCAAGTTCCTCTGCGACCCGTTCTCCACCGCCCTTGCCAAAAAGATATGTGCGTTCGCTGCAATGATCACATTGGAAAAATGCCATATTTTCAATGACACCGAGGACTTCATGATTCGTTTGAAGCGCCATGAGACCGGCTCGAACGGCCACATCTGCCGCATTTTCCTGTGGCGTTGTCACGATCAGCTCTTTACTCTTAGGGAGCATTTGATGAACATCGAGGGCTACGTCGCCAGTGCCAGGCGGTAGATCAAGGAGCATGACATCAATGTCGGCCCAATGCACCTCTTGGAAAAAGTTGCGCAACATTTTGCCGAGCATAGGGCCACGCCAGATGACAGGCCGATTTTCTGGTACAAAAAAATGCATACTGACTAGGTTAATTCCGTGCGTTTGCACAGGCATAATAAGATTCTCAACGATGGCCGGTTTAGTATCCGCTACACCGAAAATATTCGGCAATGAAAAGCCATAGATGTCGGCGTCGATCACGCCGACACGGTAACCGAGATTGGCTAACGCAACGGCAAGGTTTGCCGTCACTGTGGATTTGCCCACACCACCTTTACCACTTGCCACCGCGACAAACTGGGTCGTTGTGTCAGGACTTAGTAACGGTGATGTTTGGCTCGGTTCATCTTTGCCACGCAATTTACCGGCGAAACGTTGGCGCTCTTCATCCGTCATCGTTCCAATAGCCACTTCGACGTCGCTAATGCCAGGCACTCGTTTCAATGCTTCTTGGACTTCCCTTTCGATGCGCGTGCGCAGGGGACATCCTGCAATTGTTAGATTGATCTCAACAAATACGTGGCCATCTGAAATCTCGATGGTTTTTACCATTTCCATCTCAACGATACTGCGATGCACATCAGGATCTTCTACCACTCGCAAAGCCTCTAAAACCGCTTCTCTGGTCACAATTTTTGATGACACGAACTATTCCTCCTAACTCCTCAACAAAGAAAATCAATACAACATGATTGTACCATGGAAACAGGCACCCCTGTTGTATAGGAGTGCCTGTCGACATGTTACGTTCATGGTATAATAATGATTTTTAACGTTTAGAGAATTGCGGTGCACGACGTGCAGCTTTCAAACCATACTTCTTCCGTTCTTTCATGCGAGCGTCGCGAGTCAAAAAGCCCTCTTTCTTTAACGACGGACGCAGATCAGGATCAAGTTTGATCAAAGCGCGGGCGATTCCATGACGGATCGCACCTGCTTGCCCCGAAATACCGCCACCTTGAACGTTAGCTACGATATCATAGCGACCTAAGAGCTCGACTACGAGCAAAGGTTGCTTAACGATCAGTTTCAAGGTTTCTAAACCGAAGTAATCATCCATAGCGCGGCGATTGATCGTAATTTGACCATCGCCTGGCAAAAGACGAACTCGAGCAACGGACGTTTTGCGACGACCTGTTGCCATAACTTGCATTTGAGCCAACGTATTCACCGTCCTTTCCTAGAAATTACTCTGCAATCGTCCATGCAGTCGGTTGCTGAGCGGCATGCGGATGATTAGGTCCAGCATACACTTTCAACTTACGGTATTGATCAGCACCAAGGCTATTGTGCGGAAGCATGCCTTTAACAGCCATCTCCATCACACGCTCAGGATGTTTCTCAAGCATTTGTGCCGCAGATGTAGTTTTTAAGCCACCTGGATAGCCTGAATGGCGATAATACATTTTGTCATGCAATTTTTTTCCGGTGAAGACAACTTTGTCAGCGTTGATGACAACTACAAAGTCCCCTACATCCACATGCGGGGTGAATTCAGGTTTGTGTTTTCCACGCAACAAGACGGCAATCTCAGTCGCTAAACGGCCGACTCGCAGACCTGTTGCATCGATGACATACCATTTACGTTCTACCGCACCCGGCTTCGCCATGTATGTTGTACGCATCGGTTTTCCTCCTTACTGTATCGTAGCTATTCGTTTTGCGTCAAGGTAGCATAATCTGTAGGATACTCGATATGCCATAAGCACAACCCATGCGCCGGTGCCGTAGGACCTGCTAGGCACCGATTACGAGCTTCAAGAATTTCCTTTACGCGATCTTCCTGCAGACGGCCTCTACCCACTTGTGCGAGTGTACCAACTAAGATGCGAACCATATGTTGCAAAAAGGCATTTCCCTTCACTTCGATCCACAAAATCGAGTGCTCTTTATACACCTCTATCGCATGTATGGTACGCACTTTTGAAATTTGCTGCGCACGTTTGGCGCAAAAGCTGGTAAAGTCATGCTCGCCAAGAAGCGGCGCAGCCGCACGCCGCATGGCATCAAGATCAAAATGAAACGGTTGGTGCGTCGCATACCTAGCCAAAAATACATCCGGCACAGGAGATGTGTCAATCGCATATCGGTACATCTTCCAATTCACCGTATGTCTAGCATGAAATGCATCGGACGTCAGCGACACGCGGTTTGCTACCAAGTCCGTGGGCAATCTCCTGCGAAGAACATACAGCCACTTGTCAAATGGGAGATGACGCTTGGCTTCAAGCGGTACATCAACCACTTGCATGCGCGCATGTACACCCGCATCCGTTCTGCTTGCACCTTTTACTTCAATCGGACAGCCAAGAATGTCTTGTAATGCAGCCTCAAGCTCACCTTGAACAGTACGCAATCCCTGCTGCTTTTGAAATCCATGAAAGTCCGTACCATCATAAGCTAAGTCAATGCGTAGCTTAGACATCCAGGGTGATCTTACTCGACTAGTTCGATGATCACCATTTCGGCTGCATCACCGCGCCTAGGACCCATTTTTAAGATGCGCGTGTAACCACCTTGACGATCCTTGTATTTAGGACCAATTTCCGAGAATAGCTTTTGCAATACCATTTGCTCGGCATTCGCCATTTCTGGACGCATTTTAGCGGCCGCTAAACGACGGGCATGCAAGTCGCCGCGCTTGGCGAGCGTAATGAGCTTGTCGGCTACTTTACGCAATTCTTTCGCCTTTGCTTCCGTTGTACGGATTCGCTCGTAGGTGAACAGGTCCGTGACGAGTGAACGAAACAACGCCTCACGGTTTCCCGTACGTCGGTTCAATTTACGGTAACCCACTTCAGGATCCTCCTTCTAACCATCTTGAAAGCCCCTGCTTCAGTCTTCTTGACGCAGATCAAGTCCAAGACGTTCCAATTTTTCCACTACTTCTTCAAGAGACTTCCGACCTAAATTTCGGACCTTCATCATTTCTTCTTCGGTTCTTGAGCACAACTCTTGCACCGAATTGATACCCGCACGTTTAAGACAGTTATACGAACGCACAGAGAGATCAAGTTCTTCAATCGTCATTTCGAGGACCTTGTCTTTCTTTTCGTCGCCCTTATCCATAGCAATTTCAAAACTATCAACGTGGTCTGTCAATTCCATGAAGAGATGCAAATGTTCGACCAAAATCTGCGAAGCCATACTTACAGCTTCTTCCGGACGAAAACTTCCGTCCGTCCAAACCTCAAGAATCAATCGATCATAGTCTGTGATCTGCCCAACGCGGGTATTTTCCACTTGATAATTGACACGATAGATTGGCGAGAAGATAGAATCGATCGGCAAAACACCAATCTCCTGTTCTTCTCCTTTATTGAGATGGGCCGGCACATAACCTTTGCCGTTTTTCGCTGTAATTTCAACATACATCCGTGCACCTGATGCCAGTGTTGCCAAGTGTAATTCGGGATTCATGATGTCAACATCCGAATCGCCACGAATATCACCAGCCGTGATAACACCTTCCGTGTCCACGTCAAGGATGAGACGTTTCACCTCATCAGAATGGATTTTAAGCGCCAATCGCTTGACGTTCAAAATAAATTCCGTTGTGTCCTCCACCACACCAGGAATCGTCGAGAATTCATGCAAAACTCCCTCGATCTTCACGGACGTTGCCGCAGCTCCCGGCAAAGAAGAAAGCAGGATCCTGCGCAAAGAGTTTCCGAGTGTCGTGCCGTAGCCCCGCTCTAACGGTTCAACAACAAACTTCCCGTACTTGCCGTCTTCGCTGATTGTCTCTGTCTCGATCCGTGGCCTTTCCAGCTCGATCATCCACATACCCCTCCTTCAGGGCAATGCCACCGCACATTCTTGTACGA
>JAKACU010000152.1 GCA_021821185.1 Bacillota bacterium
TCACCTTTTTATCAAGAAGCAAAGGCGGCTTTAAACTTGCCGACGGCTTCTTTTAAGGCGTTTACCGTATCTTCTGCAAGCACGCGCGACGTTGCAATCGTATCGAGAATGTTTGGATACTGGCTTGCCAGATAACCTAGCCATTCCGCTTCAAAACGAGCGATCACATCAAGAGCAATATCATCGAGATAGCCGTTAACGGCTGTCCAGATGGAAGCCACCTGCTTTTCAACCGGCAGCGGCTGATATTGGCCTTGCTTCAAAATCTCAACAGTGCGTTCACCGCGATTCAAGCGGGCTTGTGTCGCTTTATCGAGGTCTGAACCAAATTGGGCAAACGCCTGCAATTCCCGGTACTGAGCCAGGTCAAGACGCAGCGTCCCTGCGACAGAGCGCATCGCCTTGATTTGCGCAGATCCGCCGACACGCGAGACCGAAGCGCCGACGTTAACGGCAGGGCGTACGCCTGAATAAAACAAATCCGATTCCAGGAAGATCTGTCCATCGGTAATGGAAATAACGTTCGTTGGGATATAAGCTGAGATATCACCGGCTTGCGTTTCGATGATGGGCAGTGCTGTCAATGAACCTCCGCCCCACTCATCGGACAGCTTAGCCGCACGCTCCAAAAGCCTTGAATGCAGGTAAAACACATCGCCAGGAAATGCTTCGCGGCCCGGTGGACGACGCAGCAGCAAGGACATTTCGCGATAGGCGGCTGCTTGTTTTGTCAAGTCATCATAAATGACAAGCGCATGCTCACCGTTGTATAAGAAGTACTCACCCATGGCGCATCCAGCATACGCAGCAAGATAGAGCAGCGGAGCAGGATCAGAAGCGCTTGCGGAAACAATGGTCGTGTACTCCATCGCTCCATGTTTGCGCAGCGTTTCGACGACCTGAGCGACTGTCGATTGTTTTTGTCCGATCGCAACGTAGATGCACTTTACGCCATTGCCTTTTTGATTGATAATCGCGTCAACCGCAATAGCGGTTTTACCTGTTTGCCGATCGCCGATAATCAATTCCCGTTGGCCCCGGCCAATCGGAATCATGCTGTCAATGGCTTTAATGCCTGTTTGCATCGGTTCAAAGACGGAACGACGCGCAATAACGCCAGGCGCCGGCGACTCAATGGAACGAAAAAGCTCCGATTCCACCGCACCCAAATTGTCGAGCGGTTGGCCAAGCGGATTGACGACACGTCCTAACAGGCTGGGTCCCACCGGAACTTGGGCGATGCGGCCGGTACGCCGTACGGAGTCGCCTTCTTTGATGCCTGTGACAGAACCTAAAACGATAACACCCACATTGTCTTCTTCCAAGTTGAAGGCAAGACCGAACATGCCATTGGCAAACTCAACCAGTTCTCCGGCCATTACCTGATCAAGGCCGTACAGACGTGCGATACCGTCACCAACTTGCAGGACGGTACCTGTCTCGTAGCTCTCTAGATTCCCCTCGAATTGCTCGATTTGTTTTTGAATCAGAGCGCTGATTTCATCAGGTCGGATACTCAAAGATTTCCCTCCTTGACCACGCGAAGATGAGACAGTCTGTGGCTGAATTGATTCAGCGAATTGCGTAAACTCGCGTCAACCACACGGTTGCCGATCCGCAGCCGATAGCCGGCTAAGAGATACGGACTTTGTCTCACATCGATAGATACCTTCTTAACAAGCACGCTTTCCAAACTTTGTTGTACCGCGTGAAGCTCGCTGTCTTGCATTTCCCGAGCTGTCTCAAGCAACACGGAGACTTGGCCTGCTGCTTCTTCATACATCGCATGAAACGCATGGTATATGCTTGCCACATACTTCGACCGTTTGCGCGTATACAGCAAGTCAAGCAGTCGCTCTAGAACCTTAGGCATACCGTTAGTAAATAATTGGTCAATCACCACTATTTTATCTTTTGCCGCAATGTAAGGGTGATCGAAAAACTGTGCTGCTTCTTTCGTTGCATTGACCGCACTCGTAACAAGATGTAACGCCTCATCCAGCGTTTTTGTCGTACCTTCTTGCTGTCCTGCCAAAAACAAAGCTTGCGCATAGCGACGGGTCACCGAACCATTTAGCATACGAGTTCACCTAAACGCGCATCGGCTTCTTTGACAAGCTCATCGTGCAGCGCCTCAGACACGTGGTCACGCAGGAGTTTTTCGCTGATTTGCACGGTCAAGGAAGTGACCTGGGCCAGCACAGCATTGACTGCTTCCTGCCGTTCACGTTCGACAAGCGCCCTGCCTTGTTCCAATACGCGCTCCGCTTCCGCTTGTGCCTGCTCGACGATCTCGCGAGCTTGTTCCTCAGCACGAATGCGCGCGTGATCGATCATGTCTCTGGCCTGTTTGCGACTGGCTTCCAACAATTCATTTTGGTCATTGGCCAGTTTCGCCGCTTGCTCACGTTGATTCTCTGCGTCTGACAGTTGCGACTCAACGTACAGGCGCCGCTTTTCCATCATGTTGGCCAAAGGTGCAAAGGCCCAGTGACGAATCAGCAAAAAGACAATCAGAAAGCTGATGATCGAGACGAGAAACGTACCAAACTCAAACAAGCACTTCACCCCGCTCTCGGTAATGGATGTGAGAAGACAAGATTATAGTCCGCCGCCTTTACTAAGGAGCAGTACAAGACCAAGCGCGAGTGCGATAACAGGAATACCTTCAACAATACCCACACCGATAAAAGCACTGCCAAGGATTTGACCGCGCGCTTCTGGCTGGCGCGATACGCCTTCAACATACTTGCTTAAAACCATACCGTCACCGATAGCACCGCCTGCAGCCGATAAGCCGAGCATGAGAGCTGCGGCGATTGCATATAAAGCTTGAATCATATTCCAGACTCCTCCTTGAATTTGCGACGATTAGTGACCGCCGCCCATATGGTACGATTTCATGCCAATGTAAAGCACCAGAAGAACGGAAAAAACATACGCTTGGATCGTAGCTACAAATCCGCTGTACAAAAGCCACACAACGAGCAGCGGCAAGCCCGTAGGAATGAAGTGAAACAGCATCGGCATTGTTAAAATAGCCCCAATCAAAACTTCACCGGCGAAAATGTTCCCATAAAGACGCATGCCGTGCGTTAAAGGGTTGGTGATCTCTTCAAGGATGTGAATCGGATTAAGATAGGCCTTGAAGTAGGCTTTCGGACGATGCCAGCCTTGATAATGGCTGATCAGCCACACGATCACAGCAAGGCCCAGCGTCATGCTCAAGTTGGCTGTCGGCGAGTCAAACAAGGCAACTTCTCCGCCAGACGTCTTTAGGGCGCTTGCCGTCAAGCCAAGCCACGGTATGGGTTGTGTCAGGTGGATGCTCACCGTGGCAATCAGCCCCAGCCAGTTGGCGACAAAAAGAAAAACCAAAACCGTAAATGACAAAGGCATGATCCACGAAATAAAGCGCTCTGAGGGGACAATATCGCCCACCATGGTGCGCGTAAATTCCATGCCCCATTCCATGATGTTTTGCCAGCCACGCGGATGGCGCATGTCGAGTTTTCTTGTCGCCAGACGCAAAAAAAATAAAGCAACAAGCCCTGCGACAAAGATCATGGCAATCGTCACGATGTTGATCTTAAACATCGTGTTCGGAAACAAGTAAGGAAATGCGATCAACTTCTCACCTACTTTCCTCACGCATTTTCCCTGAAACAGTCCGTCTGGTTCGCTCGTGAATCGCCATCCCCGCAACGAACACCACCAGTCCAAGCAAGTATCCGACAAGTGCCGTGTAGGGGCTGACGGGGGGCGTCTTGATCGCAATAAGAATCACCATGATCAAGACGATATACCTCGTAAACATTCCGAGCATTCCTGACAGCATTAAAGGTTTGCCAGACAACCCATCTTTCAAGTGACCCTGACGAATCATGCTGAAAATGACATACGCGCCGCCCACTTGTCCCAAAAGCAGGCCGTCTGAGTAGGGCCGTCCCGCAGGCCACAACAGCCACACTAGACCCGAGAGGACAAAGAGCGCTGCCCACACCGCCCAGATACGGCGAAAATAGCGGGTTAAACGCAACACATCATCTTCCATCATGCGCCTCCATTCACCTTTTTAATGAGGGTGATCAAACCGGTCACGCCCATGAGAAGGCCGACAAATACCCCAACTTCCATCAGCCAAGGTATGTGCCAGGTTGTGCCTG
>JAKACU010000034.1 GCA_021821185.1 Bacillota bacterium
GAATAATGCTTTACTTGATGGGGTACCGAATACATTTTTAGCTACACGGTACCACTCTTTAGTGATTGATCGCACGACGATGCCAGATGTACTCCGTAGTACTGCAATGACTGAGGATGGCGTTGTCATGGCAATCGAGCATACTGAGTATCCCATTTTCGGCGTGCAATTTCACCCTGAATCAATTTTATCCCAATATGGGCATGAGATCATTGCTAATTTTCTGCGTATCTGCAAGACGTGTGACAGCCACCAAATAGAACACGACATTCGCCGAGATGAACTAAGCATCTCCGAAACTGCGGAGGTGCTACAAGGATGATAAGTCATGCGACTAAAGTTTCTGTTCATACAACGCGTTATGAATTCTCACCTGAAACGGAAGCGTTTGCGTTATTTCGCACATTTGTTCGGCGATATGGTGGTGAACAAGGGTTCTTATTGGACTCTATTACAGGCGGGGAAATAAAGTATAGTTCCTCGATGATTGGGTTATTTCCTGTGTTGTCCGTCCGCGGTAAAGGAGATAAATTACGGGTGCAGGGCGATGATACGCTGTTGCAAATAGGGCAATTTCCTAAAGCGGCAACGATTGCTGGTAATTTGCCAGCACTTTTAGACGGTATTATGGCTAAATTTGAAGTTGACGTCAATCTTCCAACGTATGCTTTTGGTTACTTGGGTTTTTTCGGGTATGATGCGATCCGGTATTTTGAACATATACCTGAGACGACGAAAGATGATCGGGAAATTGATGACTTTTGTCTTCAGGTGCACCGCGTAATCATGCATTTTTCACCTGAACGTATTATTGTTTATATGCATGAATTGGCTGGGGTTGAAGGACCATCTATCACAGATATTGAGGGACTGATGAAAGAATCAAGGGAAACACCAGCGGATTTTGCCGAGCATTCTTCTGCCGCTTTGCGTGTTTCGGAAGATGTATCCTATGAGGATTATGTAGAACGGATTCGTAAAACGAAAGAATACATTGCAGCAGGTGATGTTTTTCAATGCGTTATCTCAAAGCGCATTCGCGTTAAAGGTGATATTGACACGTTGGCAGTGTATGGACGACTTCGATCGATGAATCCATCTCCATACATGTTTTATGTAAGTTATGGGGACTACATCTTGTTTGGGGCGAGCCCAGAGATGCAGGTACGCATGGAAAATGGCATTGTGCAAATGAAACCGATCGCTGGTACTTCTAAAGGTAAGGGGAAAACACAGGAGGAAAACGAACGATTAAAAGAGGCCCTTCTCAGTGACGAAAAAGAACGAGCCGAACATGTCATGCTGGTGGATCTGTGTCGAAATGATCTTGGCCGTATCGCCGTTCCCGGGACAGTTAACGTTGAACAACTGATCCAGATTGAGGAATATTCACATGTATTTCATCTGGTCTCCTTGATAACGGCCAAGGTGCGTCAAGGTATCAGTTCGTTTGATGTGTTTTTATCTACGTTTCCTGCCGGAACATTGTCTGGAGCCCCAAAGGTGCGTGCCATGGAGATTATCGATGAGTTAGAAGATTTTCACCGCGGCCCATATGGTGGTGTGATTGGCATGATTGATTGTTTCGGCAATCTTGATACCGCGATTGTCATTCGCACCGTGGTGCACCAAAATGGCGTTTCGTATCTTCAGGCAGGAGCTGGCATTGTAGCTGATTCGAATCCAGATCAAGAATGGCAAGAATGCAATCATAAGTTGGGAGCTCTTAGAGCCACACTGTTTTAGATGTATGCAAGTCATGATCTGATAGTTCCTTTCAGTTCTAATGGACATCCCCCTTCGCGTAGGCTTTTTACAAAGATGCGCGAAGGGGGAGGAACCATGGATGATCTGATTCAATTTCTTGCGGTAATGGCCGCATTGTCGACTGGTGCACAGGCCATTACACAACAGATGAAAAAAAGGATTATTTTTCTGCATCTTCAAGCTAAGGCGAAGCCGAATGAAAATAAGTTTGATGAGATATATGAAGAGGCCTTGCGTAGAGTGAACATCCATGTTCTCGCGGGTCTAAATGGTGCTGTATTGGCTGGGTTAGCTCAAGTTCATCCGTTACAAATGCTAAAACTCACCCCAATTTGGTCGGGAACAACAGGTATTGTGGCGAACGGTTTAGATTATGCCTCGGCGGGTGTGTTGGTTGCGTATGGTGGTCCGTGGTTTCATGATCTTCTGGGTGTACTGCGTGCCTATAAGACACAGCTCAAAACCGTACCACCAGTTAAATAATGGTTTAAATTTCCTTGCGTGAAAAAGGTTCGTATAGTTGCTTCTTTGAGCAATTCATGGTATCTTATCTCTTGCATTGTTCTATTCGCGGAGAGATGTCCGAGTTGGTCGAAGGAGCACGATTGGAAATCGTGTAGGCGGCTAAAACCGTCTCGTGGGTTCGAATCCCACTCTCTCCGCCAGTTGGCGGAGTAGCTCAGCTGGTTAGAGCACACGGTTCATACCCGTGGTGTCGGGGGTTCAAGTCCCTTCTCCGCTACCATCTCTTTGCCACTTTAGCTCAGTTGGTAGAGCGGTTCACTCGTAATGAACAGGTCTCCGGTTCGAGTCCGGAAAGTGGCTCCAGAATTCCTTGATTTAACGGGCTTTCTCACATAAAGAGAAAGCCCGTCGTTTTTGTCTGCTACTTTTTTCATGCCAGACATGACATGTGCATACACGTCTGCGGTGACACGGATGGAGGAGTTCCCCAAACGCTCGCTTACGCTTTTAAGGTCAACGTTAGCTTCAAGCAAAAGCGTGGCGTGGGTATGTCTGTGATAGATGTAATTTGATATTAGTTAATCGATTAGAGTGAATTTTTCACACCCGTAGCTAGAATAACTTTCCCACCTTTCTCCTCTATTATAGAGAGTTTTTTTATGTCAATATTCAGCGATCTAATGAGCTACATATATGGATTTAGCCACGAATACCGTAATAAACTGACTCAACTTGGTATTCGATAATCTTGTTCCACCAAAGGATGTCCCTACGGCAATAGATCTATGGAGAGTTTTTTTCGTTGTACGAAGATGCAAAATCTCCAGATTGACTGGCATCTCTGGCATGACTTTCCCCTTTTTTGAGCAGTATAGCTTCTGTAATATTCGCACATTGGATATTGTTGCGCCATACGTTATACGCTAGGCTGGCAGGAGGACCGCTTTTATGTATTTTTTATATGCTTGGCCTATATCTTTACACCATTTTTATAGGCAAACAGCTTACAATCATCACTGGTAGTTAAAGTTTCGCGTGAACGGCATCGCAAGGAGTGAACATTATGGGCGACATCATTTCAGTTGGCATTTTTCTGGTTGTGTTTTCTTTATTTGCATACTTTGTTCGGGTGTTTGATAGGGCTTAAATCATAGGGGGCGCCATTTGTGATTTTATTGCTTATTATCGCGATGCTGTTGATGATCTATTTGACCTACGTGATTTTTCATCCAGAAAAATTTTAGGGTTGTAAAGGAGAACAAGCCGTTATGACGTTGGCAGGAACTATGGGCATCCTTGCTACGATAGTTATTATCATTCTTCTCTCCGTTCCGATGGGGAGCTACTTGTATCGCGTCTTTGCTGGGGGATCCACATGGATGGATCACGTCTTTCATCCTGTAGAAAATGTGTTATATCGGTTGATGGGTATCCATGCGTCTAGTCAAATGGATTGGAAGTCTTACATCAAATCGATGCTCTTAGTCAACTTCGTTATGATGTTATTCGCGTATCTCCTGTTTCGATTACAGGGTAGTTTGCCATTAAACCCAGACGGTATAAAAAGCATGCCTTGGGATTTGGCCTTTGATACGGCAACCAGTTTTATCACCAACACCAACTGGCAAAATTATGCTGGTGAACAGTCGCTGTCTTATCTATCACAGATGCTGGGTATCACCTATTTGCAGTTTACGTCGGCGGCTACCGGATTTGTAGCTGCGATTGCGTTTCTACGGGCGCTTGTTAATAATAAGTCTCGATGGATAGGGAATTTTTGGGCTGATTTTGTCAAGATTCACACACGTGTATTACTCCCCTTAGCTACGGTGCTTGCTATCGTTTTTGTTGGGCTTGGTCTTCCCGAAACGTTGGCTGGGGCAGCCAGAGTGCACACGTTAAGTGGATTATTGCAGACAATCTCTCGCGGACCAGTGGCTTCTCTTGAAGCGATTAAGCAGTTAGGTACAAACGGTGGTGGTTTTTTTAATGCTAATTCGGCTCATCCATTCGAGGACCCTTCAGCGCTGACGAGCGTTCTTGAAATTATCGCTATGGGTTTGATTCCAATGGCACTTATCACGACATTCGGTATGTTTATTAAGAATCGTCGCCAAGCTCTCATTTTATATGTGTTTTTAACAGGGGTTCTCTTAGTAGGAACCTTTGTGATTTACAGCAGTGAGGCGAGTGGCAATCCGCTGATAGGTCATGCTCTTGGCATCTACGGTCCCAACATGGAAGGTAAGGAAATGCGTTTTGGGCCCGCCTTGAGCAGTATGTTTACTGGGGCAACAACGGCCTTTACAACAGGTGCTGTCAATACGATGCATGATAGCTTAACGCCACTAGGCGGTTTTATACCGATGCTATTCATGATGTTTAACGTGATCTTTGGGGGAAAAGGTGTCGGTTTACTTAACATTCTGATGTATTTGATCATTGCCGTTTTCCTATCGGGTTTAATGGTCGGACGGACTCCAGAGATATTTGGCAAAAAAATTGAAGCCAGAGAGATTAAGTTGGCCACCCTTGCGTTGCTGGTTCATCCGTTCATCATCTTGGTCCCAACGGCGATTGCGCTCGTTACGAAAGCAGGGACCTCATCGATTCTTAACCCAGGGTTGCACGGCCTTTCCGAGGTGCTGTACGCATTCACCTCAGTTGCAGCCAATAACGGATCTGCTTTTGCAGGGCTGAATGGGAACACGATCTTTTATAACCTTATGTTAGGCGTCGTTATGCTTGTCGGTCGTTATGTTTCTATTATTGCCATGTTTGCTATGGCAGGGTCACTGGCTGAAAAATCCATCATTCCTGAAAGTGTCGGAACGCTTCGGACAGATACATGGTCTTTTGGGGGCGTATTTCTTGCCGTCGTCATCATCGTTGGCGCGCTTACGTTCTTTCCAGCACTCTCAGTGGGACCGATTGCCGAATACTTTCACATGTGGATAGGATAGGAGAGAAATCTGATGGCTGCATCTGCTAAGCAATCCGTATCTGGTGATATCGTTCGTGGTGCCCTTTTGGCATCATTCAGTAAAATGGATCCGCGCATTATGGTAAAAAATCCTGTAATGTTTGTTGTAGAGATTGGTTTTGTGATTACCCTGGTGCTCACTTTTTTTCCAGATGAATTTGGTGGGAATTATGGACCTCATGAGTGGATCTTTAATTTGATTGTTACGATTATATTGTTGATTACGGTATTGTTCGGTAATTTTGCCGAAGCGATTGCAGAAGGCCGTGGAAAAGCACAAGCTGAAGCGTTGCGTAAGACCAAAACTGATTTGACCGCGCAACGCGTCAAAGCGGATGGTACGTATGAGATTGTTGCAGCAAGTATGTTGAAAAAAGGCGACATTGTTCGCGTGGAAGCATTACAAATGATTCCTGTTGACGGTGAGGTTTTACAAGGCCTTGGCAGCGTGGACGAATCTGCGATTACAGGGGAATCCGCACCGGTCATACGAGGGGCCGGAGGTGATTTCAGCTCGGTGACAGGAGGCACGAAACTACTATCCGATGAACTGATTATCAAAGCCACAGTAGATCCTGGTGAGTCATTTCTCGATAAAATGATCGGTCTTGTTGAAGGAGCAAGCAGGCAAAAAACACCCAACGAATTGGCTCTGTCCGTATTGTTGGCAGGTCTTACGATGATTTTTCTCATCGTTGTCGTTACGCTTGAGCCTTTGGCTCATTATGTTCATGGAAGTATTGATGTTGCGACCTTAATTGCACTCTTGGTTTGTCTAATACCTACAACGATTGGCGCCCTCTTGTCAGCGATCGGAATTGCAGGCATGGATCGCGTCATCCGCTTTAATGTTATTGCCAAATCCGGCAAGGCAGTAGAGGCGGCTGGAGACGTAAACACGCTCATTCTGGACAAGACAGGGACGATTACTATCGGTAATCGTCTGGCGAGTGAGTTCGTGCCTGTTGGAATTCATCAACAAGAAGAGTTAGTAGAAGTGGCTGTGATGGCTTCTTTATTTGACGAGACACCTGAAGGACGTTCTATTGTCACACTTGGCAAAGAATTTGGCGTCACCAAGGCACGAGAATCGTACCATGATGCTGAAAACATCGAATTTAGCGCAGATACACGAATGAGTGGTATGGATCTTGCTGACGGTATGGCTTATCGAAAAGGTGCCGTTGACGCCATCAAAAAATATGTCAATAACCATGGTGGGCAGATTTATCCAGACCTTGATGAGAAAACGGATCGCATTGCGCGAGAAGGCGGCACGCCTTTGGCGGTAGTCAAAAACAGCGAATTGTTTGGCCTTATTTATTTGAAAGACATCGTTAAGCCAGGTATGCGTGAGCGATTTGATGAATTGCGCAAGATGGGTATCAAGACGGTGATGTGTACAGGTGATAATCCCTTGACAGCTGCGACCATTGCGCTTGAAGCGGGCGTTGACAATTTCATCGCTGAAGCGAAGCCTGAAGATAAGATGCGTTTGATCAAAGAAGAGCAGGCATCAGGTAAATTGGTCGCTATGTCAGGCGATGGAACCAACGATGCACCGGCGCTCGCGCAAGCTGACGTTGGCTTGGCGATGAACACCGGCACGACGGCAGCTAAGGAAGCCGGAAATATGGTTGATCTTGATTCTGATCCGACAAAATTGATTGAAGTGGTTTCCATCGGCAAACAACTTCTCATTACTCGGGGTGCGATTACGACATTTTCAATTGCTAACGATGTAGCCAAATACTTTGCCATTATTCCAGCGATGTTTGCTCAAGTCGTGCCCGAATTGCGTGCGCTTAACATCATGTTTTTGACAAATTCTAAAAGTGCCATTCTATCAGCTTTGATTTTTAACGCGCTAATTATTCCGTTTTTAATTCCTCTCGCGATGAGAGGTGTCAAATATCGTCCTATGAACGCTACAAGCCTATTAATGAGAAATATTTTCATCTATGGCTTTGGCGGTGTGATCACTCCGTTTATTGGTATTAAAGTAATTGACATGATTATTACCTGGCTTGGCGTCGCTCATTTATAGGGGGTGGTTTACTTGACGAATCTTTGGCGTTCTATTCGCGTGACACTTGTTATGGCCGGTTTACTTGGCCTTGTTTATCCGCTTTTTATCCTTTTGATCGGAAATCTTGCATTTCCGTTTCAAGCAACTGGGAGTATGATAAAACTTCAAGGCCATGTTGTCGGCTCAGAATTGATAGCTCAGCAAGTAACCACACCAGGTCTGTTTCATCCACGACCCTCAGCCGTTAATTATGCGGGCAATGGCTCAGGAGGTTCTAATTTGGGACCAACAAATCCTGCTTTGATTCAAGAAATTAGAAATAATGAGCGTACCTTAAACATTTTGCCTGGAACAAAGGTATCCTCTATCCCGACAGATATGGTCGAATCGAGTGCATCTGGATTGGATCCTGATATTTCTATTGCGGATGCCATGCTGCAAATTCCACGCATAGCTCAAACAACAGGGCTATCGCAGAGTATACTCGTCTCTCTTGTTCATCAGTATAAAACGGGCCGCTTTTTAGGGATATGGGGAGAGCCTATGGTCAATGTGATGAAGTTAAATGTTGCCATTAAAGAATTGATGCAAAAATGAATGGTGAAAACGATCAATCACCTGAGCTTACGCTAGGCGTTGCTTCGACGCAACGTATCGCGGGTAAGTTGCGCATTTATATCGGTGCGGCTCCTGGCGTAGGTAAGACGTACACCATGCTTCGTGAAGCAAATGCTTTAAGCAGTCGTGGCATTGATGTGGTGATCGGTTTTCTTGACACACATAGTCGTCCGGAAACTATCGCGCAAATTGGCGACTTAGAAATTATACCGCCAAAAAGGATCACCTATCGTCATCGGGAATTTGAAGAAATGGACGTTGACACCATTTTACATCGTCAACCTCAGGTTGTTGTTGTGGATGAACTTGCTCACAGCAACGTTCCGGGATCGCGATTTGCCAAGCGGTATATGGACGTTCAATACCTGCTTAGTCAGGGAATTGACGTTCTCTGTGCAGTCAACGTTCAACACATTGAAACAGTAGTGGAAGAGGCACAACACATTATTGGCTTTCGCGTGCGAGAGATTATACCCAAGTCGTTTTTACAATGTGCGCACGAAATCCAAGTTATCGATGTCACGCCAGAAACGTTGCGTCAGCGCCTACGTGATGGAAGCATTTATCCGAAGGAGAAAGTGGAACAGGCACTGACACATTTTTTTCGCAAGACAAACTTATCAGAGCTTAGGGAACTCGCCCTTCGTGAGGTCGCAGAAAATGTTGATGAGCGACTGCAGATGTCTTTTGAGCGCACGAACATACCGGGCCCTGTGGGGGCTCGTGAGACAATCCTGGTTTGTGCAGGCTTTCTAGGAAGACTTGAGAGGCTACTTCAGACAGGAAAACGGGTTGCCGATCGGATGAAGGCTGAGTTGATTGTACTAACGATCATGGAAGCTCCGCTAACTGATTTGTCAGCAAAAGCGTCAGTCAAATTTGAAGAGATTGCGCAGATGGTTTATGCCTATGATGCTAAGCATTGTGTTGTCGTACGAAATGATCGCCATATCGGAGAAATCATTCTTGAAATTGCCACGAAGTACAATGCAACACAGGTAGTCGTGGGGCAGCCCAACAAAAATCGATCCTGGTTGATTTGGAAAAACAATCCCGTTCATTATTTATTGGGCCACATGAAGTATTTCGATCTGCGTATTGTTGGATGGAAGGATTGGAGGTTGCGTGATCGAAACACTTCTAGAATACCTGAAAGACAATCGCGAACGTTGGTCAGTGCAGGTCGTTTAACGATCTATGTTGGTGCGGCTCCGGGCGTTGGTAAAACGTATAAAATGTTACAAGATGCAAACGACTGGAAAGCAAGGGGAAAAAACGTCGTGATTGGGCTCATCGAAACACACGGACGCGCGGACACCGAGGAGCAAATTGGTTCTCTAGAGGTATTGCCCAAGCGTCAGATCTGCTTTGAGGGAAGGACTTACGACGAACTGGACGTTGAAGCTATCTTACTTCGTCAACCTGATGTTGTATTGATTGATGAATTAGCCCATACTAATGTTCCGGGTTCAGCAAGAGAAAAACGTTATCAGGACATTGAGTATTTGCTCCAACATGGCATTAATGTTGTCACTGCGGTAAATATTCAGCACTTAGAGAGTTTGCGAGATAAAGTAGAGCACATTACGGGGGTAAAAGTTCGAGAACGTGTACCAGATGGGTTTATGGATCTAGCCCATGAAGTAAAACTCGTGGATGTGAGCCCGGAAACCTTGCAACAGAGGCTCATGCAAGGGAAAATTTACGTTGAAGATAAGATTCAGCGAGCACTGGATCATTTTTTTCGTTTTGCTAATTTATCAGCTCTTCGGGAGATTGCGTTACTTGAGGTGGCTGATGATGTTGACCAACGATTGGGAATACAACGGCAGACGGAAAACGGGGCAACAGCAACGTCGCAACTGGTGGAGCAGGAGAGTATTCTCGTTTGTGTAAATTACCGACCCCACTCAGAGAAATTAATACGCCGTGGGTGGCGAATTGCTGATCGGCATCAAGCGCAATTGTACGTTTTAGTGGTTTCCTTAGACAATCATCTGACAGATGAAGAACATCGAGATTTGGAACGTATTCAGAACCTAAGTAAACAATTTGCCGCCAAGTTTGTGATGAAACATAGCACCGATCGAAACGTGGGTGAGACGATCGTCCAGATGGCGACAGAACTTCCGGTTTCCCAAATCGTTATCGGTCAATCACCCTTGCCGCGCCCTTTCTTAGCACGGTGGAAGATAAGCCCAGTCGATTATGTTTTGCAACATGCTGAATTTGTTGATCTTAATGTCGTCTCGAATGCCCGTGATGATAGGAGTTGATGATCACGAGAACAGACCATCTTCGACTCTTGCCGTATCTCTACGTGGTAGTTCTTGTAGCTGCATTAACCTTCATAATACATGTGATTGGGTTATCGATTGAACGAGTAAATGCCGCTGTCCTTTATTTAATTCCTGTTTTGTTGACAGCGACGAGGTGGGGGCGCGGTCCGGCATTTTTTGCCGCAACACTTGGTGTAGTAGCGTTTGATTTTTTCTTTGTTCCGCCGATGCTTAGCTTTACGGTATCCGATTTGCGCTATTTGGTCTCTTTCGCGGTTTTTTTGTTTGTCGCTATTATTACTACGACGTTGACAAGTAAACTCAAATTGCAAATTTATAAGATGCGTCAAAATGAAGAGTATACGAATGCACTCTATCTCCTTAGCAGAAAGATGGCAGCGGCTAGTAGTCTTGCTGACGTGGTCGCCGTGATGCATTCTATCAAACCAGCCGTCATTTATGGCAATCTCGCTCTTTATGTGCCAAATGGCGATCATGTCCTACAGCGTGTTGTTCTTGGCGATGATGATTTATGGTCATCGTTTGAAGGTGAAGAGCAGATTGTTATCTGGGTCTATGATCATCAAAAGAAAGCTGGTCGTGGATCATCTCGACTTGGGCAATCCAGCAGGGGTTACTTTCCTCTATGCACTGAGCAGGTCGTTTGCGGAGTCTTGGCCTATGATCTTTTCAATAACGATGAATTATCGGAGGAACAACTTCAACGTCTCGATACCATTTCCGGTGTGTGTGCATTGGCTGTGGCTCGTGTTCAACTTGCCGAACAAGCCAAATCAGTTCATCTTGCAAAGGAATCAGAGAGATTGCGAAATATTTTGCTTGATTCAATTTCTCACGAGTTAAAAACGCCTCTTGCAACGGTTATAGGTTCGATAACAGCCGTCATTGACGGTGATCATGTGCTTGCTGATGAGGATAAGAAAGAACTTCTATTGATGATTCGCGAAGGTGGCATGCGCATGAACCGACTTATCACGAATTTGCTTAACATGGTTCGATGGGAGACCGGGATGGTTCAATTGCAAAGAAGATGGTGCTATATCGATGAGGTCATCGGCGCAGCACTCGAACAATTGAAAGATACCTTAGCAACCCGTTCGGTCCTGGTGAACATACCTGAGAATATGCCATTCGTTTTTGTCGATGACGTGTTGCTTGAGCAAGTAATTGTTAATATTGTGAGTAATGCTGCTAAGTACTCGCATGAGGGTGAATCCATTGAAATTATTGTTATGCTGCGTGGTCAGGGATTGCAGCTCGCTATCTCTGATCAGGGCTTTGGCATACCGAAAGAGGAGCAGTCGCATGTCTTTGAAAAGTTCTATCGCACTCAAAATGCAAATCATCATCCAGGGACGGGTCTTGGTCTCACGATTTGCAAAAATATCGTTGAAGCGCATAATGGGTGGATTAAAGCTTGTGACAATGAGCATGCCCTGCATGGGACGACCATTGTATTGTGGATAGCTACTACATTTCAACAAGATGTTGGCTTCGAGGGGGATGCTTTGCTGTGTCAACAGACGGAGCCAGTATCGTCATTATTGACGATGAACCGCCCATTCAGAAATTGATTCGAGTGACACTTCGTGCTCATGGTTTTATGGTATCTGAAGCATCCACAGGGCAAGACGGAATTGTCAAAGTGAGCACGTTTCGACCAGATCTGGTCATACTTGACTTGGGGTTGCCTGATCTTGATGGTGTTGACGTCTTATCAAGGATAAGAAGTTGGTCACAGGTGCCGATTATCATTTTGACGGCACGGGATCAAGAGGGAGAAAAAATCAAAGCGCTTGATGCTGGTGCAGATGATTATGTCACGAAACCGTTTAGTATGGGTGAGTTAATGGCGCGTATTCGGGCTTTGCTGCGGAGATTGCCCATGGGATCGAGCGAAGATGCCATCTTGCGTTGCGGTCAGATTCAAATTGATCTCTCACAACATACGGTGATGCGTGGATCCGAGCGCATTAAGGTAACACCAACTGAGTATGAGTTGCTTAAAATACTTGCTCAAAATAGCGGGAGAGTGCTGACACATAAGTATCTATTGCAACATGTTTGGGGTGGTCAGCAATGGCAAACTGAGAGTCAATATTTACGCATTTACATCGGACATCTCCGAAAAAAAATTGAAGACGATCCGGCTCGTCCGAAGTATATCATAACTGAACCTGGCGTCGGTTATCGCATGATATTTCCAGATTAACCAAGTTGGCGAAAGAAGAAAGTAACTACGTCATCACTCAATGTCGTAATGGTCGGAGAAATAGGAACGCCCACAGCATGGAATTCATGTTGGGAATGATGAATCAGGATAAGTTGCGCGCTATTGCCTGTAGATCGCAATCGACTGTACAGATCAAAAGACTGATAGGGAGGTTCTACCGTGTCTTCAAGACCTTGCAGAATTAAAAAGGGTGGATCACCAGGTTTGACATAATCAACGGCACTTTCGTTAGCAATCGTGGTTGGCGTGTAGTAGCCAAAAACTGGATTGGGCGAGGTGCCATGTGTTTTTAGCCAGTGTAAGGCAAACGGCCGTCGATTGGACGGTCCGAACATATCGACGACAGCGGAAACACTGCTTGATTCATTAGGCCATGTTCCATTGTTGAATTTTCTATCCTGTCCTGTGAGACCGATGAAGTTGGCTAAGCCTCCTCCTGCACTATCACCCATGACGCCGATACGCAAAGGATTGATCCCAAGTTCACTGGCATGCGCACGCAAGAAACGGATAGCGGCTTTTGCATCCTCAAGTTGTGTTGGCCATTTATAGGCAGGCGCCAGACGATAATTGATCGACACAAAGGTAAATCCACGCGATACAAGGCCTGCTTCGATGCGAGCAATCATTTCATCGTGCGGATTATATTGGCTTGTGTCAAAACCGATGACGGCATTGCCATACATCAAAAACCCTCCGTGAACATAAACGACAACAGGTGACAATGGGTACAAATGGTTAATTGGTTTAAAGATATAGAGCGTTTCCTTGGCGTTTTGGACAGTTTCGTAGGTGAGTCTCGTTCTTACACCGACGAGCAAGGGATTCCAGATGTGGTGATGTGCACTTGCCACCGACGTATCCGTAGATGGAGTGCCTTGAGCGTAGACTATGTGAAAATTCATGGCAGACAGTACGCTGAAACCTAAGCTTGCAAGATACAAGTTCCGCAATTTCACTTCTGTGTCCTCACTTGTCGAAAGAAAGATGTCATACTACAAGTTGTAGCACAAGTTCGCTAAAAATTCAGTAGGGTACGTTTGGTATAAGTAGGAACAAGCGGTTGCCGATACATAACACGCGTGCTATAGTAAGTGAATTCCAATTAAGATATGTGCCACTAGGGGAGCAATTTGCTGAGACACAGGACATTGTCCTAGAACCCTTAGCACCTGATCTGGATAATACCAGCGTAGGAAAGTGGCAAGATAGATGACGTTTGGTTACACAACGTCATGTGAATTTCTCCCCTTCCCTATTTGGAAATGTATGCCGAGGGTTACGGTATGGCTTATTGCTTACAGGATTGGACTGAACAGGTGGATGACACCCATGTATAAACAAAATCAGCATGTGGTACGAGCGTTGACGATCGCTGGGTCAGACTCAGGCGGCGGTGCGGGGATTCAGGCAGATTTAAAAACGATGCATCAATTTCAAGTGTATGGGTCGTCGGTGATTACTGCTGTCACGGCGCAAAACACCTTGGGAGTACAAGCCATCGTTGAGCTTGAGCCCTCTTTTGTGCGACAACAACTACAATCTGTGCTGCAAGATATTGGTGCTGATGCGATAAAAACAGGCATGTTAGCATCAGAGACTATCATCCGTGAAGTGGCGGAATTTCTATCGCAGGTACGACCTTCTTTTCTGGTCGTTGACCCCGTCATGGTTGCCAAAGGTGGGGCACCTTTACTTAAAATACATGCTGTCGATGCTATGGTCAACGATCTGTTGCCTTTGGCTACCATTGTGACGCCAAATATTCCAGAAGCTGAGACGCTTTGTGGTTATGCACTGGATACGCTTGATGATTGCCGTCGTGCGGCGGTTGACATCGCAGCCATGGGACCTCAGATCGTGGTCATTAAGGGTGGACACATGACAAAAGTGAGGGAAGGATGGGCGATAGATGTCGTTTTTCGTAAAGACGCTGGCTTTGTCATGTTGGCGACTGAGCGCGTAGATAGCAAAAAGAGTCATGGCACCGGATGTACCTTTTCCGCTGCGATTACTGCCATGCTTGCCCGAGGGGCAGAGCCGCTACAAGCTATTGCGACAGCGAAAGCATTTGTCTATGAGGCACTTATCGGCGCGCAGAGTTTTGATGTTGGGGCGGGTCACGGCCCAACTGATCATAGTGCAGACGTTCATTTTGAACTCGTCTTAGGAGAACGTGATTCGTATTTCTACGTAGACAACAAATGGATTCCTTGGGAGGAACAAATAAGATGATCGCTCAATGGCTGAATCAAGTTCGCAGTTCTCGCCCGTCATGGCCTATGCGCAAGCTGCCTCTGTGGCGCAGGGACCTGGTACGTTTCAAGCGACTATTTCAATGCTGGATGTGAAGTTGTAATGAACTTCGATAGGGAAAAGTTGCGCGAAGCTCTGACTCTTTATGTCGTTACTGATGATCGCCCTGATCATGATGAACTTTTGTATGTATTGCGACAGGCACTTGAAGGTGGAGTAACTTCGATTCAATTACGCAGAAAGCATGAGGATGGACGAGCGCTTGTAAAGCTTGGCCGAGAGATTCGTTGCCTTACACAGGAATTTAACGCGTACTATCTTGTCAATGATCGCGTGGACATCGCTTTGCTTACCGATGCTGACGGTGTACACGTCGGGCAATCGGATATAAGTTGCCGTGATGCTCGGGCGCTTTTGGGTCCGCAACGAATCATTGGAGTCTCAGCAGGTTGTGTTAAGGATGCTGTCGAAGCGCAGCAAGATGGTGCCGACTATCTGGGGATAGGGTCGATGGTTGAGACGGCTACTAAACCCGATGCCGACTTGTGCAGTCTCGAAGAGTTGCATAAAATAGGAAAAGCCGTTTCCATTCCTATAGTTACGATTGGTGGCATGACAAAAGACAATACATCTGCTATGGTGAAAGCAGGCGCATGCGGAGTTGCCGTCGTATCCGCGATTATGCATGCTACAGACCCGCGTGAACAAGCAACGATCATGCAGCGCATTGTTCGCGTCACTCGATTTGCATAGCTATAACAACTTTCAGGTGCTCCGTTTTGCGGAGAGAATAGGGAAACCGGTTAAAATCCGGTGCGGTCCCGCCACTGTACACAGCCTAGAGTCGACCGTCACCACCGCCAAATGCGTGAGAAGGTGATGAAAGTCGCGCTGTAAGCCAGGAGACCTGCCTGAAAGGGGTGCGTGAAACCTTCGCGGAGGGGTTTAACGGTGATGATCGCCTATACTTTGTGCCAATATCACGCGATTAGCCGAAACCTTTAACACGAGGGTTTCGGCTTTTGTCATTTTCTATACTTCATCTCAGAAAGGGGTGGCTTATGAATAATTTTTCCTTTCCTTTAGAAGTCAAACAATGTCGGGATCTTACATGCATCAAGGTGCCACCGGATAATTCTGTGGTCGTTGCCTGTGATTCCCTAGGGGGCATTGGAGAAAAAAGTCATGATGCTTATAAAACGGATCCGAAGACGCTTGGGCATTTTGCTCTGCGGGTGCCCTTGATGGAAGTTTTGGCGAGTGGGGCTATCCCGTTTCTTGTCATTGATACACTAAGCATTGAATCTGGTGAGATGAGCGAAAGGATTCTACGAGGCATGCAAGACTTGTTATGTGATGTGGGACTGCTCGAACAGGTTCGTTTTAATGGCAGCACGGAGGATAATGTGATAACGGTTCAGACAGGACTTGGTGTAACTGTACTTGGCTATGTAAAGAGTGATGACTTGAAACTGGGGATTTCACGGGAGGGACAGTCCTTAGTCTTGGCAGGATTACCCAAAAGTGCACCTCGAGATGCTATCGTTGTGGGTGACAAAGAGATACTCGATATCAACGATCTGATCAAGTTACGACAGCACGCAGAAGTATTTGACATTGTGCCTGTTGGATCACATGGCGTTCGCTATGAGGTCGAGCAGTTAGCAGCATCTTCAGGACTACCATTTACCTTGTTTATGGCAGAGCCATGGCTTGAATACTCCGGTGGTCCGAGCACTTGTGCTTTACTATCCTGTCATGCAAGTGCGGTAGAAAGGCTGGCATCGCTCATCAACGCGCCGATGCTGGAAATAGGAGCACTTACAGTCTACATGTAGAGTAGAAGAGGGAATTGTGACGGAGTCGGGCAATCAAGCGTGGAAATGATGGGAGGATGCTATCTTGAGTCTAGCGCTAGTACTGGGTGGTGCGCGTAGCGGTAAGAGTCGTTTTGCTGAACATTTGGCACAAGATCGGGTGTCCGTGCTTACAAGGCGCATGTTGTACGTCGCAACGGCACAGATCAGCGACGATGAGATGGCGCATCGCGTGCAGGAACATCAAAGCCGAAGAGGTGAGGGATGGTATACGGTAGAGGAACCGTTACATGTGGGCCATTTACTGCAAGAACAAGCGGACTGGCCAGTTGTCGTGGTCGACTGTCTATCGTTGTTGCTCAACAATTGGATTTGGATGGAAGATTGTGATGAGAATCAATTTTTGCAACGACAAAATGACTTAGTCGATTCATTATCCCATTACGTAGGTCAGGTGATCTGTGTCAGCAATGAGGTTGGTCAGGGGATCGTACCCGATAATGCGTTGGCTCGACAATATCGAGATTGGTTGGGTTGGCTCAATCAAGCGGTAGCTAAGGTGGCTGATGAGGTTTTTTGGGTTGTTGCGGGGATACCCGTGGATGTGAAAAAATTTGAGGCCAGGGTATGAGCCATTGGTTACTGGCAGGTATGGCGCTTACCGTAGATCAGTGGTTAGGTGATCCATCTTGGTTGCCTCATCCTGTGATCGTTATCGGGCGAATGATAAACTACTGTGATCGTTTGTTCAACCGTAGCACGTTTTCATCACGAGGTGTTAAACGGTTACTGGGATTGCTGACTGTGCTTATCGTAGTCGGCAGTACAGGGACATTTTGTTGGGTGATTTTGCGGCTCTTGGCTTGGCTTTCTCCTTGGTTAAGCTTTTTTGCCGCCATCACAATCACATGGACTACAGTCGCGTCGCGCGGGTTGCGAGAGGCAGGTCAGGATGTGCATCGTGCGCTGCTTGAAGATGGAGTTACATCGGCTAGGCAACGCATAGCCATGTACGTGGGTCGAGATACAAGTAGCTTATCTGAACAGGGAATCATTCGCGCGGTGGTTGAGACACTCGCGGAAAATATCGTGGATGCGATCGTTTCACCTTTATTTTTTGCGTGTCTTGGTGGGGCTCCTTTGGCGATCTCTTATCGGACCATAAATACGCTTGATTCGATGATTGGCTATAAGAATAACAGGTATCAGGATTTTGGATGGGCTGCTGCGAGGTTGGATGATGTGGCAAATTATATTCCGGCAAGACTTACGATTATCTTCTTGCTGTTTGCGATCGGATTGTGTCGATTGGACGTACGTGGGGCATGGAAAGTTATGGTTCGCGATCGACATAACCACCCGAGTCCAAATGGTGGTATACCGGAAAGTATGGTAGCGGGCGCACTAGGTATTCAACTTGGTGGTGTAAATTATTATGGCGGCATCCTACATGCTCGCGGTTTATTGGGCGATCCTGATCGTCAGCTTGATGAACAAGATATTGTTAACGTTATACGCTTGGTAAACTTTGTGACGGCTTTCTTGATTGCCATCTTATTTATTTTGGGTGGAAATGTCATCGTTTTTGGGAGGGCATGGTCTTAATGAAGAATCCCCTTCGACGATGGTATCGAGAATTTATGCTTGCCATGCAGTTTGCAACGACTTTACCCGCGGTTCAAATTCATGATGTTACTGAACAAGAAGTGGTGGATAGTGTGATCTGGTTTCCCGTACTAGGAGCGATTCTAGGAGGAACTCTTATGCTGTCATTTCGGGTTTTGCATGCGGGACTTGCGCCTTGGCCGACAGCTCTACTTGTCGTCGTTCTCTATACCCTACTTACGGGAGCACTGCATATCGACGGTCTTATGGATACAGCAGATGCGGTAGGCAGTCGCGCAAAGAGGGAGCGGGCGCTAGAAATCATGCGCGATAGTCGCGTCGGTGCGATGGGAGCTATAGCAGGGTGTCTTTTATTGATTGGCAAGGTGGTGGCAATAGCTTCCCTGCCGCTAAATCACTCAGAAGCCTTGATCGCCGTTCTTACGATCTCCCGAGCGGCGATGGTATGGTCTATGACGATTGCCCCAAGTGCACGTGGGAACGAGGGCTTGGCAGGAATGTATGCGCAAAAAATTCCCCGTACTACGAGTTTTATTGCCGGAGCATTTGCCCTTGTCGTGAGTGTGGCTACGTTTGGCTGGATTCTTGGTATTGCTGTTGTCGGTTTTGCAGGTATTGCTACCTTTTTATTCGTGGGTTGGATGCGAAAACGATTTGGTGGCATGACTGGTGACACGTATGGAGCGTTACATGAGTTGATTGAGTTAGGTGGTTTACTATTTTTGACGGCTACTTTCTAACAAGGTGTGAGGTGCGCCATGGAACACGGAGGCAAAATTTATCAATACGCGACGGCGACAAAGCTTGCAGTCGGAGAAATCTTGGATTGTAGTGCAAACATCAATCCATTGGGCCCACCTCAAGGTGTGCAAGAGGCAATCGTAAAAGCGTTCGATGCGATACGGTACTATCCGGATAGCGATCATGAAGACGTTCGACGGGCGATAGCCAATCGATTTGCTATCGAAAAGGATGCTATTTTGTGCGGCAATGGCGCTACAGAAATTATTGAAGTTTTGATTAAAGGGCTCAGGCCTGGTCGCGTCATTGTGCTAGAGCCAGCATTTTCTGAGTACGCTGCAACTGCAAACAGATTGTTCTGCCCGGTCGTTTCATGCTCGCTTTTTGACGGAGACACCTTTGCCCTACCGATCGTGCAACTCGATTCCATGTTACATAGCGGGGATCTACTTTTCATCAATCACCCGCATAACCCTTCTGGAACTTCATGGTCCTTGCCATCGTGGATTACGGCAGTTATCTCGTGGGCTAAAAGGGGGGTTTCCATCGCCATCGATGAATCATTTGCAGATTTTTTGCCACAAGACGACCCGAGGACGCTCATGCAACATGCGGCGACGACGCCCAATTTGTTTGTGATTCGATCGGCGACGAAAATCTTTAGTATCCCTGGATTGCGATTCGGTTTTCTTGTGACCACGCGTGAAAAAATCGCAGCATTAAGAGCGTACAGAGACCCCTGGAGTGTGAATCAGCTTGCACAAATTGCAGCTTTCATCAGCTATCAAGATCAGCATTTTATGATGGAAACGGCAACGTGGCTGGAAAATGCTCATCGTTATATGCAAGATGCTTGGGCAACGGATGAACGATGGCGTATATTTCCCACTGCGGTGAATTTTTTTCTGCTCCGTTTTGCTTCGCCAAACGTATCTCGTCATGTTCAAGCTAAGTTAATGGAACAAAGGATTTTTGTGCGTTCTTGTGGAAATTTTGAAGAGCTAACAGATGCCTATGTTCGGATAGCGCTTTTATCGCCTAAAGATAATGAACGTGTTTTTCGAGCAGTCTGTAATGCAATATAAAACGGGGAGCCTCTGTGGGATAGGTGTTGCTCATGGTACCTTTGGGGAACTTCTGCAGGGTGAGTACAACGGATCCTCTTTTTTGGTGACACTACCGATTGCAAACAAAAGCACGGCTGTCTTTATTCCGGATAAGATA
>JAKACU010000153.1 GCA_021821185.1 Bacillota bacterium
GCTGGAAACTGACTTAGCAGAAGCGTCCCTGGGCGATGAGGTCCATGTAGGTGTCAGTGAAATCATTGTTGAGCAAGATGCGCACGTAACGATGGGCGTTGTGCATGATTTTCCCAAGGCATCGACGAATCTGATGATTCACCGTGCGCAGGTATTGCGCAACGCTCAGATGGACTGGGTCATCGGCGATATGGCCGAAGGTTTTACCGTCGGCGAGTTTGCGTCGCAACTCGTTGGGGAAGGCAGCCGCAGCACGAGTCATGCCGTAGCGCTTGGCAGCGGGAGATCCCATCTTAATCTCACTTCGAAAATGGTGCACGCTGCTCGTTTTAGTGAAAGTGAAACATTTGCGCGGGGCGTCATGAAAGATCGTGCTTATGCGGTATTTCGTGGTTATACCCATATCTTGCATGGGGCGAGCGGATCTAATGGCGAACAAAGCGAGCGTCTGTTGATGCTGAGTCCAAAGAGCCGTGCTGATGCCATTCCGATGCTTTTAATCGACGAAAATGACGTTAAGTGCGGGCATGCGGCATCGGCCGGACAGATTAGTGAAGAACAACTGTTTTATCTTATGTCGCGCGGTGTTTCTGAGCAGGAAGCAAAGCGCATGATCGTCTGGGGATTCATTGCACCTGTACTTGCCAAACTGCCCGTAGATACGGTACGCAAAGCGGTTGAATTGGCCTTGGAAAGGAAGATGTCCTAATGGATCGAACCCTTTTGGCCAAGGGTTTTCCGATACTCAATCAACAGGTAAACGGCAAACGTTTGGTGTATTTGGATAGTGCGGCAACTTCCCAAAAACCGGTTCAAGTGATTGATGCGATCAGTTCGTATTATCGGCAAATCAACGCCAACGTCCATCGGGGCGTGCATACGTTGGGGTCGCTTGCGACCGATGCGTACGAACAGGCGCGCAGCCGCGTAGCGCACTTTATTGGTGCGAAAGTTGACAGTGAGATCATCTTTACACGCGGCACGACAGAAGGACTTAACATGGTTGCACACGGTTATGCGCGGCAAGTTTTACAACCTGGTGAGGAAATTGTCATCACGCTTATGGAACACCACAGCAACCTGATTCCGTGGCAGCAGGTGGCTAAAGCCACTGGTGCGACGCTTAAATATATTCCTTTGCAGCCTGACGGCACAATTTTATTATCGGATGTAGAGAAAATAGTAACGCCACAGACGCGTATCGTGGCAATGACGCAGGCATCCAATGTCCTTTGTACCATCAATCCCATACGTGAAGTGGCTAAAATCGCTCATGATAACGGTGCGATTATTGTCGTTGACGGGGCGCAAAGTGTACCGCATATGCGTGTCGATGTAATCGAGTTGGATTGCGATTTTCTCGCTTTTTCCGGGCATAAGATGATGGGGCCGACAGGGGTCGGTGTGTTATATGGGAAAATGGCTGTACTGCAACGCATGGAGCCTGTGCATTTTGGCGGGGAAATGATTGAGACTGTTGAATTATATGAGTCCACATGGAAAGATATTCCTTATCGATTTGAGGGCGGAACGCCGATTATCGCCGGTGCGGTTGGACTTGCTGCTGCTATTGATTATATTACGAAAATAGGTATTGATGAAATTCATGCGATCGATCAAGAGCTCACTGCCTATGCCATGGCCCGTTTGCGAGAGGTCGAAGGGCTGACCATATATGGTCCACAAAAAGATCGCGGCGCACTTGTCACGTTCAATCTTGAGGGCATTCATCCACATGATGTGTCTACTGTGCTTGATGCTGAGGGAGTGGCCATCCGCGCTGGTCATCACTGCGCTCAGCCTTTGATGCGGCATCTTAAGGTGGCTGCAACTGCACGCGCGAGTTTCTACTTGTACAATACGCCGCAAGACATCGATGTTTTAGTCGATGCTCTTGAAAAGACAAAGGAGTACTTCGGCCATGCAATTAGATGAGTTGTACCGCGAAGTCATCATGGATCATTATATGCATCCAAGAAATCAAGGGCATATCGAAGGTGATGCCTTTACGGTCGACGTGAAAAACCCGACGTGCGGTGACGAAATAACGTTACAGTTGGTTGTCGATGATGGCGTTGTGCAAGATGTTCGATTTGCCGGGGCGGGGTGTTCGATCAGCATGGCCTCTGCTTCGATGATGACGGAGGCCATCTTAGGCAAGACGCTGCAAGAAGCTTTACAGCTATCGGCGGAATTTCGCAAGCTTATGAAAGGCGAAGACGCGGACCCTGATTTGTTGGAGGATTTGGAGTCCTTAGGCGGGGTGTCCAAGTTTCCCGCCCGTATCAAGTGTGCGACGCTGGCATGGAATGCACTTGACAAAACAGTAAAAGCGTCGGAGGAAAGGTGAGGGAAAACATGAGCCATCAAGTGCCAGAGCTTGAGGAATATCAATATGGTTTTGTTGACCGGGATATATCGGTTGTTCGTTTTCAAAAAGGTCTTACGAAAAAGACGGTCGAAGAAATTTCGACGATGAAAAACGAACCCGGATGGATGACAGATTTTCGTCTGCGGTCGTTGGAGCTATTTAAACAAAAGCCCTTGCCTAATTGGGGCGGTGATTTGAGTGAACTTGATTTTGATGAGATTACGTATTATGTAAAACCAACCGAGAAGAAAAGTAAATCATGGGAAGAAGTCCCGGAAGAAATTAAAAATACATTTGATCGGTTAGGTATTACTGAGGCTGAACGCAAGTTTTTAGCGGGTGTCTCGGCGCAGTATGAATCCGAAGTCGTGTATCATTCCATGCAGAAAGATCTTGAAGACATGGGCGTATTGTTTACCGATACTGATACAGCGCTGCGCGAGTACCCGGAAATCTTCAAACAGTATTTTGGCACCATCATTCCACCTGAAGACAACAAGTTTGCTGCGCTTAATTCAGCCGTTTGGAGCGGCGGAAGTTTCATTTACGTACCCAAGGGAGTACGATGCGAAGTGCCTTTGCAGGCGTATTTTCGGATTAATTCGGAAAACATGGGACAGTTTGAGCGGACGCTGATCATCGCTGATGAAGACAGTTTCGTGCATTATGTTGAAGGATGTACAGCGCCCATATACAGTACCAATTCCTTGCACAGCGCCGTGGTTGAGATCATTGTGAAAGATCGGGCGCGTGCTCGGTATACGACCATTCAAAACTGGGCGCCTAACATTTATAACCTGGTGACAAAACGCGCGGTAGCCTATGCCGATGCGACTATGGAGTGGGTAGACGGCAACATTGGGTCTAAGCTGACCATGAAGTACCCTGCAATTTACATGCTTGGTCCACGCGCCAAAGGTACGGTACTTTCCATTGCCGTTGGCGGCAAAGGCCAGCATCAAGATGCCGGTGCCAAGGTGGTTCACGCCGCTCCTGACTGCACTTCAACGATTGTCTCCAAGTCGATCAGCAAACACGGAGGCAAGACGACCTATCGCGGACTTGCACGCTTTACGCCGGACTCAGAACGGTCCAAAGCCAACATTAAATGCGATACGCTCATTCTCGATCAGGAGTCAACGTCAGATACGATTCCTTTAAACGAAATCATGAACGATACGATTACGCTTGAACATGAAGCAACGGTTTCACGCGTCAGTGAAGATCAGTTGTTTTATCTGATGAGTCGTGGACTGACCCAAGAGGATGCTACACGGATGATCGTAATGGGATTTATTGAACCATTTACACGTGAATTGCCGATGGAATATGCCGTCGAAATGAACCGCTTGATCAAGTTTGAAATGGAAGGCTCGATCGGTTAATAGGTTTTTTGGGGGGATGCCGGATGAAAGTATCCAAACGTACGGAATACGGGTTGCGAGCGATCGTCACATTGGCTGAACTCTCTATGGAAGGGTCAAGGCCCGTGCCACTTCGTGAAATTGCAGCGCAAGAGCAAATCCCTGAAGCTTTTCTAGACCAGATTTTTGGGACGCTCAGAAGATTCGGTCTTGTGACCAGTGTGCGCGGGGCAAACGGCGGATTTTTGCTGGCCAGGGCACCAGAAGACATTCGCATGGGGCAAGTGGTCAAGTTGCTAGAAGGCAGTGTCGCGCCGATTGGCTGTGTTGGTGATGACTTAATTGCGCCTGCCGATTTTTGCGTAAGAGCTACCACTTGTCACACGCGCAATGT
>JAKACU010000154.1 GCA_021821185.1 Bacillota bacterium
TTCCAGACCGCGGCGCGATCATTGCGACGATCGCTGATAAAGACAAGCAAGAGGCATTGCCCATCTTGCGTGGATTAGCAACGCTTGGCTTTCAGATTTACGCCACAGAAGGAACAGCCAGTTTTCTTGAGCGCTATGGCATTCGTGCAAACCTGGTCAACAAGATCTCGTCTGGTGAACCGTCATTGCTTGATCTCATTCGCGGCGGTGAGGCCACTATGGTCATCAACACGTTGACTCGTGGCCGCAAACCAGAGCGCGATGGGTTTCGCATTCGCCGTGAAGCGGTGGAACATGCAATACCCTGCTTGACGTCACTGGATACGGCCAAAGCGGTATACGACGTGCTGAGTGCGTTGCGTTTTTCTACCACGCCACTGCGCGCTGCAGGAAAATAGAGGTGAGTGTTTAATGGGGTCTGTGTCGGTAATTGCACAAAAGCAGTTGGCAGAAAAATTGTATTCACTCACCATAGAATCGCCTGCCGATTTGTCGAAAGGTTTTGCGCCGGGGCAGTTTCTTCACTTTCGTGTAACAGATTCGTTTGACTTTACACTTCGGCGACCGCTGTCGTTATGCAGCGCCGATGTGAAAAGCAATCAGGTGACGGTGGTATACCGTGCGCAAGGAGAGGGAACCAAGCGCCTGACGCGCCTTAAAGAGGGCGATGATGTGGACGTGTTGGGCCCGCTTGGACATGGCTTTGTACTGCATGACGGGGATAAAAAAGCCTTGTTGATCGGAGGCGGCATTGGTGTGCCGCCACTCGTTCAACTGGCACGAGAACTATACGCACGTAACGTCCACGTGGTGTCAGCACTTGGCTTTGCTTCTGAGTCACAGGCCATTTTGCTTGATGAGCTGTCGGATTGTGGATCGCTGTTTGTCACAAGCGATGATGGCAGCATTGGCCGGCATGGGCTGGTTACACAGCTTTTGACGCGTGAATTTTGCGAAGGTGTTGACCGTTACTACGCGTGTGGGCCGACACCAATGTTGAAAGCTGTGCAAGAAGTGATGCGAGATCTCGGCGTGCCAGGGTATTTGTCACTTGAGGAACGCATGGGCTGCGGTATCGGAATCTGCGTAGGTTGTGTCCATCCGATAGAACGCGATGGCACGATCAAAAACCGCAAGACGTGCAAAGAGGGTCCCGTTTTTTTGGCTGACGAGGTGGTGTTTTGATGAGTGAATCATCGTATCAGGTGGATTTGCGTGTGAGTTTTCTGTCACTTAACCTAAAAAACCCGGTAATGCCAGCATCGGGATGCTTTTCCTTTGGTGAAGAGATGGAAAGTTTTTATGACTTAAATCGCTTGGGAGCCATTGTCGTTAAGGCAACAACCCTTGAGGAACGCCAGGGTAATCCGACGCCCCGTCTCGCGGAGACTCCCGCTGGTATGCTCAATTCCATTGGGTTGCAAAACCCGGGTGTTGCTTCCGTAATCGCGCAAGAACTGCCGCGTTTTCGCAAATATCCCGATTTGCCTGTGATCGTGAATGTGGCGGGAACGGCGCAAGACGATTACGTGCAAGTCGTAGAAGAGTTAAACACCAGTACGGATCTGTCTGCGATTGAACTTAATATTTCGTGTCCGAACGTCAAGTGCGGCGGAATTCAATTTGGTACTGATAAAGATATGGCAAGCGGTATGGTTCGTGCCATCAAAGCGGTAGCCAACGTTCCTGTCATCGTCAAATTGTCCCCCAATGTCACGGATATTGCAGAGATGGCTCTTGCCGTGCAAGAAGCCGGTGCGGATGCGATATCGCTGATCAACACACTGATTGGCATGCAAATCGATATCGAACGCCGGCGGCCTTTACTGGCTAATGGCGTCGGCGGACTGTCTGGGCCGGCGATCAAGCCTGTGGCTGTGCGCATGGTGTATGAAGTAGCAAGCAGAGTCAGCATTCCGGTGATCGGGATCGGCGGGATTCGCACGGGCCAAGATGTCGTCGAATTTCTCATGGCGGGTGCCAGCGCGGTGCAGGTGGGAACAGCTAACTTTACCGATCCTATGGCATGCCCCCGGATCATCGATGAATTAGCTCGGTGGTGCGATGAACACGGCATAACGCGGGTGACCGATCTTATAGGTGCAGCACGACGATAAGGGGGATACGGGATTGACTCAAGTCGATCATAAGACATCTCAGACACCGCCGGTGTTTGTCGCTATCGACACGTCCTCACGCAATGAGGCTCGTATGTTGATTGATCAGTTGGGTAGTGCTGCGACGCATTACAAGGTGGGCTTGCAATCCTACTTAGCTTTTGGACGCCAATTTGTCGAAGAATTGCTGGCGGGCGGTAAAGAGGTGTTCCTTGATCTTAAATTCTTCGACATACCCAATACGGTTCGTCATGCCGTTTATGAAGCGGCCGCCATCGGTGTATCGCTAGTCACCGTACATGCGTTAGGGGGAAAAGCGATGCTTGAGGCGGCCGTGGAGGAAGCTCAAAAACACGCTTTTTCTGGTCATGTGACAAATGTTTTGGCCGTTACGTATCTGACAAGTTTTACTCAAGAGACATTGCCCTTGCCATGGCAAAGGCAGAGTGATTTTGCACAGCAAGTCCTTGACTTGGCCCAAGTGGCTGATGACGCCGGCCTTCATGGCGTTGTGTGTTCCGCGCTGGAATTATCCGCGGTAAAAGAGCGCTTTGCACATCTTGCGGCGCTTGTGCCAGGCATTCGGCCGCAAGGCTCGCTTACGCAAGATCAGGCGCGTGTGGCCACTCCGGCTTTTGCCAAAAGGTACGGCGCAAACTATCTGGTCGTGGGCCGCCCCATTACCAGCGCGCCGGATCCTCGAGCAGCGCTTGAGGCCATTTTGCAAGAACTTTTATAAGCAAAGAGAAGAGGTGCTTTCATGCAACAATCATTGACGATTTCGCGGTTTTCTCGTGAGGTTGCTTTGGCCTTGCTGCAAATTGGTGCAGTGACGCTGCGCCCGCAAGACCCCTACACCTGGGCATCTGGCATTCGGTCTCCCATGTACTGCGACAATCGTTTAACACTGTCGTATCCGCCGCTGCGATCAAGAATTGCGCAGTGGTTAACCGCCTGCGTAAAACAGTACGGCGCCAACATCGAATGCATCGCAGGCACGGCGACAGCAGGTATTGCTCATGCAGCCCTTGTGGCCGATCGTCTCGGTCTGCCCATGGTTTACGTACGCAGCAGTGCAAAGGATCATGGGAAGAAAAACTTGGTAGAAGGTCGACTGTTGCCAGATCAACAAGTAGTGGTCGTTGAAGACACGGTTTCAACTGGGGGCAGTGTGATTAGCGCGATACAAGGCCTAAGGGAAGAAGGGGCCATTGTCACGTTGGCTTTGTCTATTTTTACGTATGGGTTTGAAGAAACCACGGCAGCGTTTCAGGCCTCAGGTGTTCCGCTTGTTGCCCTTACCGATTTCTCTACCATGGTAGACGTAGCCGCAGAGCACGGGTATTTACAAAAAGAGGATGTTGCAACCTTGTTACGCTTTAGAGAAGATCCCCATAGCTACTCTACTTTGCGTTGACCGTTTGCCTGGCGCCACCTTATAATATCGGTGAAACGCTAGAAGCAGCCGGGAGAATGTCCATGCCTTTATATTCGGAACAAGAAGTTAACGCTAACGAGCGCCTTAGTATTATTAACGGCAGTTATGCGATGGTTGGCATCAGCATTGTGAGCAACTTCTCGCCGTTGTTTGTTCTCAGTGCGCTGCATGCTACATCGCAGGAAGTGGCCTTGCTCAATTCCTTGCCGGCGCTGATGGCTATTGTCGCCACTTGGGTTGGGGCAGTTTGGATGTCAGCAGTCAAAAGTAAAAAAAAATTCTGTGTTCGCGCTAGTGTCGTAGCGCGAATCTTTTATCTGCTGCTGGCCGCGGTCCCATTTGTGATTCACGGCCCGACACTCGCCTTAGTCGTTGTTTTGCTGATCGCGCTCATGAACTTCCCGGCGTCTTTTACTGCGCTTTCCTGGCAGTCTTTAATTGGTGATCTTGTGCCCGAAAGCCATCGCGCGCACTTTTTTGGCCTGCGCAATCGCATCATCACCTTTGTGGGTATGTTGGTCACACTTTTGCTGGGTATCATCTTGCAGTTGTTTCCCGTGTCCAGTGT
>JAKACU010000155.1 GCA_021821185.1 Bacillota bacterium
CGATCACAGTAAATTGGGTCAGAGTCATTTTGCAAAAATCTGTGCGAGCAGCGACTTATCCCTCTTCATTACGGATTGTGATCCTGATGCTGAACTGGCATCCATCCTCGCGAAGCACAACATCTCTTTACTGACTTCCTTGTCATAATCACGGGAGGAAGATTGATGCACAACGTCAACAAAAGCAACGATGCTGTCATTACCGTTACACTCAATCCGGCCGTCGATATGTTTTTTGAAGTGGATGTGCTTCGCCCCGGAACCTTGCACAGGGTGAAAGGTATGTCAGAACAGCCTGGCGGCAAGGGTATCAATGTGTCTAAAGCCCTCCTTGCCTTTGACGTGCCGACCATCAGTACCGGATTTCTCGGCGGAAGTCATGGACAATGGCTGCGTCAACAACTACGCCAGTTGCCTATAGACGAGCGCTTTGTTGACATCGAAGCCGATACTCGGGTCAATGTCAAAATCATTGATCAAAACGGCCAATTGACAGAACTTAATTCAAGTCAACAAGGACAACCCACAGAGACACAAAGGAGGATGCTGCAAGAAGAGTTGTTTCGTGCGGCAGGTCCCAATCAGTGGATTTGTTTTTGCGGAAGTATTCCAGCCTACATGGACAGCAGCTGGTACAAAGACATGATCACGGGTTGCAAAGAGCGTGGCGCCCATGTCCTTCTTGACACGAGTGACGAACCACTGCGCCAAGGCATCGCCGCGCATCCGGACGTTATCAAGCCAAACAAAGAAGAACTCAGTCAGCTTGTTTCAAGAGACCTTTCATCCCTTGAGGAGGTGATCCAAGCCGCGCAAGAAGTTGCCGAGATCGGCGTGCCGCTCGTCGTCGTAACACTCGGTTCAGAGGGCCTTGTCGCTGCAACAAAGGAAACTGTTTATCGGGTCACAGTACCGCACGTAGACGTAGTTTCCTCTGTCGGGGCAGGAGACACGGTCGTTGCAGGCATCTTATATGGCTTCCTTCATCAGTTATCCTTACCGAACACACTCCAATTCGCAGCTGCCGCAGGGACTGCGGCCGTAAGTCAAATTGGCGTGGTTCAGCCGACATTTGCGCATGTAACAGGCATCCTGCCACAAATTCATGTAGAACAAAAAGCCAGAGGGAGGTCATCTCGGTGAAAATCGTTGCCATTACCGCGTGCCCGACAGGGATCGCGCACACATTTATGGCGGAAGAATCGCTAAAACAAGCAGCAAAAGCCAAGGGAATTGAAGTGAAAATTGAGACGCAAGGAGCCAGCGGCGCGGAAAATGTCCTTACCGATGAGGACATCAAAACCGCAGATGCCGTCATCATTGCCGCCGATAAGGCCGTTGATTTGTCAAGGTTTACTGGAAAGCGATTACTTGAAACATCCGTCACAAGCGCTATAAAAACACCCAATACTTTACTTGAACAATGCCTGACTCAACCGATTTATGGCGATGCAACCGGTGATTATCTGCAAAGGGTTCAACAGCTCAAGTCGGAGAAAAAAGCGCAGACACCAGCCGCTTACCGACATTTGATGAATGGTGTTTCACATATGCTGCCCCTTGTGGTGGCTGGCGGTATCTTTATCGCGTTATCATTTGCGGTTGATATTAACGGACAGAGTCCTTTATCGCAAGCACTGATGAATATCGGCGGCAAATCGGCTTTTGCGCTGTTTGTACCGATTCTGGCTGCCTTTATCGCTCAATCAATCGCTGATCGCCCAGGTTTTGCACCGGGACTTATCGGGGGTTGGATTGGCACACAAGGTTTCATGTACGGCAACCCAAATGCCAGCGCTGGCTACCTTGGGGGTATTATTGCAGGTTTTTTAGCTGGTTATATTACACTGGCATTAAAGAAATGGATTCGTTTGCCGCGTACGTTTGAGGGCTTAAAACCGGTGCTCATTTTGCCCGTACTGTCAGTCGGCATTATCGGTTTTTTGATGATCTATGTGCTGGGCAGTCCTATCGCCTATGTGATGAATGCCATGAGCAACGGCTTGCAGCACATTGGTGCGACGGGATCGATTGGACTTGGACTGCTTTTAGGAGCCATGATGGCATTTGACATGGGCGGACCGGTGAACAAAGTCGCCTATTTCTTCGCCGTTGGGTTACTTGGTTCACATACGGTCGAATCACAAGTCATCATGGCTGCCGTCATGGGCGCCGGCATGGTTCCGCCGCTTGGTTTGGCCATCGCCACCTTTATCAATAAACGCAAGTTTCATCAAGAAGAACGCGATGCTGGAAAGGCCGCTGCTGTTCTCGGGCTTTGCTTTATCACCGAAGGTGCAATTCCTTTTGCCTCCAACGATCCGTTTCGCGTCATTCCTTCTATCGTCATTGGTTCCGCCATCACAGGCGCCTTATCCATGCTGTTTCGCGTCACGTCGCCCGCACCTCATGGTGGCATCTTCGTTTTTTGGCTGATTGGCAATTGGCCGATGTATTCCGTAGCTATTATCATCGGTGCACTGATTACTGCAGCCATCGTGCTCTTTTTAAAACGCAATGTACAAGTGGCAGAAACCCGCTGAATCATCTGATTACAAGCGCCATTGGTGACGATCAAACGGTCACCAATGGCCGTTTTTTCTACTGCCAAACCTCGCTTGCAATCTGTACAACATGACGAAGTTTGTTCCATTGCTGTTCTTCTGTCAGTAAATTCCCTTCTTCCGTGGATGCGAACCCACATTGTGGACTCAGACTCAGCTGCGAAAGATCAACGTAGCGCGTTGCTTCCGCAATACGGCGCTTGATAAGATCCGCGTCCTCTAGTTCACCGTGTTTTGATGTAATCAAGCCCAGAACAATTTGCAAATCCGCTCGCTTCACATGACGCAACGGTTCAAATCCGCCAGCGCGGTCCGTATCGTACTCAAGAAAAAACCCATCAATGGGAAGGGTATCAAACAGGATCTGTGCAACAGGTTCATAACCACCCGATGATATCCAGGTAGAACGAAAATTGCCACGGCAAATATGCATGGTGATTTGCATATCAGCAGGGCGGTTAGCAACTGCCGTTGTGATGGTTTGCGCATAAAGCGCCGTCAGCTTCTCGGGATCAAGCCCACGCAAGCGCATCTGTTGTTTTTGCTCCAAGGAACAAAAGTATGCCCAAGCCGTATCATCAAGCTGAAGATAACGACATCCAGCATCATAAAATGCTCGTACCGCTTTTTGGTAAGCGCGAGCCAAATCTGCGAAGAATTCTTCCTGATCAGGATATACACTCGCATCAATTTCACCGCGAAAGTGCAACATGCTCGGACTCGGTATCGTCATTTTGGCTGTATGAGCTCCAGCTATGCTCTGCAGGAAACGAAAATCCTCAAGCATCGGGTGATCGGTAAAATCAAGTTTGCCAACTACCTTAACCGCATGTGACTTAGTTTGCGTATGATGAAACTGAATTCCTTGGTCTGTATCGTAACCGACAACACCATCAAGATGTTCGAGAAAATCGAAATGCCACCATGCGCGCCGGAATTCCCCGTCTGTGACAGCGAGGAGGCCTATCTCCTTTTGTTTTTGCACGATTCTCGTAATTTCCTCGTCTTCCACTTGCCGCAATTGTTGCGATGTAATCTGTCCCGCTGCATGTTTGGCACGCGCTTTTTTCACCGCATCAGAGCGCAGCAAACTGCCGACTTGATCCGCACGAAACGGCGGTATGTCACGCCATAGTGACGAATTATTATGTTCTTTCATGCTGTACCCTTCTTTCTTAAGACTACAATTGGTGCGCCCATTCCCCTTGAGAAAAGATGGGAACCTCGGCGCCCGTGCTTGTGATTGCCGTGATGGTTAACTCCTTGGAGCCAATCATGAAATCTACATGCATAAGGCTATCGTTTAAACCGTGCTGTTCCCAGTCTTTACGATCCAGATTACGGCCGCCTGCAATCAGCGGATAAGCCTTTCCAATCGCCAAGTGACAAGATGCATTTTCATCAAACAAGGTGTTGTAGAATAATAGCCCCTTTTTAGCAATTGGCGAACTCACGGGTACAAGTGCCACTTCTCCAAGGTAATGGCTGCCAACGTCGGTCTCAATGATCTG
>JAKACU010000156.1 GCA_021821185.1 Bacillota bacterium
TCCGATCTGACACCGCCGATCAGCGCGTGAATGATGGTGACTAGGATACCACCCGCCACAGCTGGTAAAAATCCTATAAAGTAACCGCCAGCGCCCGCAAGGATGACTTGCAGTACGGCATATAAGTTATGATCAACAAGACCCCAGACGACCAGTAGTGTGCCAATAAGCACCGCAATCCATGTCATACGCGTTCGCAGAAAACCAAGCACAGCGACATCGATGTTCTTGACCCGCTCTAATAGAGCGAACCACAAGTCCCGCAAGTTACGCTCCTCCATTGTAATACTCTCCTTTAAGACACTTTGCAGTGAATCATCGGCACATATACCAAGTATGTGAGGTGAGGCGTATGCAAGACATGACGAAAAAGGACCGTTTGACTGGTTACAATGGACTAGGCAGTACCTGCCGTGGCAACCTGTAGCCAAACTATGTACAATCAAGTAGTCAAACATTCTAATGGCGAACTGAACCGGGGGTAAAGTACTTGACGATTCTCGTTTCACTGCATGGATTACTCGCTGCTCTTTTCATTCTTTTCATATTTGGCGCTTTGTTTTTTGACTTTATCGGTCTCTTTCGAACCCCTGCCTTTTACCCGCTCATGGCCGTAAGCAGTCTTATGCTAGGTGGAATCGCGTTTCTCGCTCTTACCGCTCTTGGGATCACCATGGCACTTTCGATTCCAGGGTTATTCAACACATCACAAGTACTTCCAAGTCACATCGTCGTGGCGATTGCAACTTTTTGCGCAATCACAACGACATTCTACATCAGATTTGCGATCGGTCAGAGGCGGCGGTTCACCTCGATTTATTTTCTTTTCTTGATCCTCACATTGGTACTTGGTATTACAGCTGCTCATTTTGGCACCATGTTGGCGATGCACAGATAAGACCAAGCTAAACAGCGTGAATCTTAGCAAATTCTCATTTTCTCAGTTTCCTCTAGTTCGAATCTACTAGCAGGTATCCCCCAGCCGGATCATCAGAAATGATCCATAGCAAACTGCTGTTCTCACTTAAAAGAGTGCAGAATTAGCTCGTAGCCATGATCCTACGTAAGCAATTAAAAGGGGATGCAAAACCATGAAGGGCAAACTTCTTGCAGCATTATCTATTTCATCAGCCATCATCTTAGCCGGATGCGGCGCACCGACCGCAGCGGGACAACCGGGCGCAGTAGCCCAAGCTGCAACTAGCGCACATGCTGCACCTCACAGGGCAGTAGCGCCGACTCTTAAACTGCAACACATCTCGCTGACGGTTCTTCCTGGCTCACGGTTGGGTCCAGACAAGATCATGCATGATGCATTCTCACTTACAGATTTCAAGGTAGTTCAAGGCGTGCCGACACAGGTAACCGTTTATAACTATGACGGTGGTACGCACAGCATCACATCTGCACCGCTTGGACTTAACGTTACCCTCAAAGGTTCACCGAAAGAAGGCGTCCCTGGTGTGACAACGTTCACCTTTACGCCGAAAAAGACGGGCGCCTTCACTTGGGAATGCGTACTTAAGTGCGACGGCCAAGCAAAAGGTTGGGCGATGAGTCATGATGGTTACATGAAAGGAGTCATTCATGTCGTTCCTAACAAACATCAACAGTTTATCGATCTGACCATCAAAGACGGCTTGCAGTACGCAGCAGCAGATAAGAAGATCCATGACTCCTACTCTCCTGCTAACTTTACTGTAACCGCTGGGATTCCAGTTCATGTAACGGTTGTGAATTTCGATACCGGTAGCCATAGCTTGACCTCGCCGACGCTCGGTTTAAACCAAATATTCAAAGGCGCGGCCAAAACAGGCATTCCGTCAGTATCGACGTTCACCTTCACGCCGAAGAAAACCGGCAACTTCCACTGGCAGTGCGTAATTCCTTGCGATGGCGGCCCGACCGGTTGGGCGATGTCGCATAACGGTTACATGAACGGCACGATCACTGTCGTAAAGTAACCTGCTCGACCGGTTTATAGCTGTGAGTATACGAAAGCGGGATGCACCAGAAAGTGCATCCCGCAATATTATCTGCCCATAAGCGTCCATCGGTTCAACTAGTTATCACCGCAACCGACTTCGCGATCATGGGTAATCGCACCTCTACCGTAGTTCCTTGCCCTACTGCACTGATAAAACGTATGCTGCCACCGTGATCCTCCAAGATCTTATAACTGATCATCAGACCTAATCCGGTTCCCTTGTCCTTAGTGGTGTAAAACGGTTCCCCCAGTTTGTCCAATCGGTCACTTGGTATACCAACCCCGTCATCTGATACAGATACTAGTATATAACTATCCTCGTCAGATCTCGCCGTGATGCGGATAACGCCACCGTCAGGCATGGCATCCATCGCATTTTGCAGAAGGTTAATAAACACCTGCTTGATCTGATTTTGCATACATCGGATCGGACCTAGTCCATCTTCAATCATGGAGATAATCTCGACGTGATTCATGAGCCCTTGAAGTTCGAATAGCATGATCACACTCTTGATGAGATCCCCGATCCTCAACTCGTTATATGTACCATATTGGGGTTTTGCCAGCAGTAAAAATTCTTGAATGATGGACTCGATTCGTCGCAATTCACCATCCATGATATTCAAGTAATCCGGTTTGGCTGCACCTCCTTGCATGAGTTGTACGAATCCTCTTAGAGCCGTCAAAGGATTGCGAATCTCATGGGCAACAGCAGCGGCCAACTGTCCCGCTACCGCCAGTCGATCTGTTCTGCGCAGAAATTCTTCTTGCTGTATGCGTGCTGATACGTCCTTGAATACAATGACGGCGCCTTGAATTTCCCCATCATCAATCATGGGAGCACTCACAAAGTCTATCGGCACGCTCGCCCCATCCTTACGCCAAAATTGATGACCGCTCACGTGGTGGACGACACCATCCTGAAGGGATTTAAAAATCGGGCACTCACTACACAAGCCCTGCTCAGACTCATCAGGATCATGTGCATGACATAACAGTCTATAAACCGGGCGACCAACCAGTTCATCAGCGCCATAACCTGTAATCTCCGACGCCAACGGGTTGGCAAAAATGATTTTCCCGGCTGGATCCACTCCGCAGATGCCTTCTCCTGCAGACTGAAGAATCAACTCCCGCTGGCGCCGTAGTTCCAAGATCATCTGCTCGTTCGCCTTTATCTCCGTAATATCGAGAGCGATAATAAAGACGCCGCTCGTACGCTTTCCTAGCAGGATCGGCACCGCCTTAGCCCCAAGTGTCATCGATCTGCCGTCACTATGATGGATGCCGAGAATAAACTGCTGGTGCTCACCCTGCGCGGCATTTTCTAGCCACTCACTAACCTGTTCATAATCGGATAAGTTGACCAATGATAGGAAACTTAGACCGACAAGGTCCTGGCTCATATAGCCAGTTTCTCGCTCCATAGACGAATTTATCGAAACAATCTTGCCTTCGATGGAAAGTGTTGCAATCATAGCGGGGTTATGCTCGATCAGAGCCTCGTAGCGCTTCTGGTTCTGTGCCAATCTGCTCGCCTGCATCAACAGGTGGTGGTGAATCCAGGCCGTGAACGATAGGGTGACAGAAAAAAGGAGCACTCCCATGACGACGATCCACTGAACAACACCCACCGTAACATGCGTAGAAGTATTCATCACAAGGCTATTCCCATAGTCTAGATGAAGAAAGTAGAATACTGTAAACGACACTAAAACAACAACTGCAATAGCCATAACAACAAATATCCGCCGGTATCTCATGGTTGCGCTCACTCTCCGATTCCTGCACAATCATGATAATAATAGTATATGTTTTATGAACATGCATCTTTGAAAGTTTCTCTCGCGCCATTTACCTACACGTGCTCGTTTCAACTTCTTTGATAGCACCTGGATTGAATCCGCGTCAAGGGGTGCTGTCTCCATTGAGTCAAGATCCTGCGCGAGTGTCAATTGATGCGGCTGACCTTTCCGTGTTTCAGTTTCAGTTTCAGTTCCATTGA
>JAKACU010000035.1 GCA_021821185.1 Bacillota bacterium
TTTGACCAATGAAACACAATGCTGTTGTGTTTCATTGTCTTTACACTCTGACATTCTAAAATATAATATGGTGGCACGCTAAAAAGTAAATATTTTTATAATTGTTCCTGATCAAGATATAAAATTATTGGTTATTTTACATTCTTTGATTTTATTGAAATAATGTAATTTATTTTTAGAGTATAAAAATATAAAATTATAAACGTTATTTATTTTTAGGTGATTTTGCGCTGCGCCTTTGTCAGCGAGTATCCTGAAATCGATTGTATGATGCCGCAGTTCATGGGATTGCTAATAGTAATACGTGGATCGTGATACCCCCACAATGCGTAGCACGAGCGTTGCGTGATACCCAGCTGTGATCCACTGGTGCGCAATGGCTACCTTTTCTGCAAGTGAGGGTTGGTTTTTTTTACGAGGTCCCGAAGTATCACGATTTCTAAATCTTTTTCACCCAATAGCTTTTTCAATTGCCCATTTTCAAGATCGATTTTCCGATAGTCCGTCACCAACTGCGCGTGTTCCTGCTGGGTGACATGCTGTAATTACCTGAGGCGATTGCTTGCTCCACCACTTGACGTTTAAACTCCGATGTAAACTTCCTAGGTTCCATTTGTACAACCTTCAATTTGATCATGTCACGAATTGCACTTCCGTAAAGCAACTGACGATGCACTTTTGGCCCTTAGTGCTAAAAAGAGAGGACTCGACGATTTCTTAGTTGTCGAAGGACCTTGCGATGACGGAAAATATTTTCTTGTACGATGTTGATGATAGTTTCCGGTTGATTGCACAACAGCATGGTGCTAGTAGAGAGGGTCTTACAAAACTCTGGAATATGCCACTGAGGTGGTGCGTAGGGATGCGTTTCCCCCTGCTGTGTTGGGCTCGGAGCAGTCAGGGAGATAAAACACTTCGCACGTTTGCCCGGTGCAACGAACAACGCCTATTTCCCCTGTTTGCCAAATCGATTCTCCAAACTCATCAGATACTCTTTTGACTTGCGACGAGGAATCGTCAGCGTCTCCCAATCTGCCCCCCGAATTTGTTTGGCCAGGTAGACGATCTGACCCGTATGGTATGATAGGTGATACACTTGCCGCTCAATTGCTTGGACTACGGAGTGCGGTTCTGAACGGATAGTCACGGTCTTCACCAAATCATCCGCTTCAAGAGCAGCAGCCGCCTCAAACAGCTTCTCCCATCCCGCTTCCCAAGCCGCCATCATCTCTTCACGGGATGTATATCCACCTTCAAACTCTCCATCCCGATTGCGGGTCGGTTTTTCGCCGTCCGTTGTGAGAAAGTCCGTCCATCTTGACATCATGTTGCCAGCCATGTGTTTCACGATGCATGCGATGCTGTTAGACTGTTCATCAGGTGTCCAATGCAGTTTCTCCAGGCTCAGTGGCTCCATCGCTCGCTCAGCAGTTTTCTTCATATTTTGAAAATTAACCAAGACAGCATCCAGATAGACAGGTCCTAGATCCATAGATCCCATGTGTTTATCTCTCCTCTGACGATGCCCGAAACGTCAGGGTACTCGCACCCGCCTGCACAAGTGATTCACCCTGTTTCCGCCCGCGTCCTTTTTCCAGTAATAATCTTGAATAATTACTATGTTCACCTATTTAGACATATCTCAATGCCGAAAGGCTATCTTATTATGCTTTGCGCTTAATTGTTAGAAAAGACCGTTCAATATCATCAATTAATTCGGGTTGCCCCTCAAGGTTAACCATTATCAGAGGATTGAACCTGACTGTGAGATTCCTAGACTCCACGCGAACAACGGATCAACATTTGACAGTAGGTTTAAGGTTTTTACCACGAAATAAGACTTGTCCGTCCTCAATGGAAACGCTGAAGGGGAACAAAGTTCTCCATAGTAAGAACGCATCGTACACAATCACAAAAGCCAGTCCTGCATCAAACAAACTTGGTCCCTGATGCTGAATTCTGCGAAATACAAGTAGAGCAATACCGACAATAAATGCAAGACTTTGTAGTATTGATGATGTCCAATAATTGCGTCTAACAGCAGCGGTTCTTATGATCACACCTCCCGCAATTATGCTTTTTGCAGTCATGTTACTTGCGATATCCAGACTCTTTATTGTCAGCTAGACATTGAAACGGATTAATATCACTTTTTGGTAATGCCGTTGTGTATGCTTAGCACTCCAAATGACGACATCTGCTTCTATGGGATTCATGAAAGATTGTACGGAATGACGGGATGTCAGATCTACCTGTATCGCTGTTGACATACTTTCACACACTACGGCCCAATTTCGTCATTACGCACCTCACGAAGAGCACCTTCATAGATTCCCTTGGCGCCTTTGGAAAAAACAGACAATAAAACCGACTGACCTGTACGCAAGTTTTCGGATGGGTGCTCAATCTCAAACCATGAGATTTCAGCAAGGGGTAAGAAAACCATTTCACCCTGCACATCCACCCATGCTCCTTGCTGATCAAGACTGCTTATCGTTCCTTGAAGGACGTCGCCTTTAGACCAATGCTTATCGGGCATTCGAGTCTCCCTTTTACGAATTTCTATTTGTGAATTATGATGAAATGGCCATGGATTTTAAATACTCTGCCCAATCCAAGCGCCCAGAAGTCCCATACCAAGGCTTGTGATTATATAGACAAACAAGGTTGTCATGGCCCTGCGATCCCGCAACGTAACACTTTCATACATCCATGTTGAAAATGTTGTGTATGCCCCAATGAACCCAATACCTACGCCGCTTCGCAGCCAGTAGTCCAACAGATTGTTGGGTCGTGCGGTGGTATAGATAAAACCAAGCAAAAATGCGCCTGTAATATTGATCAAAAAAGTGGCAAGAGGAAAGTTTTTACGCCACCTAGCGTTGATGCGATTTGTGATGAAAAACCTGATACATGCGCCGATCATTCCGCCAAAAGCCACACCAGCCCATTCAATCAACGAAACTCTCTCCATCCTTCATTCCAAAATGATCAACCATCCGATTACGACTTGATTCGCCTTCTTGCAGCGATTCTTTTTGTTCACCAGCTAATCGGCTAGCCAATACGGCAAGAAAAAAGCCACCAATCACGCTCAAGGTAATATAAAGTCCAGCCATCATGATTTGCCCCTTCAATAACAGTGAATTGGTTTCAACTGCAAACGTGGAAAATGTAGTATAAGCGCCGATAACACCAGTACCGATACCAGCTCTTAGCCACTGAGGGACTTTAAATCGCCAGATGGTAATCGTATAAAACCACGCTAAAGCAAAACTTCCCGACCAATTGATTAGCAACGTAGCAACAGGAAACCCATATGACGCCGGCGTGATCATCTCGATTGTTTCACGCAACAAAGCACCTACTACACCGCCTACTGCCACAGCACCATATTGTGTAAAGCGCCGATACCACTTAGAATTCCTTTTTGTCACTTCCATACGTTCGCCACCTTGTACTTGCACCCATTTGACATGGTAACATGCAGGACTTGTCCAAACAACACATCGACTTGGGCCGCTAGTTCGAGTTAAAGATCTTGCGATACAAATCATCTCCGTAACTGGTTTGCAACGGCTCACCCTCAATCAATTTAAACGTACGTTCTCCATCCATTTGCCTTTGCGCGCGCAAGTACATCGTATTTTTCATCTTCTCATCGTAGAAACCACGAGCAAACTCATAGAAATGGGTAACAAAAAATACCTTGATCTGCTTTTCAACCAAAGCACGGCTTATCTGTCCTGCAATTTCTGAGCCTTCGCGCTCGTTGGTTGCAGCAAAAGATTCGTTAAATAGTATCATGCAGTTAGATGTGATATGATCTGCAATGTCGCTCATTCTGTTAAGTTCCTCATCAAGTTTCCCACTGTTCATCACAATATCCTCTTTGCGCTGAAAATGTGTGAAAAGTGCGTTGCAGATATTGGCTGAAAAAGACGTCGCCGGTACAAACAAACCGGATTGCATCATCAATTGAGATGATCCTATACTGCGCAAAAATGTGGATTTCCCCCCCTGATTAGCACCTGTTATGATCACAAAATCCATGTTGTCCGCAAACACATCGTTGCCCACAACCCTTTGTTCCATACTTAAAGCTAAACAGATGTCGTACAGCCCAAGGCTGCTTTCGCGCCGTTCGTTAAGCGCATATGGCACAGGAAAACACGTTGGTTCACCCTTGATCATAAGCTGCTCATACAAATTTAAACATCCTACATAAAAAGCCAACTCCGTGCGTAACGTGATAAAGAAGCTAAGAATATGATCAACCGCTTGAGCTAGAGCATTAGCAACCAGATTGATACCCTTGTCTTTTAAGTCTGTCAACGCGCTAATGCCACTCTCATCACGATCACTGATCGATAACACATAAACGGGACGCTTGTTCATAAAGATCTGATCCATCCAATTGTGTTTCTTTGGTGGATGTTTGAGAAGTATATGATTGCTACCCTGATTCCCCACGCCCAATTGCACGCTGATCAACATCCCGTTGTGAAACTTCAATTCGTTTAGATGATTTTCGATGCGTGAGAAATAATCATCTGTAAGTTCCTTACCAAGCATGGTAAAAAAACGGGCAAATCCTTGCGATAAAAATTGATGGACATGTTCATCAGCAATGCTCCTAAGCTTCTTCATCATCCCCACAAACATTTGCATGACTTCGATGGAACGATGGAGTCTTGCATCAGGATGTTCTCGAAAGATGTCCCGATTTTTCTTCTCATTGGCTATAGACTCTACGGCGATGTTATACATGGTTTGAATGATCGAGTCATTTTTGAGACAGTCCTGAAGAATGGATTGTCGATAGAGTATGGAATCGATATCCGTTAACCCCACCAAAACAGCATGCTTTGCAATGTCTAATAAAAACATATCATCGCGTGCCATCGCATTAAACAACGTGTCGAGTTGCAGATCCTGTATCAGTTCCGATTCATTAGACGGGTGTACTTTATCGAGGTCAAAATCATGATCCCGATGCATCAGAAAAACATTCATCGCTGGATACGCTCCTTTAATGAACCATAGGTGAGCCGGTATTTTTCAGCGATCGACATCGCATAGGATCGTCCATTAGCAGGTCTTCTCACCACTTTAAAGGTACGCAAGTCAGGATTTTCAAAAACGATTGTGCTGATCATGCTCACAATACTTTGGCTTAACAAAACCAATTCGTCAATAAATGTTACACAAATGCACAGCAAGTCCAATTGTATAATTTTATCCATGATCTTTTTACTCAGCAAAATGGCGTCTTGTAACGTTGTGGAGGTGAAAATTTCATTCATGATAATGATGCTGTTAGGTGTAGCCTGAAGAAGGATACCGTGAATGCGTATCAAATCATCCTCCAATCTTCCGTGATACTCCTTGACATTTTCCTCCTTTTCAAAATGCGTAAATAACTGATCAAACAAAAAAAGTCGGGCCTTTTTGCCAGGGACAGGACATCCTAGGCTTGCCAGATAATGCAACTGGCCAAACATCCGTGCAAATGTTGTTTTACCACCTTGATTTGGACCCGATATTACCAAAATGCGTTCCTGATCCCGCAAGGAAAAGTCGTTGCAAACGATCGACTCGTTTTCGTTCATAAGTTTTTTAGCTAGGGCTACATCAAATCCTTCGTCAACATAAACTTCCTTGTTTTGATCGGAAATTTGTGGATAGCAAAAATTCAACCCTTTTCTCTTGAACATGGCGATATAGTCCAGATAGGCGACGTAAAATTGGACTTCACGATCAAACACGCGTAAAACTTCATCCAGATAATCTCTGTATTGCAGACAATAGTGATCCAGAATGAGAAAAGTATCAGGATATAACCGAACCACCAAAGCGAGAATTTCCTCTTCAACATGATTCATTTCTGAGCTTAGAGAAAACTGTACGCTGTAGTTCTTACCGTGGTCTTGTCTGAATTTTGCAAACGTATCGTTTACATCCTTTGCATAGTCCACTTCGGAATCATATTTCCGAACTCTGATCGTGTTTCCCTTTATCTCCAAACAATAGTGTACTTGGTCAAGAATTGCTTGCACATTCTTTGTCTCAGCCAGCAGTTTGACAAATTGATCTGACTTTTCATAGGCATCAACATATTCTCGAAAAGCCAAAAATCCGTGCGATGTGCAATGGGATATGGCCAAACCTTGTGCCAAACCCTGAACGTACTCGCAGTAAAGAGCCACTGTATCCAGAAACCAACGTTCTTTCTGGTATTTATTATGAAGCTTTTGTGCCATGGCAAGATGTTCACGCATGGTATGCATATTCTGCGCAAATGTCTTGATACACTCCATCAGAGTTGGATTTTCCAAATCCTGCATAACACCATGACGATACTGAATCACATCAATATCCCTCAGCGAATTAAAAAAGAATGATTTCAAGTTGTACTCTTGTTTGCCAATTGTGATGGCATCGATTACCTGATCAAGATTGAGGTCGAGAAAACAGGCGGGCGATTCAAATGACTCCCTTGGCGACCCTACACTACCGTTTGGGAATAATATACTGGAAAAGATCATGAAAGCGACCCTCCTGTCTCATCTAATCACATTCACTCCTTCAATCTTGATCAAATCATTAGACTGCACTCCACAAAAATAACCCCAACAAGGAAACCTCTGACATTATGCAGAGGCGACTTGTAGGGGCTATCATCCCGAACATTGGGTATCACACGAGCTCCATCGCGATTTAATTGGTTTTAGTATAGATTTTCTTTAGACTGAAGTCAATAATATGGCAATAATGTGTTGTTCGTCAAGAGCTACGCTTGAGAGCAGATGAGCAAAATCATGACGAACCTGCAGGCGTTAGGTCGTGATATGGCTCACACTAAGTCCATGCGATGTGCGTTAGAGTATGACCATCAGCATGATGAAGGGACGATACACGATGAAGGTCGTTGTGGTTTCTAAAAACTTACTCAATCCCATATCATTACCAGGAATGGGCCGAAGCATCGAATTCAACGGACTGTCGGAGCGCGAAATTCTTGAAATTCGTGCTGCGTTTTCCCAAAGGGAATTGTCTGTGGAATTTTCAGAGGAGCCCGGAATTCAGGTTCCCGTTACACAATTATGGGCAAACCCACACGCTTTACAAATCACCTTATTTATCTAGTATCACCTACATTAACCCACAGGCCATAAAGCGAACCGCGTAGCGGGAAGTATATACATTTCCGGAGCGTAGCTTTGCGCCGAAACAATCGCCCGTCAATCCGTCAAAGCAAAACAGTGGGTGAAACCCTCGGTGTTTCGACAAGCTACGCGTTCATGTCACGAATCTGTTCACGTAATTCAACTAACTGTTGTTGAACATTTTTTTGCATGTTGATCATTTTTTCCATGGAAGCTTCTACCCGGTGCAAGTGTCCCTGCATGTCGTCAATTTCTTGCTCCGCCTTAAAATTTACTGCAAAATCCACCAAGGTTTCTTGTTTGTCCCTCGCTGCTTGTCTGTTTTGACTCATCATAATAATAGGTGCTTGAAATGCGGCTGTAAAAGACAGGACCAGATTTAGTAAAATGAACGGATATTGGTCAAACCGTATTGGCGAAAGACTATTCCATACCATCCACACAACCAAGAAAGAACCAAAAATGGTAATAAAGCGCCAACTACCTCCAAATTGCGCAATTTTATCAGCAAGACGATCAGATTTTCGCGTGTGACGTGTATACTCTTGGTTAATGTGATCAAGTACTTGTTCCTCATATCCATGAAGGATTCGTTCAATTCTCTCTTCCGTGTTCTTGTGCAGATTCTTAGGCACACTATCACTCCAATCATTTTTTACAGAATTGTCCGAGCATCCGAGCTCGAGTATTATTGTACATGATGGACCATTATGATGGAATAAAGGATGATTATGATGGCTTGGATGCCTATTGCGCATGAATCTGATGTACCCGTACAAGAATTCAAATACTTTGTCGTGGATGATGTGGAGATCACCATCTACCACTTAGATGACGGTTTTTACGCCACATCCGACATTTGCACACACCAAGATTGTTCTCTCTCACAAGATGGAGAAATTGACCGTCAAGAAATCATCTGTAAGTGTCATGGTGGCGCTTTTAACATCAAGACGGGTAAAGCGACGCGCATGCCTTGCATATCTCCAATAGAAACATTTCCGGTACGTTGTCACGATGGGCAAATAGAGGTCGATATGGCCTAATGCACCGTATCACTTGACGACAACCATGAGTTAATCCTGTGTGGGTCATTTTGTGCATAATCCGATCGGTTTAGGGCAACCTCACATAAGAATATTTCTTCTTTGAGGAGACTGCTCATGAATGCGTTTGCTAAAGTTTTCGGAACTTGTATAGTTACCTTTTGCTCCTTTACCCAGTGTTTGCAACCGTCCGTCTATGCTTCATCTATATCTGAACAAACAACCGTGGCCAAACAAGGATTGATTGAATTTCGCGTTGGTTCCATTAAATCCACGGTCGTTAGTGGAGCACGCATTGTCGTCATAAACCATGATGGTAAAGTGGTCACAACGGGTCTCACCAATTCTTCTGGTATTTGGACAGCTGCTGTACCCTTTTTCCAGGTTCAGTGGAACGAAAAGTTTTCGACGAAAGGCATCGTCACGGCGATTGCCTTTGCCAATGGTTACAATGAACAAGTCGTCTTTGTTGTGCCAATAACAGAACATACGGTTCAACCGATTGTTATGCAGCCAGTTATGCCTAATGCTAGAAACCAACCTTACGCTTCACTAGGGCTTATCTATCATCAGGAATTACAACAGTTTGTATCGCGTTATGCACAGCAAGTGGGCTTACAACGCCAAGCACCAATTCCTGGTGATTTTAGTTATGCTCCTTGGGGGCCATCCCAAAAATCAGGAGCTGAGAAAAAATGAAGAAAGGATTAAAGATAATCAGTGCAGAGATTGCGCTTGCTTCACAAATTCTATTTATGATGCCTTCATTAGCTCATGCTCAAGGCAACACGATTGCTAATACGGCATATCCTTCAGTTATTCGTGTTGCCATTCGCGAATACAACAATCCTTTTGGGCCGATTCTTTACGTGCAGACGATTGGTTTTCAAGAATATTGTGAAGATGTTCTACCCAATGAATGGTATCCGAGTTGGAACCCACAAGCACTGCGAGCGGGGGCTATAGCTGTGAAAATGTTTGCTTGGTATCATACGTTGCACCCAGTAACTGATAGCGGATTTACGTTTGACGTTGACAACACCACGAACTTTCAACAATTCAAATACCTTAGTGGTCACGTAGAGACCAATCAGGCTGTTCTAGACACGTGGAAGACGGTTTATGTCCCACCTTCCGGGGAAATAAAGGAACTTTCTTACCGCGCTGGATTCCCTAATCAAAAAAATAGTATGTTTTTAGACAGTGGAACCATGTCGCAATGGGGTTCTGAGTATTTTGCGCAAACAGTCAAACTACCTTTTTTAAGTATCCTAGGCTTGTTTTACCCAAATTTTGTCGTGCGTTTTGTTTGATTCAAGCTATGCAGCTTAAATAATTTTATATCAGACTGTCAAGAACGGGGACAATTTGTTTTTTTCTAGACACGACATCTTTCAAGATCGCCCGATGATCTACCAAACTAACGTTAAAAGCCTCTTCAACTAAATGCGATTCATTCCCTAAAGCTACAACGATAGACTCATGTTTGATGATGTCCGTGACTACAAATAAAAAGAGATCAATTTTGTCCTTCCTAATGATATCCCACATCTGTATTTCTAGTTCCTTTTGACGAAAAAGAACATCATTTGTATCGATCACATTGATCTGGGATATTCTTACTTTCGATGTGCCCATTGTAAAGTCTTTTGCATCATGGTCAATCAATTCAACCACTGATTGATCATGAACATTTGCTCCAGCTTTCAACATTTGCAGACCATAATCATTTAGATTGATTTGTGCGATTATTTCTAATTCATGTGCAGCTGCGATATCTTCTTTTGTGCAAGTCGGCGATGTTAATAATAGCGTATCGGAAATGATGGCAGAAACTAGTAATCCAGCAGTGTTTTTTTGCATAGGCAGATCATGCTCTTTAAACAGTTTATAAATGATGGTCGCTGTGCATCCCACTGGTTCCGCTCTGTAGTACAGTGGATTTCTTGTTTGAAAATTGGCAATTCTATGATGGTCGATTACTTCAATCACTTCTATTTGGTCGATATCCTCGGCACTTTGTTGTCTTTCATTGTGGTCGACCAAAATCGCCTTTGTAGCAACAGGGGTCAATGCTTTTAGAATCTTCGGCTCAGGAACATGAAAGTAGGATAACGCATAGCGCGTTTCCAAGTTGACTTCCCCTAGTGAAACAGGTTCGGCGTACACACCGATTGCATTTTTAAACTCTGCATACGCAATTGCTGAACAGATGGAGTCCGTATCCGGATTTTTATGTCCCAGTACGATGATTGGCTTCATTTTAAAACCTCCCATGTAAATGTTTTCAGGATAACCGGGAATTTTTCAAATACTGCTCTTTACCTTTAAGGATCACCTTTTTCGCTTCCGCCTCCCTCATCCAGCCTTCTATTTTATTAGTTCCAATTTCCAGTGCCTTCGATGCCCTAAAAAAATGTGCAATCTCTCGCAGGGTGTGTTGGCGGAGATCTGACAGCGTGTAGACACCCTCATATTTTGGATCGGTCGTCGCTACGGCCAATAGTTTGTCATTGGCACCACGAGCATCCTGAATGCGCAAAAGGCCAAGGATGCGGCACTCCACCACGCAGCCAGGAAATGTGGCCGTCGTCATCAGAATCATCACATCCAAAGGATTGCTGTCAGCAGCGAGCGTTTGCGCAATGAAGCCGTACTCAAAGGGATAATGCATCGATTCCGGGAGAATGCGACGTAAGCGAAAAACACCTTGATCAGCATCAAATTCGTACTTGTTTCTACCTCCTTTCGGAATCTCAACGACCACATCGGTGATCAAATCCTCATCTATTTCATTACGAACTTCCCGTAGTGAGGCTTGATACGTTCCAGCGGCATCCTTGCCATGGATCGACACGAGCACCAACTCCCCCACGCTCATGATTTCGGAAGGATGCTCAATCTCATACCACGAGATTTCAGCAAGCGCAAGAAAAACCTTCTCACCTTGAACATCTACCCAGGCGCCATGATGATCAAGACTCTTCACCTTGCCCTCCACGACATCACCTTTAGACCATTTTTTGTCTGTCATAACCATTCTCCTCCTAATTAGATGATTTTTGTAGACCAAAGCATCAAAAGCACAGCCACGAGCGCAGTAAATACATAGCCCCATAAGTAACCATGCTGAACTCGCAAGAAAAGTTTGGCCCATGAACGTAATGTCCGAATTGATTTGGCATAAATAGCAGATTGCAGCCATGGTCTGACACTTGTCTCGACGTGAATCACAGTGGGCGCATCAGGTGTACCCACGAGTACGGTACGCCTGACTTTGAAGCGCAAAAGAGTTGCAAAAAACATCCGATGCGGATTGGAGAAAGCGGATGCGGTATATTGATATGACGATGAGGAAATTGGTTTGCCACCATTCCATGCAACCACCGAGCGCGTAGCAAAACCGTGGCGGTGAAGACGCGAAATCTTTTTGATCAACAAGGCCAGGGCCATGAAGCAAAAAAACCACCACAAGATATATGTTGGAGCAATACTGCTAACGCCCGCAGCAGGCTGAATCACAAATCCCAATGCTGGCAGAAAGGATAACCACCCCCCTCCCAGTTGTACAAGAGTTTGATTCCCCAGAGGATTAGGAAAAACATTGGGTATCATAGCGTTCACAACCATGATGTGAGGCGGCAAGGATGTAACAATCGTACCGATTGCTGGTAGAATGCCCGTCGGATACAGGCCGATCCAAGCCAAAACAATAGACAATAGTGTCACGCCTAGGACCCCGGAAGCACCCAAGGACGTTGCAGGCAAGGTAAGCACCAAAGGTTGTCGTAGCTTCCCAGTCATTGTGTGAGCAAAAAGCCGTAAAAATGCAGACATTGACATGGCTGCTCCCAGTGCAGTCAAGACACCTGCAAGAACCACCAAGAACTGTTCAAGCGAACTCAGACTGCGATACACCTGCAACATGGATTGCAGGGTCAGCCATTCCGCAGTAAAACCACTGAACGGCGCGACCGCTGCCAGTGAGAGGCAGGCCAACAAAAATGCGCTTGCCAACCCTTTCGCCTGACTCCATAATCCACCCAACTGATCGATCGATAAGATACCAAAACGTCGAAAAATCCCACCCGTGGTTAAAAAGGCCAGCGCTTTCGCCAAGGCATGCGATGTCAATTGAAACATCATCGCCACGAGTGCCACGCTGGCAAAATATCGATTCCCACTAGCTGCAAATGCAATGGCAAGGCCTAGACTGATCACCATAAAACCAACATTTTCAATACTGCTAAACGCTAGGATCATACGAATCCGCGTTTCGATGAGAGCGTACATTGCTCCTAAAAAGACGGCGAGCGATCCGAGGATGATCAGAAAAACTCCTAAACCAGTCGGTAGCGTTGTGAAAAGCGAGTAAAAGGTGATGATCCCGAACAACCCGAGATTTAATAGACCGCCAGCTAGAATGGCGCTCAAGTGATTGGGCGTCACCTCATAGGCACGAGGCATCCACATTTGTACAGGTAGCACCCCGCTTTTTACACCAAATCCGAAAAATCCTAACAAAAATATGGTCACCTGGTACCCTATTGGAAAGTGCATGATCACTTGGCTCATTGACAACAAATCCATCGACCCAGTGGGGGATGCGGACATGATAAACGCGAGAATTAAAGCGAGAAAACCAAGTTCGCTGACCGCTAGCGTCACAAAAGCCGCATGACGCGCTTTTCTCGCGCGATGATCCGTCAGGATATAGGCATAGGCGCACAAAGACATACCTTCCCAAGCGATCAAAAATGGGATGGCATTTTGGGAAACTACAAGAAACATGCTAAATAAGTACTGTACTGCTACGATCGTGGCCATCAAAAGGCCGGAGCCTGGAACCGTCTCTTTTAATGGAGCAGTATACAGTGTGGTAATCAGTCCGATCAACGCAAGCATGGCCATGATCCACCCAGAGAAAGGAAGCAGTGCAAAGGTCCATCGGCCAAACCCCAATAATCCTAGCATTTGCAAAAGATTCACCGGATGCGTAACCCTAATCGCCAGAACACCCAAAATCACTTGCAAACACAGTACAGCAGATAATACATACCATATAAAGGTACGGCTCTTTAGCTGTTTCCATGCTGCTGCAGCCAGCAAAGGAATTGCGATGAGCAACAGAACGGTCACCCAAAACAGGTCAATCATCGTTCATTCCCCTTCCCTTCATCGCTTTGACCAGACCATTGATCAGTGCATAAGGATGCGGTGGACAACCCGGTATCCAGACATCGACCGGAATCACCTGATCGACCGCTCCGGCAAAGTGCGGACTTTGTGCAAAAAGTCCGCCATGAATCGCACACACACCCACGGCGATCACGATGCGGGGCCGTGGCATCGCTTCATATGTTGCTACCAGCACCGGTTTCATCGCCTGCGTCAGGGCGCCAGTGATCAGCAGTACATCCGCATGACGAGGAGAGGCTGTAAAAAAGATCCCCAATCGATGAAAATTGTAATACGGATTGGACAACGACAAAACTTCCGACTCACAGGCATTGCACGAACCCACATCGATATGGCGAACATATAGTGAGCTGCTAAAAATCTTTCGCAATTTGCAAATCATCTGCAGATCACCAAGGTGTTCCCAGTCTCGTTCTTCTTCTCTATGTGGCATCGGTCTTCACTCCTTCGCAAACCAAATCTGCGCGGACAGATGCAAAAACCACGTTGCGGTTCCAAACGAACAAGTCAATCGGGCAACTTGTGATACAAAGTGCACAAGAAATACAGGCTCCCGTATCCACGATTACGAAGTGCGAGTTCACTTTCGCAATGGCACTGCTCGGACATACACCGACACACACGGCACAACCATCCTCGGTGCAGGGGCCCTTGATCAGGGGAACTACGTTCCATTGGCTCCATGTTGCCTGATCGATCGCCCTGTGCTGGGGATAGGAACTCGTAACCCTTTTGCTCCCGACGCCTGATCGCAGCCATGCACCGAACATAACGATCCATCTCCTTTAAGGTTCTTTCACCGGTCATTGCCCGCATACGAAAGGCCAAAACTTGCATCGATAATTGGAAAATCGGTCTGAATATTGCCGTTTGCGGTCACAAGACCAAACACAGGCCAAATCCATGCAGACGCCGATCGCACACCGAAAAATTCGATGCGATCGTCATCATTCAAGCGCACCACATGCACCACGCGGCCACGTGGCGACTCTGCAACGCCTAGTCCCATAGACTCTCTCCGAACCTTTTTTGCAAGATGATGAGTACCCGCTGAGTTTTCAAGAACCTCCAGAAAGCGTGCAACCAATTGCAATGAATTTTGCCATTCCAACACCCGCACCTGAAAGCGGCTAAGCGCATCTCCATAAGGATGTTTCAGTCGTGCGATGTGAAATTCATGAGGACCATATAGTTCATGCAGTAGTTGTTCGCGCACATCGGTCTGCAAACCTGATGCGCGTGCTGAGGGTCCCACGACCCCATACGTTTTGACCCACGCCAATGGCAAGATCCCTGTACCTTGATACCGATCAACAAAAGTGGGTGTCTTCAGTAAAAGATTTACAAAATGTGTAACACGATCATTGGCTTGTGCAAGCTCTCGACGGACCCACGAACTATTGGACGGCCAATGCACATTGGAACAATTTCCCGGAAAAATAACGTTGCGCAGATAACGTGTACCAGTCAAATGAGCGTTGAGTCGCAGCAATTCTTCCTTGACGCGAGTCAGTTGCGCTTGCCCGACTGTCATGCCCGCGGCACCCGCCATCTGTGCCAAATCGTGAACATGATTGTACATGCGTTCCAACTCACCCCACAATGCTCTTTCCACCTCCACTTCCTTCACCGGTACCATGCCGAGCGCCTGCTCGATGGCACGGCAAAAAGCCACCGTATGGGCGATGGTTGATGTGCCCGAAATGCGTTCAGCCAGCAAGCGGCCATAGGTGATATCTTGGTGAATCGCCAACTGCTCGATTCCCCTGTGTTTCCAAAACAGTTGAGATTCCATATGCATGATCTGTTCGCCCAGCGTATCAAACAAAAAATGTCCGGATTCAGCCACATCGGCCCGCACCGGGCCAAGCGGTAAATGAAACACACCATCTCCCTGTGCTACGCCCTGCAATTCTTGTTGCTGCGGCTGCAAAATCGGTCGCAGGTCAGGATGCCCGCGAAACAAAATACCCGATTGTTCCGACAGTTCCCGTTCCATCCAAGAAAATAAAGGGAATTCGGCTGCGAGTGAAGGCAACTCAGTATCTACTGCATCGATGTAACCAACATAACCGTGAATTGTATGCGCAAAGTGATCGCAAAGCAGCGCCATAAGTACTGCGTTGTCGCCATGGTGCCTGGCGGGTGTCCACCCATAGTAAAGCAGTGCATGATCCGGCTTTTTTAGCGCGCGAATAATAGCAATCGCAAGTTCACTACCCGGCATCGACTGCCAATCATAATTCCACACTGCCCGATCGTACGTCATGACTTCACCCCCAAGAGCAGCAACGGTAGAAATATACCAAAGGCCAGTGTCAAGGCGATATGTAATCCAAAGGGTACCATTGCTTCCCATCCAAGCTTTTTATGAACATAATGAAACTTTCGCACGGCAGCAGATGGTTGACCAAATCCCATTTGCAATGCGAAAATCAGAAAATTTGCAAATAACATCGCCAAGAAAAGTAAAATAAGCACAGCGAGCCAGGTGATTTTTTCATGTATTAACGCATATAAAATGGAAAATTCACTGATGAACAGCCCAAATGGAGGCGCACCGGCAATCGCCAAAAATCCGAGAATTAAAATCCCCCCAGCAAACGGAAACTCCCGCGCAAACCCCCGTAGCATCCGGATCTGCGTGGATCCAGCCGCAGCCATGAGGTCCCCTGATTCATAGAATAACAACGATTTGATCAAGGAATGATTGATCATCTGTAGGTAGGCGCCGAAAATTCCGATCGGCCCTAACGCAAATCCGATTGCGATTAAACCCATATTTTCAGAACTTGAATAAGCGAACAAACGTTTAAAATCGCGTTGACTGACAGTCATCACGGTGCTGACAAGTACCGTGAGCACACCCAGTATGATCAGAAGAGTATGTGCATAAAAAGCTTCATGGTCAGCCACTAAAACACCCATGGTCATGATAATTCCATACATGGCCGTATTCAATTTGATAGCGCTGAGCATGGCGCTAGTCGGTGAAGGAGCCTGACTGTGCGCATCGGGAAGCCAGGCGTTAAAAGGAACTAGGCCTGCTTTCGCACCATATCCTGCGAGGACAAGCGCAAAGCCAATCTTCAATTGCAGCGGGGCAATGTGCGGTGCCGCAATTAGCAGTCCACTCCAAGTTGTCGTCGACACCCCAGTGGGCTCTCCACTAACAAGTAAAATCGTTCCAAAGAGCGCCAATATCCCACCTATCTCCATCAGAATTAGATACTTCCATGACGCTTCGGAGGAATGGCGATCACGGTGAAAATCCACAAGAAAAACTGAAGCCAGTGCGGTTGCCTCGATAAAAATCCATGTGATAAACACATTGTTCCAAAGCGCTGCGCCCACAAGAGCAAAGTAAAAAATGAGAAACAGCACGTGATATTCGTTGTCATGATTTTCGTGATTGGGAGTAGATTGCTGCTGCTCAAGTTGCAGATAATGCATGGAATATAAGGCAGCCGTAAACCCCACAAAAACAGTGATGCCTGTAATCAACGCGGAAAACGGATCGAAGCGCACCCATGATGAAGTAATATACCGATCAGAGCCGTGGTACACGATGAACCACCCGATAAAAAACACCAGGTTGCTGCCAGTCACCCACACAATGACATACTTGCGTAAATCTACTGGCAACAAAAAATTCATCAACAATCCCAAGAGTGGGATACCAAGAAATGCATACAGCCACATCGCTCTCACCCCTTCAATTCACTCATGTGGCGAACATCTTTATACCCGTGGCGGCGGTGCCTAACCATGAGTAAAGATAACAGAACTACGGCGATCGTCACTTCGAGAAACACCATGTAATCGGCCATCAAGGCTATTCGTGAAAGCGTGAGAGAGGCCAGCAAATCCACCGCATTGTCTGCGCTAAGAATCCCCATAATCTGCTTTAGCGCATGATGACTGATTGCGATGATGCCGATTGCTACGAGTAAAATCGCAAGGGCAAGGCCCATGTCCAGCCCAGATAATCCAAGAATCGAGCTAACGATGCCAACCCCTACCGCTGTTAACAGTAGATAGACAAGCATGGCGAAAGTCGGTGAGATCAGGGTGTGATTGTTGCGCGCCAAAAACATATCTCGCGGCACGATACGATACATTAGCCACGGAATCAGAATCATTCGCAAAACGATGAGCCCTAGGACTGCCCACCAAATGCTCTGATCTTTCAAACTGATCGCAGCCAGAGCATAAGCGCACGCAACAAGGAACGTCTGAAGTACATACGCGCCGATTGCAAGGCGTACTTCTCTGACGACCCCGATATATACAGCCAGCATCAAGGCTATGACATAAATCCACACCACTACGGTCGCCATCGCTGATCACCCCAGAATCAAAGGACTTGAAACAAGATAGCCGCAATAGCCGTTAATAACGCGGCTGCCATAAATTCTGCAATCCGTAGCAATCGCAGTTTGCCAAAAGAAGATTCGATCCAAACCAGCGTACCGTCAAGCACCATGAACTTCAAAAACACCAGAAGCATGGCTAACACGATTCCCCACACGTTGGCTGTTGCTGACAAACCCCAGGGTGATACGATGACATTGAGAAAAATAACGCCCAAAGCAACGAATTTCATAGCACCTCCCCACTCGATCAAAGCTAGATCAGGTCCTGAATAATCATAGGTTCTATTATGGTCAATCATCGTGAATTCACGCTGTGAGGATGGATTATCGACAGGGATTCTACCAGTTTCCGCTAGAAAAATCGCCAAAAACGATAGAATCAAGAGGATATGAATCGGAGACCAACCCAAAGTCCACAACACTTGGTTGACTTTGTAGGGGATGGTGGCGTGGGCGGCAAAACTGACACAAAATAGCACGACTAGCAACACGGGCTCTACGGTCAGCGAAATAAATCGCGCTCTTGTGGTTCCGATCCCTGCATAAGGACTGGCTCCCGCCGTGGCGCCGACGAGTAAAAAATACCCGCCAAGCCCAAGAACAAATCCACCTGCCATCATGTCGCCCGCAAACGCCATGAACAAAGGAAATGTTGTCAGCACAGGAATCAACAAGATCACGATCAAAGGAGATGCAAAATAGACGTATGGTGCAACTCTATAAATCACACCTGCATCCACCGGAAGGAGCCGTTCTTTGTTGAACAGTTTTCGTAAATCCCGGTACATTTGAAAAATACTCGGCCCCTTTTTTCCCTGAACGAATTCTTTTGCACGATTTAATACACCGAGTATGAGTGGTGAAACCAAAAGCACAAATATCACTTGAACTACCTGTAAGCTCACATTGATCCATAATTGCACAGAAGCTCCCCCTCTCACGTGCCATCGTTTATAAAAAAACGCCAATGGCTCCTACCATATCGTTTCCGACAGGTAGGAGCCATTAGCGTGTACGCGGTTGAAGGCGAGCTCCATCGCCTCTGTAATTATCTTAATTATAACCTTGAAATGGGTACATTGCAAGGCATACCCACTCACGTTTCTCAGGAACGAAGCATTGTCACCATGCTTTTTGGCGCTGAATCCTTCTGAACCCATCCCTGCTTGGAAACGTAACTCTTAATCAGTCGATCTGTCTTAAAATTTGTAGAGAAAGTTCATACCATCGGATACAATAATACTCGATCGTTGATTGCTGTAACAAATCTGATGTAAGGTGGTGAGGATTAAAGTGGTACTTGAATGGCTAAAGAAGAGAGCAGCAAATCTTTTCCCTGGATATTTTGCTTTGGTGATGGCGACTGGTACTCTTTCGGTGGCGGCCTATTTGCTTGGCATTCCCGTCATTCCGGATGTGCTCTTGATTTTTAATCTTGCAGCTTATCTCTTGTTGTGGTCTTTCGTTATCGTTAGACTTATCTGGTTTTTCCCCAGGGTACTGGCAGACTTGACAAGCCACACACTC
>JAKACU010000157.1 GCA_021821185.1 Bacillota bacterium
ACGCCACGATTGACGATCTCATTTGACAACGATTTGGCGGGAACAGGTGCTTTGCCACAAAGTAGTTTAGCTCAAATCTCCGGAAGTGTTGGGCTACCGTCACCAGTTCAGGTCGTTTCGGGCGGATGAGTGGGGTTAAACGAATCGCTGGCGCATATAGATATAAGACATCACCAGAATATGACCTAGTACGCGCCGCAAGTGGCACGAGCTCTGTCCAACGGGCTAGGCACACGTAATTTCCGTTAATTTTCCGGATGGGAATTTGACCCATTGTGAAATGGGTTACAGGTCGCTATACTACTACTAGCTTTACAACATTTTCATAAGGCAGTAGGCGCTGTCTGATGCTTTGCCCCTTTTCCGTAGGTTTTTCATACGTGAAAAGAGGTGGTCAGGTGCAGAAGTTCCGCCGAACCAAGTATGGACTTGCCGCGACGTCAGCTGCACTCGTTGCATTAGGGTTGACAACAGGGATGAGTCCGTACCGGTCCGCCGAAGTGGTAGTTGATGGTAGAACGATACAGGGTGGTACTTATGCCACAGAAACTGTGCAGTCGTTTCTTCATCAGGAAGGCATCACAGTGGCGGGCTATGATTTGGTTGAACCAGCAAGGGCGACACTACTTCAAAGCGGAATGAAGATCGTCGTAAATCGGGCCAAAGCTGTTGCCATTATCAATGGCAGCCAAGCTGCGGTGACTGTGCATACGTTGCTTGGCACAGTGGGGGAACTTTTGCGCAAGTTGCGGATTTCCCTGGATGGGGAGGACTCTGTGAGCGTTCCCTTGTCAGCTGCGATTAAAAACGGGATGACGATTGAGATCACCCGTCGAAGCACAGAGGTCAAAACGCGAACAGAAGCAATTGCTTATAGGACAGTCAGGCATCCAAGCAGCAAGTATGATGCAGGTACGGATGTCGTGGTGCAAGCGGGTCATGATGGGAAGATGCAGTTTGTGACACGCCTTCGGTTTGTAAATGGAAAACTTGCGTCTCGTCGCGTCATGCGTCGCGTCGTTTCGCAGCCGGTAGACGAGGTTATCGATGTGGGAACAGCATCAGCTGCCCCCGTCGTGGCGTCTCGAAGTGATACGTCACTCGTCACGAGTCAAGTTCTCACTGTGGTAGCAACTGCATATGCGGACCCTGGGGGTCATACAGCAACTGGCGCGTCAGCAGGTTACGGTGGCGTAGCGGTGGATCCCGGAGTAATTCCGCTAGGGACGAAGTTGTACATCCCAGGATATGGATATGCTGTTGCGGATGACACAGGTGGGGCAATACAGGGGTATCGCATCGACTTATGTTTTAATTCAGTGGCTCAGGCTGAGAATTTTGGACGACAATTCGTCAAGGTGTACATACTAGGTCATAGTTAAACCTCTGATGAATGGGTTTTGAGCCGAATAAACTGGATAAACTTAAGAACGGACAGCGCCGCAAGACGGAGGGAGCCACGCGCTCCCCTTTATGCTATAAGGGGGTATACATATATGGGCAACATGATCGTCATTCACTCGCAGCAAGAGTGGGAAGATGAAGCAAGCAAGGCTTTGGGAAAGTATTTCATCTTTAAACACAGCAGCACCTGACCCGTTAGCGCCCGTGCCCACCAGGAGGTGGAACGCTTCTTGCCTGACGCCTTGCTGCCGATTCTAAAGGTGCTGGTGATTGAGTCACGACCCCTGTCTCTGATGTTAGCAGATCAGCTGTCTGTCAAACACGAATCTCCACAAATGATCTTGGTCTATGAAAATCGTGCGGTCTGGAGTGCAAGTCATGGCAAAGTGAAGGCTGACAACTTGGCGCAGGCGCAAAGCGACTGGCTGTAAGCATTGGATTATGGCATGATGATCGCGAAAGCGACCGGAGCAACCAGCACGGTGATGAGTGCCATCGCGATTAGGGTACCTTCCTCTGTACTTGTGATCAGAGTCATGCGCTGTGCCAACATGGCGACAGCGATAACCAGCGTAAAGCGCGTGGAAAGCAGCATACCTGACGCGATGCTTTCGCGAGTAGAAAAAACGGTGCGAAGCGCGATAGATGCCCCGAGCTTCACAAGAAAAGCCAGCATAAGGTAGATAGGCAATTGCGAAAAGACGGCTGTGAAGTTGACATGCGATAGATCGAGGGTCATGCCGACTGTGATGAAAAAGAGGGGAAGAAAGAGCGAGTATCCCAATATCTCCAGTTTATTGCGAAGCACTTCGTGTTCTTCCCCAGCAAGCATCGTACAGACGAACCCAGCTACAAATCCGCCTAAGATCACCTCAGCGCGCATGGCAGTGGCAAGCCCCCCACAAATCGCCATAATGGCGAGCGCCCCGCGCACACCGAGCTGAGAGACGCGCACGGTCCGATCTTTCTGTGAGACTATGCGTAAGATGAGTTTGCCAACGATGTATAGACTGATACCCACCACACCAAATAGTCCAAGTTGCAACCACGCATCGCTATCGCTTTGACCTGGTGCGTGAAGGACCCACGATGATAGAGACACCGTTGCAAAGTCCGCCAACAGTGCGGACAACAGCAGAACTTGGCCGAGCGGCCGCTCCAGAAGTTCGTGCTCTTTTAAAACAGGTATGATGACGCCGAGCGATGTGGTGGCAAGGATGACTGCGGTGACCTTTGCGTCAGATGCCAAAGATAAAGTTTGCAATAGGTACCCAGAGGCCAGAGACAGTGCCAGGGTGACGAGGAGCGTGGCCGCGGCTGACATCAGACCTGCTTGTGATAAATTGGCTTTGTTTCGCGTTTTTATCGTGGGGATACGAATCTCCAGACCCGCGAGAAACATCAAATACAAGAGTCCGATCTTAGTAACTGCATGGATCCAGTCTGGCGGAATCACGACGTGAAAGCCGCCTCGCCCGACTAAAATTCCACATAAGATCTCAAGTACTGCTGTGGGAATGCGAAGCTTTGGCACCATCAGGGAAACTAGCGGCATGATAAATGCGATTATAAATATGGTGACGAATGTGTTAAATGCGGATGATATCATAGGAGCCTCCCAAAAAAGACGGTCTGTCCCACAAAGTGTATGCACATCCTTTGTGGGACAGACCCGCGTCTACTTTGCGAAGTTTATAATCGGAGAGGCCCAGCTCTCGATTACGAGATGATCAATGCTGCGCGGTGAACAAAAAGCGCAGACCAGTTTCGAGCAGTAGTTTGATCCCTGTCTCCAGCGCCTCGTCTCCAGCGTCAAATTTCGGGTGATGGTGTGGGTAGCCCGATCCCAGACCGACCCACAAAAATGCCCCGGGAATGCGCTGCAAGTAATAGGCGAAGTCTTCTCCTCCCATCGATGGTGTCGCTAGCTGTACGCGGGAATCGCCGAACATCACGCGTGCCGAGTCGAGCGCGAGCGTTGCCATCGCAGGGTCATTTTCCAGTATCGGATAGCCATTCGTATATGTGAACTCGGCCGTTGCGCCGAACGCTTGCGCTGTGTTGACGACTAACTTTTCCATCTGTATTGGCAGATGTTCTCGCAACGACGCAGAGAGTGTCCGAACGGTACCGCGCATATTTGCAACCTCAGGTATGACATTGTACGAAGTTCCACCATGAATTTGCGTGACGCTGATCACCAGCTTCTCATGTACGGACACATTGCGACTGACAATCGATTGCAGCGCGGTGACGATGTGTGCGCTGACTAACAGTGGGTCGATGGTTTGCTCAGGCATAGAAGCGTGCCCGCCTCGGCCCGTAATTTTGATATAAAAATCATCAGGCGCAGCCATCATTGCCCCTTTTGTCGTCGCGATCATGCCTTGTGGCAGATCCCGCCACACGTGTTGTCCAAAGATGGCATCCACACCATCAAGTGCTCCGCTCGCAAGAACTTCGGGCGCGCCTCCAGGCAGTTGCTCCTCTGAAGGTTGGAAAATCAACCGAATCTCACCTGGAAAATCTTGCGACTTAGCAAGTGTCATTGCGACACCTAGTAAGATC
>JAKACU010000036.1 GCA_021821185.1 Bacillota bacterium
CCATCTATATGGACACTACCTTTCACTATTAGTTTATCAGTCCTTCCTTTTGTGTCCACCACTTTATACTAAATCCAATGGCGGAAAAGTTGAGTTTGAATAAAGATCGTGTGTATTCGTTAGCTCGGCAAAATTTGATCCCTCATGTGAGGATTGGAAGACAATTACGTTTTTCTCATCGTGCAATAGAAGAGTGGTTTTCACACGGCGGAAGCGTATCATAGAGATTGGAAAGGGGGTGATACAGAGGTGAGAGGTAGCGTGAAAAAGTATGGTTCTAGCTGGTGTGTAACCTTTGATTTGGGCATTGATCCAGCAACGGGAAAACGGCGGCAGAAAAGGAAAAGGGGGTTTGCGACTAGAAAAGAGGCGGAAGCGGCATTGACGAAAATGATTACGGATGCCGAAGATGGGCTGTTTGATCAATCTGACCGGGTAACAGTGACTGATTTCTTGGAGCAATGGCTGGCAAGCAAAGAGTCGACAGTTAGAAAGAGTACGTATCGCTCATATGCGTGGTTAGTGAAAAAGCACATTGTTCCTCATCTTGGAAAAGCGAAGTTGACGGACTTGACGCCGATCCAGTTGCAGAAGTATTATACCAAACTGCAAAAACTGGACAAGCCGCTATCAAACAGGTCAATCCTACACATTCATATCGTGTTACAGGAGGCGCTTGATCGTGCGATGAAGTGGGGTTTGTTGAATCGGAATGTGGCTAAGCTAGTCGATCCGCCACGGGCTAAGAACGTGCAGTTTACGGTGTGGACGCAAAAAGAAGCTGCAAAATTCTTGAATGCTTGCCGTGAAGGTCGGTACTACATCGTGTTTCTGCTGGCAATCATGACAGGGATGCGTAAGGGCGAAGTTTTAGGCTTGCGGTGGCAAAATGTTGACTTCGAGTAAAGTGTGATTTCTGTCCGCCAGACTTTGAGTTATACGGGCAAAGGTTCGGAGTTCCAAGCGCCGAAAACTGAGCATGGCAAACGGGCAATTGCGATTCCTGCTCAATTGGTGGAAGCCTTAAAGCGTCACAAACGCCAACAGGCACAAGAAAAACTCATGTTGGGTCAAGAGTATCAAGATAACGATTTAGTCGTTGCTACACGATTCGGAACGTTTGTAACCGCGAGAAGTTTAGATCGTAGCTGGTACAAGTATTTAGAGGAGTCAGATGTACCAAAAATACGATTCCATGATCTGAGGCATACGCACGCTTCGTTAATGTTGCTGCAAGGCGTTCATCCGAAAGTTGTGTCTGAACGGCTTGGTCACGCGTACATTGGCATCACTTTGGACACAAACAGCCACGTCATGCCAGGACTACAAGAAAAGGCGGCGGCGAAGTTTGCAGATGAGTTATTTTCAGAGACAGAAAAAGACGATAAGTCGGTCATGTGATCACCGTGACCACGTTGTGACCAGAGATAAAAAAAGCGAATTCTCAAAGGTCTGAGAATCCGCATAAAATAAGGATTTTTAATTCACCCGGAGGGACTCGAACCCCCGCAAGACGCGGTTTAGGATCGGCGACTTTGATCGTTATCTCATGTGGTGGATGAACGTTTAGAGCAATCGTTCCAACCCATGATTAATGAATTGAATGTGTACCTTGATATCCTGAAGTTCGGCATCTATAAGGAGGTGCAAGAACCATGATTGTTCTTCAAGGATTGACGAAAGAGTTTTCAAATGGACATGGTATCTTCGATCTTTCTTTCACAGTGTCAGAGGGCGAAGTCTTTGGGTATTTGGGTCCAAACGGAGCTGGAAAATCCACAACCATTCGACATTTGATGGGGTTTTTGCGACCGGATTCAGGCATCGCACAAATCAACGATTTGGAATGTTGGACACATGCTGCAAAGGTTCAGGAACAACTTGGCTACCTTCCGGGGGAGATCGGCTTTCTAGACGGCATGAATGGGCTTGAGTTTCTCAATTTACTCGCTGGCATTCGCAAATTACGCAGCCTAGCGAGACGCAATGAATTAATAGACCGATTTGAATTGGACGCCAAAATGCCCATTCGTAAGATGTCCAAAGGGATGAAACAGAAGGTCGGTATTGTCGCGGCATTTATGCACCAACCACAGGTGCTCCTCCTGGATGAACCTACCTCTGGACTCGATCCGTTGATGCAACAGCGTTTTTTGGAACTAATTGAGGAGGAAAAGAGCCAAGGCGCCACCATTCTCATGTCGTCGCACATGTTTCCCGAGGTGGAACGCGTGTGTGATAGAGTAGGCATCATAAGGGACGGAAAACTGATCGCCGTGCAGGACGTCAAGAGCTTGCGTCAAGTACAGCGCAAGGTATTCACGGTCGGAATCGGCGATGAAAATGATGAGGCTAAAATTGCAAACGCCGGGTGGCATATTGTGGGGCGGCGGAATAACGAAGTCGATATTGAAGTGAAAGGGAACTATAACGAATTCATTAAGGTGCTGGCTCATTGCAATATTCGTGCCCTGGACATTCACCAGCTCAATTTAGAAGAGATCTTCATGCACTTCTATGGGACAGGGGAGGAACACTGAGATGAACGGTGTTTTGTATTGGAATGAGTTGAGAGCGAATGTGAAGACAATCTCGAGCTATGCATTCGGCCTGTTATTCTATCTGTGGATATTCATTTGGGTCTATCCGTCATTCGCAGGTTCACAAGCACTCAATACCTTATTGCGACAGATGCCCAAGGGATTGATGAAAGTGCTCGGCTATACCGTCGGCGTCACACACATCGGTGACTTTCTCGGTGGTGAGTTCTATAGTCTGCTGTATCTTATCATTATGGGCATCTACGCCATATTTGTTGCGACAAAACTGATTGCCCATCTGGTAGACAATGGATCGATGGCATATCTATTGGCTACGCCCTTGTCCCGTGTAAAAGTCGCGACCACGCAGGCGGCTGTACTGATTAGCGGAGTCTTTGTCATTGGATTTGTCAGCACTGTGGGAGCTTTGCTGGGCGTACATTGGTTTGTGAATCATCCTGACATGAACGCGACGTATTTCGTGCAAATGAATATCGTTGGAGTGCTGCTTTTTTGTGTGGTTTCAGCTTATTGTTTTCTATTTTCCTGCCTTGTTCGCGACGAACGAACTGCACTGGGTTTGTCGGCTCTATTGACCATTCTCTTCTATGGATTGCACATGGTCGGAGACCTCAGCACAAAGCTTAACTGGATGAATCATTTGTCTCTCTTCACCGTGTTTGATCCGCAGAATCTCATTCATGGACATGGACACTTCGTTATTGATTCGGTTTCGCTGGTTGCAGTCACTGTCGTATTATTAGGCGTTGCGATTGTAGGTTTTCGTAGACGGGAATTGCCGCTGTAAAGTGTGTGGCAATAATGGGTGGACTCCCATCTTGTGTCACAGAGTTGCAACAAAATTCGCTTATGTACAACTATTTATGGATTGCCTATGAGCAGGATGCACATGCATTCTGCTCTTGTAAGTTGAGCAGTTGGATTTCAAACCACAGACTGAAACTGACGCGATAAAATATTTTGGCGCATCAACGGATAAGTGACCTGTCACCGAACCTGTAGGCCATCTTGTGGATACCACCGGCAAGTTCTAATTCCGGAAAGAGGGGTTTTGTATGACTGAATCGACCAAGAAGCAAATACAACTTGTTGTCAACGGAATGACGTGTGATGGCTGTGAAAGGCATGTAACCCATGCTCTGCAAAGTGTAGGGGCAGAAAATATATCAGCAAGTTTTCGTCGGAATGAGGCTACCTTTGAGCTGGCTGATCTCAATCGTTTGGATGATGCGAGACAGGCAATTGCCGACACAGGTTATCAGCCAGGGGACGTCACCATCCTCAGTGAACGTCCGCAGGATGGCGCCATAAAGAAAGGCGGCAACTACGATTTTGATTTGCTCATTATTGGGTCTGGTGGATCCGCATTCTCAGCGGCAATTCAGGCTGTATCCCATGGTGCGAAGGTAGGTATGGTCGAACGCGGCACCATTGGCGGCACCTGCGTCAATATTGGTTGCGTACCCTCAAAAACCATGCTACGAGCGGGCGAAATTAACCACCTTGCGACTAGCAATCCATTTCAAGGGCTGAATACAAGTGGTAGCCCGGTGAATATGGCGCAACTCATCGACCGGAAAAATGAACTGGTCGGAGGCCTTCGCCAGCATAAGTATGTCGACTTACTTGACGAATATGGCTTGGAGCTTATTCGAGGAGAGGCTCGATTTGTGGATGAAGCAACGGTAGAGGTGAATGGTCGCCAGATTATAGCCCGCAATTTCTTGATTTCAACGGGTACATCGCCTGCCGTCCCGAACATCTCAGGATTGAAAGATGTTGATTATCTGGTCAGCACCACGGCACTTGATCTCAAGGAACTTCCAAAGCGATTGGCTGTTCTTGGGTCTGGCTATATCGCCCTGGAAATGGGGCAAATGTTCCACAACCTTGGTTCCGAAGTGACCTTGATGCAACGGAGTGCTCGTGTCTTGACATCCTACGAACCCGAAATTTCGGAGGCAGTCACAAAGGCGTTGACCGATCAAGGTATCCGAATTATCACTAGTTCTACGTTCAATCGAATCGAACAGGATGGGAACATTAAACGGGTTTATATTACAGTGAGCGGGAAGGAACAGGTCATCGAAGCGGAAGCGCTACTCGTTGCGATGGGTCGCAACCCCAATACGGAGAGCTTGAATCTGGAGGCGGCGAAGGTGAAGGTTGGTGACCGCGGTGAGGTTCTGGTGAATGAATATCTGCGTACCAGCAATCACCGGATCTATGCCGCAGGGGATGTGACAATGGGGCCGCAGTTCGTGTATGTGGCAGCTTACGAGGGTGCCATTGCGGCTGAGAACGCTGTTATTGGAAGTGATAAAAAAATTGATTTGGCGGTGGTTCCTGGTGTTATATTCACGAGCCCTGCAATTGCGACGGTTGGACTTACGGAGGAGCAGGCGAAATCCAGCGGACACGAGGTTCTGACTTCCGTGCTTCCGCTTGACGCTGTACCACGTGCTTTGGTCAACCGGGAGACAACTGGGGTATTTAAGCTTGTGGCAGATGCGCAAACCCGGAAGATTCTTGGCGCACATATCGTGGCGGAGAATGCAGGGGATGTCATTTACTCTGCTGTGCTGGCGGTGAAATTTGGCCTGACCATCGAAGACCTTCGTTCGACATTTGCTCCGTACCTGACCATGGCGGAAGGACTGAAATTGGCAACGTTAACGTTTGATAAGGACGTTTCAAAGCTTTCGTGCTGTGCGGGTTAATATGATGATGCAAAAGCCGATAAAATTATTGTGAGTTCGCAGATTTATGATCATCATGCACGCTTGTAATCGTACGAAATCGTATCCACCCTATTTATAGGGTTTTGTACTCGCATATTCGCCTTCTCCAAGTTGTACATCGACTCATATAGTAACAGCGCAAGGTATGAATCAGGAATGCGCTTAGGTACGGGACCGTATTTGAATAAGTCGGCACATGGTGTCTATAGGCCGGGCATGGCTTCTAGAGCGGCGTTATCCAATGTACTAAAATAAACGGTTATGCAAAACATGCCCAGCTGCGGCTGGGATTTTTAGTTGGCCACTCTTTCCGCTACAGAAACTGTGCAAATATTACGTAACTCCTACTTGTTAAAACCGATGTTTTGCTATTTGAAGCAAAGAGCGGACTTTTGTAGACGATTTTACCAGTAGCAACCGCTATTTTAACATCCCAAGAAATCAAAGTATTGGTTACATGAATATCCCAAACTGCCGCACCGACACCATCAAAAGAATACATGTACTGGTGATTCAACGTGGCGTGGTTTTCATGAACTTTTCTCCCTGTAGCTTGCTTGTACGGGGAGTGTATATCGGTCTGCTGAAAATTGACTTAAAGCAGGCATGTAATTGGCACAAAAATACTATTAACTGATACAAGACGGGAAAGGAGGGCAAGTCCTTTCCCGCAAGATTAATTGGATACGCGCAGCACGGTTTGACACTGCGGTCCATCTTTTGAGTCTCGGTTTTACTTGGTTAAACCGAAATGGTAACAATAGCACCGCCTTTTAGAGAAATAGCCTCTCGGTATTCGATTTTCGTTGATTCCCCCAAGGGTCGCTGACCTTGGGTTTTTTTTGGATGCTTGGTACCAAGAGATCGACCTGAAGTCGACCCTCTTGGCGGGCTTAGGCCAAAGAGAAGATACATACTCAGATCCAACACCACCCAGATTTAGATGAGTTTCATTCGATTGGAACACGCAAAGTAGAAGCGGCTGTACGAACCATCCTCATGCTCTTTTTCCTTCTCTTATCGGTACAACACGGCGGGTTCAGTACGCGAAGCTTGATTGTCCTGATCGCGGGTATCTTGGCATTAAGCCCATGGACCATCTGATCCAATACAGCATCATAGATTTGATGACTTGTATAACGTAACTTAGTACGTGGCACACTTAAGGAGTAAATCTAACTCTATATGGAGGAGATTTTGTTGTCAATTGACAGGGAACACGTGCCAAATCGACCATCGATGCCAGCTACCACGATGTGGTTATCGATGATTACCATGGCTTTGGCTTTTGTCACATGGTCGATGGTGTCGCCGATCGCGCCACAGATTCAAAAAACCTTTCATCTTCCTCTTTTTGATAAGAGTCTCATCGTAGCTACCCCTGTCTTATTAGGCTCGATCTTACGTATACCTCTTGGATGGCTCGCTGATCGTTTTGGTGGACGTCGCGTATACACACTCTTGATGCTATTTGTCATTATTCCTTTAATTGGCATGTCTACAGCGCACTCTTTTGCCACGTTGTTGTTTTGGGAAGTATTATTAGGTGCCGCAGGCGCATCATTTGCAGTCGGAATTGCTCATGTCTCTGCTTGGTATCCACCTAAAAAGCAAGGATTGGCACTTGGTATCACCGCTTTTGGCAATATCGGTACGGCGATAGCAGGCTTTCTCGTACCGTCGCTATTTTTAGCTTTAGGCTATCAGAAAACGTTTTTGGTGATGATTATTCCGGTTGTTGTAGGTGCTTGTTTGGTTTGGTTTTTTACGCGAGACCCGCAAAAAACAACTGATTCGACAGCACGCAAAGTACATTCGGTGCAGGATCGACCAGTGACAAAAGAACGGTTTTGGAGTAGTTCTCGTTTATGGACACTCGCTTTGTACTATTTCATCACGTTTGGTGGGTTCGTGGCTTTTGGCAACTACCTACCGACCTTATTGCAACAACAATTTCATCTAGCTCCCGTAACGGCAGGCATGCGTGCAGCAGGGTTTGTGGTGCTTGCCACGGTGATGCGCCCGATTGGTGGGTATCTGGCGGATAAACTAGCGCCGATTCGCTTATTGGCGATTACGTTTATCGTGATCGTGGTTGGCAGTATCATTTTTGCCTTAGGGCTGAATAATGTCGCGCTTTTAACGGTGGCGGCACTAGTGATTGCCGCGATGTTAGGGATCGGCAATGGGACGGTTTTTAAATTGGTTCCGTATTATTTTTCCACGCAGACAGGAAAAGCAACAGGGATCATTGGTGCCATCGGCGGCATTGGTGGTTTCTTTCCTCCTTTGGTCATGGGAGCTATTCAGCAGGTGACAGGGAGCTATGCAGGTGGCCTTTACCTCTTAAGCATCGTTAGTCTCGTGGCGCTTTTGGTTGTTTCTTTATCGCGTCGAACTGCTTCGTGAAGGGGGATTGATTATGTCAGGGCCAGCGCTTAAGCAACAAGACGCACATCATGCGATACATCATGCCGCGTATGGTGAGGCGCAAGAATTATTACATGTGGTCAAGCAAAGTGTAGAACAAGGTTTGCCTGAGGTTACTGCCGTGATTCAACTTTTTTTAGAACACTTTCAAATGCGCGTGATCAATCATGCAGATGAGGAAGAAAAGGGTTTTTATCAAGAAATCTGTAGGGACAATTCAGCGATGACTTCTACCATCGCTGCTCTGTCTCGAGATCATGAGTTAATGCGACAATTATGGCAAGAGATACAAGAAGAAGTGCGTCATGGAACACAAGTGGCGATGATTGCTTCACGATGTGAGCATTTACTATGGCTATCTGCTATGCATAGTAAAACTGAGGAAGCGTGGTTGTTTGAAAAGGAGGAAATGGCTGATGAAGCAGACTGATGACCAGCAACAATGGACAGCACAAGCCCTTGCAGTCGATCGCGATGATCTCTTGATGCTGCTTTCAATGCGATTTGCTCCTGTGCCCGCACAGGTAGAAGAGACCATTCGCAACATGAATGATTTGTATACATTAGAACGGTTGATTATCGTTGCAGCTAATGTTCCTTCACTGGAAGGTTTTATACAGGAATTATACAGCGGCACAGAATCGTTTCGCATAGTAGGGACACAGTTTGATCCACTTTCAAAAGATAGAGGTGAAAGTCATGGCGAATCATAAGCGCACACTTTTTAGTGCGTTTTCCCATTTGCAACGCGGTGAGCGTTTCAACAATCAATGGACGGAAGAAAGTCCTCGTTCGCGAGCTTGGGAAGATACGTATCGTAAACGTTGGCAACATGACAAAGTCGTCCGATCGACTCATGGAGTCAATTGCACCGGATCTTGTAGCTGGAAAATCCATGTGAAAGATGGCATCATCGCGTACGAGACACAAGCGACTGATTATCCGTCACTTGGTCCTGATACCCCAGAATATGAACCGCGTGGATGCCCTCGAGGCGCGAGTTTTTCGTGGTACGAATACAGCCCGCTGCGCGTTAAGTATCCGTACATACGTAGCGAACTCTTGGACATGTGGCGAAGTGAATTAAGTCAGGGACATGATCCTATTCAAGCTTATGCAAACATTATTGAGAATCCTAGCAAAAAGGCGAGATATCAAAGTGGTCGCGGAAAAGGTGGATTCATTCGGGCTACATGGGATGAAATTAGTGAACTCATAGCGGCGTCATCGATCTATACCATAAAACAATACGGACCTGATCGTATTGTCGGTTTCAGTCCCATACCTGCCATGTCTCAAGTTAGCTATGCTGCGGGATCGAGATATTTATCACTTCTTGGGGGAACGATTCTTAGTTTTTATGATTGGTATGCGGATCTGCCGCCTGCATCGCCGCAAATTTGGGGTGATCAAACCGATGTGCCTGAAAGTGCCGATTGGTATAATTCCTCGTACTTTATGATTTGGGGTACCAATCTGCCGATGACTCGTACACCGGATGCCCACTTCATGGTCGAGGCTCGATACAAGGGCACCAAAGTTGTCGCTGTCAGTCCTGACTATGCGGAGTATGTGAAGTTTGCCGATGTCTGGTTGCCGGCCAAGGCGGGAACGGATGCGGCGTTAGCGATGGCTATGACGCATGTCATCGTCAAGGAATTTTATGTAGAAAAGCAAACACCTTATTTTCAAGATTATGCCGTTCGTTTCACAGATCTGCCCTTTCTCGTGACACTCGTGCCACACGAAGATGGATATCGTACGGATCGGTTTTTGCGTGCAAGCGATCTCATGGATCAATCACCAAACGGCGATTGGAAGACACTTGTCTGGGACGACGAAAGCGACAGTCTTGCTGTGCCAAACGGAGCGATTGGTTTTCGTTGGGATGGATCACAAAAATGGAATTTGAACTTACAAAATGAGTCTGATCAACCGATACAGCCACGTCTAAGTTTTCTTGATTATGACCATGAGACGGTTTTTGTATCTTTTCCCTACTTCGGGGCGACAGGATATAGCAAATTGAGAGCATTACCCGCGAAGCGCATTACCGGACTGGATGGTAAGGACTTTGTGGTAACTACCGTGTTTGACCTTTTGGTGGCCCATGTGGGCGTATCAAGAGGCTTGCCCGGTGATTACCCAGCCGATTACGACGAGGATGGTCCATTTACACCGGCGTGGCAAGAGGCGATCACCGGTGTTGATCGTAAACTTTGCATACAGATTGCTCGCGAATTTGCGCAAAACGCAGCAAAAACGCATGGCCGTTCCATGATTGCTTTAGGCGCTGGTACGAACCACTGGTATCATAGCGACACGGTTTATCGCGCAATCATTAACATGGTTTTGCTTTGCGGTTGTCAAGGTGTAAACGGTGGTGGTTGGGCGCATTATGTCGGTCAAGAAAAGGTACGTCCGCTAGAAGGGTGGAGTACCATAGCATTCGCAAATGATTGGGTGAAACCACCACGGCAGCAAAATGGGACATCATTCTTTTATTTTGCAACCGATCAATTTCGCTATGAAGAATTGTCAACGAAAACGATGGGAGCACCTTTTGCTGGGCGTTTTAAAGACATGCACCCTGCTGATATGAATCTTTTAGCAGCTCGCCTTGGGTGGCTACCATCCTTTCCGCAATTTAATGAAAATTCTTTGCAAGTCGTCGAAGAGGCACGAACAGCAGGGGCTACAACGAATGAAGAAATTGCAACGTTGGTGGCCAAGCGACTAGAATCTGGTGATCTAGCATTTGCTATGGAAAACCCTGATGATCCGAAAAATTTTCCAAAGGTCTTGTTTGTCTGGCGATCAAATTTACTTGGTTCAAGCGGTAAAGGACACGAGTATTTTTTGCAACATTTACTGGGCGCGGACGGGCACATTCTCGGAGCGCAAAACAGTGAATGGATGCCTAAAGATGTACATATTTCGCCTGAAATTCCCAAGGGGAAACTCGATCTTCTTGTGACTATGGATTTTCGAATGACAGGTACCGCGTTGTATTCAGACATTGTTTTACCTGCAGCCACTTGGTATGAGAAACATGATATCAGCAGTACGGATATGCATCCGTTTATCCATCCATTCAATCCGGCCATTTCGCCACCTTTTGAATCTCGAAGCGATTGGCAAACATTTATCACCCTTGCCAAATCCTTTTCTGACTTGGCGTCACGTTACTTGCCGGCACAAGACGATTTGGTTATGGCACCGTTAAACCACGATTCTCCTGAGGAACTGGCACAGCCATTCGGTAAAGTGCTCGATTGGAAAGCTGGAGAAGTGGCAGCTATTCCAGGTAAAACGATGCCAAAACTTCTCGTTGTTCGTAGGGATTATCCCAATGTGTATGAACAAATGACTACACTTGGTCCCTTAGCCAAACAAGCAATTGGAGCTAAAGGTATTAAGATTTCAGGCGAGAAAGCTTATGCGGAGTTTGGCAACAAGGTCGGACGTAAAACATCGGCTGGTGTTGGCTTCAATCTCCCGCTACTCCATGAAGAACGCCAAGTCGCAGAAGCCATTCTTACTTTATCAGGTGCAACGAATGGTCGGCGTGCCAATGAAGAATGGAAGGCTTTAAGCGAACAAACGGGTTTACCAATAGCACACGTAGAGATAGGAAAAGAAGATGTAGCGTACACCTTTGATGATTTGACAGTGCAACCACGTTTATCATTAGCTACTCCGATTTGGAGTGGACTTGAAGGAGAAAACCGTCGTTATTCGCCATTTACGTCCAATGTAGAATTTAAAATCCCGTGGCACACGCTGACTGGAAGACAACATTTTTATGTTGATCACGAAGTCATGCTTGAATTTGGTGAAGGATTTGCTGTCTATCGACCGCCGCTTGGCCTTGAGCCCTTCATGGCGAATGATCCTAAAGTAGACAACGAAAACAGTCGTACGGTTGTAGTTCGCTATCTCACACCACACCAAAAATGGGGTATTCATTCAACGTACTCCGATAATCACCGTATGCTGACGTTATTTCGCGGCGGTCAAACGATCTGGTTGAGTCAAGAAGATGCTGAGCAAATCAAAATTCGTGACAATGATTGGGTTGAAGTGTATAACCGCAATGGCGCAATTGCAGCGCGAGCGGTTGTAACCCATCGTATACCTCGTGGTATTGCCATGATGTATCACGCTCAGGATCGAACGATCGGGGTACCGGGGAGTGCGATTACAGGAGATCGCGGTGGCACGCATAATAGCGTGACGCGCATTATTCCCAAGCCAACCCATATGATTGGTGGCTACGCTCAATTAAGCTATGGTTTCAATTACTATGGACCAACAGGCCATCAGCGCGACGTGATGACGATAGTTCGGCCCTTAAAAGAGGTGAATTGGCTTGAAGATTAAAGCACAAGTAGCCATGGTTATGAATCTTGACAAATGTATTGGTTGTCATACTTGTAGCGTCACGTGCAAAAATACCTGGACTAATCGTCCAGGTACAGAGTACATGTGGTTCAACAATGTAGAGACACGGCCTGGACCAGGCTTTCCTCAAGAATGGGAAAATCAAGATCGGTATCGCGGTGGATGGACGCTTAAAAATGGACAGTTACGCCTGCATGCAGGTGGTGCATTTGCAAAACTAGCCAATATTTTTCACAATCCCGATTTGCCAACGATTGATGATTATTATGAGCCCTGGACATATGACTATGAACATTTGATCAATAGTCCGCGCAAAAAGCATCAACCCGTGGCTCGTCCGCGGTCCTTATTGACCGGAAAATGGATGGATCAACCGGTTTGGGGACCCAATTGGGATGATGATCTGGCCGGGGGACCGGAGATTGCGCCTCGCGATCCTAATCTTAAAGGGTTACAAGAGCACGTTGCTTTCACCTATCAACAAACGTTTATGATGTATATGCCTAGAATTTGCGAGCATTGTTTAAATCCTGCTTGTGTAGCAGCTTGTCCATCCGGTGCTGTGTACAAGCGCGAAGAGGATGGCATCGTGCTGGTTGATCAAGAGGCCTGTCGTGGGTGGCGCTTTTGTGTCAGTGCGTGTCCTTACAAAAAGGTATATTTCAATTGGAATACGCACAAAGCGGAGAAATGTAATTTCTGTTATCCGCGCATCGAAGCGGGGCTTCCCACCGTTTGCTCAGAGACTTGTGTTGGGCGTATTCGGTATTTGGGCCCCATTCTCTATGATGCAGATCGAGTACGCGAAGCTGCTTCTGTCGCGGATGAAAAAGAGTTATACGAATCACAATTGTCGGTTTTTCTTGATCCCAATGATCCTGTAGTGATCGCAGAAGCAAAAAAAGCTGGAATTAGTGATGCTTGGATTGAAGCGGCACAACGTTCTCCTGTCTATAAAATGGCTGTGGAATGGAAGGTTGCCTTACCTTTGCATCCTGAGTACAGGACATTACCGATGGTTTGGTATGTTCCACCGCTTAGCCCGATTATGAGTCATATTCAAAATGAAGACGCGCTTTCTGTTGACGGGTATATCCCAGCTGTCGATGAGATGCGAATTCCTGTTGAATACCTGGCATCGATTCTCGCGGCAGGTGACACCGAAGTGGTTCGTCAATCCCTTTTGCGTTTGACGGCCATGCGTGCTTATATGCATGCTAAAGAATTGGGTGATCTTGCAGATAGTCAATTACTCAAGGAAACTGGACTCACTGTGACACAAGTAGAAGAAATGGCTCGATTATTTGGCGTAGCCAAATACCAAGATCGCTTCGTTATTCCAACAGGGAATCGTAATGATGACAATAATTTGGCTTATGAACAAGGTGCCTGTAGTTTGGAAGAATTAGCACCTCCAGAAGGCGTATTACCACCAGTAACTCGTAGATAGTCATGTAAAAAGCAGCGAGGAGGTCAGGCGATGGAAGCTGTAGAAGTGAGTGATATTTTTGCGGCATTAGCTATCTTACTGTCGTATCCTGCCTATGAGCATTTTGAAGAGCAAGCTAACGCTGTTTATGAGTTTGCAACGGTCAATGAGTATGCAGAATTACAGCGAGCTGTTGAAAAATTGATGCAGTTGCCAATAAGTCAACTAGAACAACATTATGTTAACACGTTTGATTTTCAAGAAACTACTTCCTTATACCTGACCGCGCATGAACGCGGAGACACGCGGGAACGAGGACAGGATTTATTGACATTACAACAACTGTTGATGTCTTGCGGATTCACTATTGTTTCAGGAGAATTGCCAGATTATATACCGCTTTTGCTAGAGTTTTTATCGCAAGAACAAGATCATGAACAGGCACAAGCACTATGTGTGCGGCTAGCACAAGTTAGTGTACAAATAGCTGGTCAACTTGAGACGGACCATCCTTATCGTTCGGTGTTTGACATCTTAGTTGATGTTCTGCCACATACAGACCATGATCAGACAACAACGCTCGAAAATCCTGATTTAGAGGATTTGCCATATCCCATTATGTATGACTGAGAGGAGGCAATGCGATGACCCAGTTCTTGTGGGTGATATTTCCTTATATAGCGCTTGTCATGATGATAGCTGGTGCGGTCATGAGATTGATTTACCATCCTTTAAGTTGGACATCGAAATCAAGTGAATTGCTTGAAAAAAAGTGGCTTCGCTGGGGGAGCCTGATGTTTCATTGGGGGATGTTGTTCGTTTTTGGTGGTCACGTGATGGGTTTGCTGATTCCGATTCAGGTTTATCGAGCACTAGGTATATCATCAGAGATGTACCATCTCAATGCTGATATTTTTGGGGGTATCGCAGGACTTGTCACGTTGGCAGGGGTTATTATTTTATTGTATCGAAGGATCGTCGATGCAAGAGTTCGTCGTAATTCCACGATATCGGATTATGTGGCTTTGGTGGCATTGCTGATTATTATTGGACTTGGGGTTTTAGAGACTGTCTTTTATAATAATCTTATCGGTGCCTATGAGTATCGTTTAACAATTGGTCCTTGGATTCGTGGGGTGCTCGCAATGCATCCCAATGCGTCGTTGATGGTCGACGTTCCGCTTGTCCTTAAAATACACATCATTAGTGCTTTCACGTTGTTTGCTGTTTCACCGTTTACTAGGCTCGTGCACATTTACAGTGCACCGATAAGGTATCCGTGGCGAGCACCTATTCAATATCGATCGCGTCAGCGGTATCGGTCATGATAAGACCATAAGGAATGCTTAGAACGATTAGCAGGGGAGAGGTGGTGTGCGATGACAGTGCTCACAGACACACTGTTTCGTCCCTTGCGAGATTTGCGAATTTCGCTCACGGATCGGTGTAACTTCCGTTGTCGGTATTGTATGCCAAAAGAAGTTTTTGGTCCTAACTTTCAATTTTTACCCAAAGATACTTTACTTACTGACGATGAAATTGAACGCCTCGCACGTATTTTTGTGTCCTTAGGTGTTCGCAAATTGCGGCTTACGGGTGGGGAACCGTTGCTGCGTCCACATCTCGAGCAATTAATTGCACGACTAGCTGGTATTCCGTCAGTCGAGGATATATCTTTAACGACCAACGGTTCGCTCTTAACGCACGACAAAGCGTTGCAACTTAAAGAGGCTGGGCTTAAACGCGTGACGATTAGCTTAGATGCGCTGGATGATGATTCATTCATGCGCCTCAATGATGTAGAATGTAGTTCCGAACCTATTTTATCTGCCATTGATGCCGCTCTTGAGGCACAGTTAATGCCTGTTAAGGTAAATATGGTGGTAATCAAAGGAATCAATGAAAAACAAGTCGTTCCCTTGGCCGAACGATTTCGAGGAACGGATGTTATTGTACGTTTTGTAGAGTTTATGGATGTCGGTAATTCAAATCATTGGCAGATGCAAAAAGTATATCCTGCTAAAGACATTGTAACTTCTCTAAACGATCGTTGGCCGCTTGTGCCTGTACAACGGTCACAACCTGGGGAAGTCGCGACGCGCTACCAATACGCAGATGGGCAAGGAGAGATAGGTATTATATCCTCGGTGACAACACCTTTTTGTGGTGCTTGTACGCGAGCGCGCTTATCTGCTCAAGGAAAATTATTTCTATGCTTGTTTGCGTCAAGTGGTTTTGATTTGCAGCAGTACCTTCGACGTGGGGAATCTGACGAGGCGATCACAGATGCCATTCGTTCGATTTGGTCTAACCGGGATGATCGCTACTCGGAGTTGCGCTCTTCACAATCCGTGGCAAAGAGTAAAGTGGAGATGTCGCATATCGGAGGATGAAAGCACATGGAAGACGAGAGACCTCCTTACTTTTAGAGTATAGTCAGGAGGTCCTTGCATCAATGACTTTGTAACTGTATAATAAATCACGAATTGATTTTGCGGATGTAGTTCAATTGGCAGAGCGTCAGCTTCCCAAGCTGAATGTTGCGGGTTCGAACCCCGTCATCCGCTCCAAACGAAACCTTGAGAAATCAAGGTTTTTTCTATTGACTTTGTACACGCCTTAAAATACAAAAGGCTGATCCTACCAAAGACGCTATGATGACAGCGATCACGGTGATGATCAACAAAACGGACAGCGTAAATTTGCCGGAAATATAATAGTTAAAAAGGACTGTTTGCATTTTCCTGACAACAAGCTATAATATAAGTTAATCGTTATATAACGATGGGAAAGGGTGTAAATCATGAATGAACAAGCGAAACTACTTATCCAAATGGCGGTCGCCTATGCGACAGGATGCAACGTTTCGATGAAACAACATGTGACCAAAGCAAAAGAAGCGGGTGTTACGCAAAAAGAACTCGAAGAAACTGTGCAATTGGTGCGCCAAGTGCGGTTGACGGCCATGATGGACGCAGATACGGCTATCCAAGATGCCGTTGAATCTGACCTGGTTGCTGTTGGATCAGCCGACGAGGGTTCTTCGTGCGGATGCGGATCAGGGAAGTGCTGCTAAGATGAAAATCGATATTTTCGATCCAGAAATGTGTTGCACAACGGGTATATGCGGTACGTCGCCTGATCCTGAATTGATCCGCGTGGGTGAGATGGTAGAGTCCCTCAAAGCGCAGGGGCATGTTGTTGTTCGCCACATGCTTAGTCGAAATTCGGCCGCTTTTGTGACGAATAAACCCGTCTATGATATCGTCTTGCAACAAGGCGTCAAAAGTTTACCTGTCGTCATGATCGATGGGCAAGTGCGTGCGATTGGTCATTACCCAATGATTGAGGAAGTATTTGCCCATAAGGAGTCTTAAATGATGACCAAGTATTTGTTTTTCTCAGGTAAAGGTGGGGTTGGAAAAACTTCACTGTCGTGCGCAACGGCCGTCTTGTTAGCGCAACGAGGGGAGAAGACACTGCTTGTTACGACCGATCCAGCATCCAATTTGGGCGATGTTTTTGACCAAAAAGTCAGCCTTGATGCGAAGGAAGTTCTGGGCGTGCCAAATCTTTATCTTCAAGAGATTAATCCTAGTGAGGCCTTGCAGGTATATAAAGACCGTGCTCTTGCACCGCTGCGAGAACTTTTTCCAGAAGATGTAGTCAAATCTACAGAAGAAAAAATGAGCGGTCCTTGTACGGAAGAAGTGGCCACTTTTGATCAGTTTATTGCGTGTATGCATCAACCTGATTATGATTGGGTCGTTTTTGATACGGCACCTACAGGTCACACTTTGCGTCTCTTAGAATTGCCGAGTAGCTGGAGCCTGCATATTGAAGAAAGTGCTAAAGGCAGTGGACAGACATGCATTGGAAGCGTTGACGCCTTGTCAGCATCAAAACAGCAGTATGAGGATGCGATACAAGCTTTGAGCGATCCCAATGTAACTACGTTTGTGTTTGTGACGCAACCGGCGAAAATGTGTATGGATGAAATGCTTCGATCATCTGAGGAATTACGTAAACTTGCGATTCGTAATCAAGTGGTCATTGTGAATGGTATTATTCCAAAAGAAGAACGCATACATCCTTATTCGCTTCGCCGTTGGCAAAAACAAGAACCGCATATTCAAGAACTCGCGCATAAATTTGATGGAACCATTGGCTATATGCCATTATATGCGGATGAAGTAAAGGGCATCGCTATGTTGGAGCAGGTGGGGAGGGATCTCGCGCATGCCATCACTTTATGATAAATTACCCATGACTCTAGTCATGCCTTCAGGTGTAAAACATCACAGAGTGTTTCTTGCTGGTAAAGGCGGCGTAGGCAAGACAACGCTAGCTTCCACGTTAGCGTTGTCTGCGTCAGAGCAAGGCGCAAAAACGTTACTCATTACAACTGATCCAGCCGCTCACATTGGCTATGTCTTTGGCGAATCGGTCACGTCAGTACCGAAGCAAGTGAGAGGAACCAACTTATGGTTGGTCCGTATCGATCCCAAAACTGCATTTGAACAATATCGACAAACGGTTCTTGACTCTTTACCGGATCAAGAGGAGCAAACGATACGGCGTGTTAGTGAAGAGCTAAATTCGCCTTGTACGGAGGAAGTGGCTGTCTTCCAAGAGTTTCTTGATTATGTGCTAAGCGATGAGTTTGCAGTCACCGTCTATGATACGGCACCGACGGGGCATACCATACGCCTCTTGCAGTTGTCTTTTGATTACAAAGCCGAACTCGAACATAAAGATACCTTTACAGCCGAAACGGCAGCACTCGATGAGGTACAATTAGTGCGTATGAAACAAGCAATTCAAACGTTGCAAAATCAAGAAGAGACAACGATGATATTTGTGACGTTGGCGGAGTCAACACCGATTGCCGAAATGCAACGAGCCATGGAGGATCTATTACGTACAGGCATCTCGACGCAGGCAATCATCGTCAATCAGGTGCTTCCTGAAGACGCGGCAAGCAGTCCGCTGTTTGGCCGTCGCTTACAGTTGCAAAAAGCCCAGATTGAGAAGTTGCGTCAAGGTCATGATAAAGAACAGATTTGTGTGGCTACGCTGCAAGATGATGAAATTATGGGTAGGGAATTGTTACAGAACTTTGCAAAACACGTGGTGGGGTGAGCGCATGGAGGAAAGGTTTGAGGCAATCGCTGATGTGTATAAAGCATTAGGCGACAAAACTCGTTTGCATATTCTTGCGCTTTTACGTAACGGGGAACTGTGTGTATGTGAGTTGGTTGGGGCTTTGAACATGTCGCAACCAAGTATCTCACAACACCTACGCAAACTCAAACAGGCTGGTCTTCTCAAAGAACGCAAAACAGCACAATGGGTATACTATTCTCTCGATTTGGATAAAGTTTCGCTGCTAGCCGATATTGTAAGCACGCTACCGAATGTAGCGGAAGAATATAAAGCTTTGCAGATACAGGGGCTTGGTACGAGGTGTACCACGCCATCGTAATTTTCTTTAGAGACTGGGAGATGCACAATGGCAGTTGTGGCTGTAATTATTTTTCTTTTGACTTTGGTACTTGTCATTTGGCAACCCAAAGGATTGTCGATCGGATGGAGCGCCATCGGGGGCGCTGTAGTTGCTTTGTTAGTGAAAGCAGTCACGTTACATGATGTTGTTGAGGTTACGGCTATCGTTTGG
>JAKACU010000158.1 GCA_021821185.1 Bacillota bacterium
TTTTCTGACAAATATACCTTTGTAGGACCTTCCATCGAGAAAATCTCTGATGTATTAGATGATAGGAAAGATAGAAAAGTTATTTATATCTCATTAGGAACTGTACTCAATCAAAATGTGAATTTCTACAAAAATTGCATTGATGCTTTTGTAGACAATGATTATGAGATTGTAATATCAATTGGCGACAAAACAGAGATTACCTCTTTGGGTCAAATACCAGATAATTTCACGGTTAAGAAACACTTGGATCAGAATGCATTATTGCAAAGAGCAGATGTATTTATAACGCATTGTGGGATGAATAGCGTGAATGAAAGCCTGTATGCTGGGGTTCCGATGGTTCTATTTCCACAACATAGTGAAGAAGTGCTGGTTGCAGATCGAGTTGTTGAACTTGGTGTAGGAGTAAAACTTAAAGGAAACAGGTCGAGTTATATCGCAAAAGCAGTAGCCGATATACTAGCAGATCAAACCTATCTGGAAAATGCACAGAAACTTTCTGGCAACTTCCAGAATGCTGGTGGAGCAAAAGAAGCGGCTAACGTAATATTGGCTACAATCGAGGAGAAATTTTAATGGTTTGAAGAAGTGTAGCCTAACATTTGTAACTCTATTGTCCAAAGAGCAACAATCTATGCGAAAAGAGCCTTTTCGTAAAAGAAACGACGGCAGATAAGAGATTACGGCATCATCCGTTTTTACGCACCAAAACGTCTCATGCAAGAGATTGCCCAGTCACCGACGATCCCTGTTCTACAAATCGTAATGCTAATCTTGTTACGCTCTGCCGCCAACACGATCTCTCCCTTTTTCTTTAGGCTCCCCTATCAGTCTAGCGGACAATCCTCTTTTTCGCGAGAGGATTTTGCTCGTTTTTTCGCAAAACCTTGCATCCGGTTCGCCGACAAACAGCCCGCCGGCTAAAGAGAGAAACTCGCTATGCTCGTGTCTTCCGGGTATCATATTACATTTTATGTATACGCTGTATTTTCATAATAAAGATACACAACAACAGATCATGCGATAGTATGTATCGTATAACGAAGGTGATGCGCCAGGCGGCCTTCCCCGGCGAGCAAAAAGCGTCCGGGAGGCCGTATCCTGTCTGGGCGCGTGCAGGTTTTGCGTCATGATACACAAGAACTTTGTGTATCATTAAGTGGTCAAGGAGAAGCTCCTGTTTTGCGAGGATGATCCGCTTGTGCTCGTAACGGATCGGCGTATGCCAAGGGAGCGGGTTAGTACGATGGGGTGCTAAGTAGATCATCCTGTTACGTTATAACCCGATGGGAAATCGTCCGTGTTGCCAGATACGATATAATCAGCGCCTGCCATGGCGGCTTCGGATCGACACACTTAAAGGCCCGATGACGAAACCGAAACAGCCTGAGTTTCGTCTAGTAAGAAAACCACATTTGCGCAAGAAATTGCAAAACGAAAGGCGGGAAATGATGATTCGTCAATCCTATTTAACTTCAGCAGGATCGTTTAGACTACGGGCAAGGCTATGGGCTGCCGTTTTTATCATGGTTGCGGGAAGCCTCTTTCCGATGGCCTCGTTAGCCAACACAAAAACGGCGCCATCTGTATCCTCCTTTTTACAGGCCAAGGGGGTTGCAAAAGTAACCTGGTTTGATACCTTGGTGGCATCGCTGACGCATCAAAAATCAATAACCTTGCCTGCGAATTTAGGGCCAAGCCTTCACGGTCTGCTCGCCTGGGATGTGCCCACGAAGGATCGGGCATGGATCGTGGGGCGAATCCAAACACCGCAGCCAAAGCTTGTTGTCTTGCGTACCGCAAACGGTGGATTGTTATGGAAGATTAGCAAGGTCCCTCCCCATCTGGGCACGGATCTTATCAATACGATCATTTTTGTGAATCCATCGCACGGATGGATCTTGGCAACATCCACGCCGGCGCTGGGGCTGATGCGAAAAAATGTGTACCAAACGGTCGATGGCGGCCGGCATTGGACACTCGTTTATACCAGTGCTGACAAGAAATCCTCTATGCTTTCGGATGCACAGTATCCAACCGGAATGGTTTTTCGTACCGAACAAGAGGGTTGGATTACCCTCAATTCACACGGTACGCCAGGCGTCATGTTGCTGGATCGAACAACAGACGGCGGCAAGACCTGGGTAGTACAACCCCTGATGATACCCGCCGCCGATCGTTTTGAGTTCTTTACCGCACAGCCGCCAACGTTTTATGGTCCACAACGTCAAGATGGGCGATTGTTGTTACACAGCTTGCAAGACACGCTTCGGTATACCACATCAAACGGAGGCCAAACATGGGAGTTAACCAGTACATGGAAACTTACCAGTATACCGTAAATATGTATACCGTATCAACATCAACGTTGGTGCCACATTGCGTTACACCATGTTCGCTCTGATAAATAGCGTTGTCTCCGTAGATTGACCCGTTGCTCCATGAGGAAGTTTGCCAAGAAGCGGATGCCATACCATAGGTACCTTGAATTTCCGATACCGTGCAGTAACCACCGTAGACCCCAATGTCATAATAGCCGCTTCCTGATCCGCTGGTATACGCGTCAAGATAGTCGTTGTAGGCCTGATTGATACCGGAAAAATAATCAAGAACTTCGGCAAGATGCATCATTGTCGATGGCGAGCCTTGAGATTGCCAGTACGCATCACTGACAACGTCGGTATCCACTGCAAAAAAGACAGGCGTGCCAATGGGTTGTTGTGCGGCCAACGCGAGTGAAACGGCCGTTTCATAGTCGTAATATCCCTGGGCTGAGGTGAAATAAGCCGCATTCACGCTTGTCGGGGTTAGATACCGCCCAACGGCACGAATCCCTTGATTGTACATACAGGTAAGTGTGGATGGGCTAACGGGATACATAAAGTCATAGCCGGTGAACATACGGTTCATCCTTTCCTTTGTGTGATGCCAGGTTTAACCTGACTCACCCTAAAAAGGACCCGCATCCTACCGTTTTTACGCGTTCTTTTTTGTCTTTTTTTCTGTGGAAGAGGAAAAACAAACTTTTCAATATATACCATTCACCAGTCGATCATCGAAAGGTCTTCTGCGGCACACCTAGGACCTATCTGTTGGCCGTTGGCCTTTTCCTGGTCTGCCTCTGCCTCTTCTTGCTGCCACCACTTCGTCCAGTACCAAGACTCATCGTGGTCGATCGCGCTCTTTATGGCCCAATAGGCTGCTTCCAGATCGTCTGGACTGATTTGCTCGATCAGCTCGAGGATGTCCTGTTTTACAATTGCCATGGCTATCCCTCACCATATGCCTACCACTCCTTTACGCGTCCTAAAGGTAGGGTAGACCGTTTCGTTGTTGACTGCAGAATGTACGTTTTTGCTTGGCGAAAAAGCCTACAATATGCGTCCACCTAATTCTTGTTCTACACCGCGATTCATTTGTTCAATCACCCAGGTATTTAGACTTTTCCCTGATTTCTTCGCGGTCATCACCGCTAGACGATGTTGTTCTGGTATCAACCGTACCATGAACTTTCCGGAAAACGGCTTTTCGGGTTTTTCGCCTCGTTCTGCACAAAAGGCAAGATAGTCCTCAATAGATGCCTCGAATGCCTGACGCAAATCGGAAACCGATGTGCCTTGAAAGGTGATCACATCTCTCATGTTAATAACCTCTCCGTGAAACAAGTCTGCTTCATCATCAAATTTCACTTGGCCAACGTATCCTTTATACTCCATCATGGCATAACCCCCGCTTCTGTCAGAAAGCTGTACGTTTCTGACGTAGTTCACATATTTATGGTATTGCTTTTTGATACCAAATAAAAGTTTGCTTACCAGACGCCTTGACGACGGCCTATCGCCAAGGCGTCGTTTTACTTACGGCCTAAACGAACAAGCGCAATCACAACAAGCAATCCAGATAGCA
>JAKACU010000159.1 GCA_021821185.1 Bacillota bacterium
ACATCGATACTGGCATACCCATGCTCAGGAAAACTATGAATCGTCAGGTGAGACTCCGAGATGATAACGACCCCGCTCACACCTTGAGGTGCAAACTTATGAAACGCCACCTCTCGAACTTCAGCACCAGACTCCAGTGCCGCAGTCACCATAACGCGTTCAATTCTATCGAGATCGTTTAAAATATCTGCGTTGCATCCCCATAATTCTGCAATTACATGACGTCCTGCTGTATCCACAAAAACTCCCCCTTTATTACAAAAATCCCATGCCCTCCCAAGCATGGCGGGACCTGCGCCATCCACCACGGGGGAAAGTTAGTCCTGTGAGGTCCTAACCCTTTAAGAGGATGCTGGTTCCTATTTTTTTGCATAAAAAGTGTACTTCCAAACGTACGAATGTTAGTATAAGACCAGCCAGTTCAATTTGCAACCACTGAACCCTATGAATTCTTTTTTACACCTTTAAATATTCTATCCAAGTGAACGAGATCTGTGCATGCAATCAATCCCACATAGAACGGATCACACCATACTCCTTAAGCAACTGCTCATACAATTCTGGGCGCTCTTGCTTTAGTTTCATGCGCAGGCGTTTCCATGCGTGAGCTTCTGGACCGTAATACTCGTACACCAAATCCCACAACTCTGGATCTTGCTCCCGGATAAGCGAATACATGGTTTGCACAACTTGGCGCGTATCAAGTTGTGCTCCGGGCGACCATATGCGCTGAGGGAACACAGACTCAATCAGCGTAGTAAAATTAAAATCCAGCAGGTAATGAAGCTGTACTGACACAGGTGCAATACTACGGGCGGCTTGCAAACGCTTTTTATGAATCGGGTCTTCGGTTTGTGGATCAATTCCGTGCACCAATTTTCGGTAATTCGCTAAATGCTCCTCACCGAGTTCCTGGTACACCGGGTCATCATCTTCTGCAGGCGGGACAAATACGGTTGCCTCATTGGCGCGCAGACCTCCACAAGCCCTCATGTTGATTGTTGTATAGGTGATTAAATGGTCATAAACCACTTTGGACGTAGAAAACTCAAAACGCGCTGACTCACCGCGAAAAATTGCCAATGTATCGCCTTTTTTTATAATGTTAAGCGGCCGTTTGATATTATTCGTGTCGGGTTTGCCAAGGTACACTGCAGCTGCATGCGCTAATGACAGACGAGCAGGGTCTGTGTAGCGCACAAGTTTCACCGAAAAGTTTTGTTTCATAGTAGTCCTCCTCCGTCTTGTGACCATAATACCAGAAGGAATAGGCGGCGTGGTATAATAAAGACAGGTTCTACAATGCCTAGAAATAAGGATGGTGTCGCCATTGAATTCATTAAAGACATGGATCCTGATGGGTATTCTTACGGTGCTGTTAGTCGTTATCGGCGGCGTGATCGGCGGTCGAGGCGGTGCCGCTGTCGCCCTTATCATCGGCATCGTCATGAACGGCGCCAGCTACTTTTTTAGCGATCAGATAGCCATCTCGATGGTCGGTGCAAAGCCGGCAACAGAACGGGACCACCCTGAATTGTACACGCTGGTGCGCCACCTTGCCACGCGCGCCGGATTGCCCATGCCAAGGTTGTACGTATCCCCTTCTGAACAGCCTAATGCATTTGCAACTGGCCGCAATCCTGAGCATGCTGCCATTGTAGTAAACGTCGGCCTGGTAAAAGTGCTGTCACAACGCGAACTTGCCGGCGTGTTGGCCCATGAAATGTCGCATATTCGACATCGTGATATTTTAATCGCATCGATGGCCGCTACGCTCGCAGGCGCCATCACTTGGATAGCTCAGATGTTGCAGTGGGGCATGTTTTGGGGCGGCGTTGGCAATGGTGATCGTCGTGATCAAAACTGGATCGCCGATCTTGCCTTAATGATTTTGGCACCTATTGCTGCCACCATGATCCAATTAGCTATTTCTCGCTCGCGTGAGTTTAAAGCTGATGCAGGAGCGGCACACCTGACACTTGATCCCGATGGTCTGGCAGATGCACTCGCAAAACTGGACCACGCTCCTCGATTTGGTGTTCCACGCAATCGGGGCTCCAGACAAGAACCGGCTGCCGCTGCGGCGATGGCGCACATGTATATCGTCAATCCCCTTCGCGGTCATCAACTCGCTGGATTATTCAGTACTCATCCGGCAACGGAGGAACGGATTCGCCGATTGCGATTGATGCGTATCGGACAATAACTCTGTAATAACAAGAAAAAGGGATCCCCTAATGTGGATCCCTTTTTCTTGTTTTGTTGTTGCATGTTAGTAGGCCATATTGGTTCGATCTGCTTGCATGACTGCATTGATGCCAGTATAGCCGTATTGTTGCTGTTGCTGCGGCATGCCTTGCATGCCTTGAGCTCCTTGCTGCATTCCCTGGCTTGGTCCTTCCGGAGTGGTAAAACGATCAGCCGACATGACTGATTGCAAAGCGGTCGGATTAACCTGCGAGGTATAATTCACACTTTGTGATGAGGAATAGCTCGGCATTTGCGTGTTGTAGTTGTGGTAACTTGGCGTGGATTCTTGCTGGTCAATGAAGCGATCGGCGTTCATGACACTATTGACCGCAGGGCCCGAGTAACCGCTTTGATAACCGCCCGCATACGATCCATAGGAACCGTATGTTCCATATTGATTCATACTAGCGGGGCTCATGAATGACTGTGCGCTGTAAGCGTACTGCGATGTGCTTTGCGCTGCCTGCGAAGCTATCTGCAACTCTTGTACAGCTTGTTGGCACAGATTCATGGCGCGTTGTACACTTTGTTGAATTTGTTGTTGCATATCATCGCCTCCGGTGTGATGTGTGTTGTAACCACAGGCTAGTGTCCCCACGCCAAAATACACGTATGCACCGTAAAAACATGGATGCGTAAATCTCATTTAATCCATGCACAATAGAAGCATTCGCAGTGTGTGGGGTGAATGCTGTTATCATGATGAAACATGCGATGGTTGCACTTACGATGCTTGTGATGGCACCGACATCGCCGCCTGTTACGCCGTCTCAAAACCCTTCCGTACCAGCATGGTACACGCAGGCAGCAAATCGGTTTCATGTGTCATGGTCACTCTTGGCCGCATTAGACACTTATGGCGCTACGACGAAGCCGCCAGAAGGTGTGACCCGTGTCAAGGGTATGCCATCATCGATGGCGGGGTTTCGCTTCACACCGTTTGAGTGGCAGGGATTATTGAACCCTGTCATGAATGATAAAAACCCGTCTCGAATCGCACTTTTTGAAGGCCGTGGACTGGACGGCGACAGAGATCATCTAGCCGATCAAGACAACCCGTACGACCGCAGCGCAGCGATGGCCAACTGGCTGCATCAAGGCGGCTCTTCAGAACAAGAACAATCCAACGTCTTGTGGAATCATTTTAACAACACGCTTGCCGTTGAGCGCATACTGGCATTGTCTCATGTTTACGCCAAGTTCAACTCAGCACAGCTGACAGATCGCTGTTTTCCGATTCATAAAAGGTACAGTTACTCCTATAGAGACACGTGGGGCGAAGGTCGTAATTTTGGCGGCCGAAGAATACATGAGGGTACGGATATTTTTGCTGGTTATGGCACACCTGTGCTCAGCACCTGCTACGGCTATGTCGAACTTATCGGATGGAACCGCCTTGGAGGGTGGCGTGTCGGTTTGCGTTCCGCTGACAACATGTACTTTTATTACGCACACCTGTCATCGTACGCACGGGGCATTAAACAAGGTGTCATCGTCCGTCCTGGTCAAGTTATTGGCTATGTAGGCAGCAGCGGTTATGGCAAGCCAGGTACCTCAGGAAAGTTCCCACCCCATTTGCACTTTGGTATTTACCGTGATACAGGAATGCAGGAGTGGGCGTTTGATCCTTATCCATCGTTACGCAGATGGGAGAGAA
>JAKACU010000037.1 GCA_021821185.1 Bacillota bacterium
CAAAAGAACCATCGGGTAATTCGTAGGAAAGTTGCGTACGAAGCCAATCAAAAACAGGCATAAAGTTATAGCAAATGACTTTTACACCCGCTTCACCTAAACGACGCACATTTTCACAATAGTTCTCAGTCAAACGCGGTGCGTCGCTCCCACCCAGTTTGATATTCTCATGCACAGGAACGCTCTCCACGACTTCAAAAGTCAAACCCGCAGCATGAATGCGCTGTTCAAGATCAGCAATTTTTTCTCGTGGCCACACTTCGCCTACCGGTACATCATAAATGGCCGACACAACACCTTGCATACCTGGAATCTGCCTTATATGTGACAGCGTCACGGGATCCGTTTCGCCATACCACCGAAAAGTCATCTGCATAGTCGTCATAAGCCACCTTAATTTGTAAAATAATTTCTCGCGTTTTGAATAAAAATACCTTCCAATAAGGGACCTAATGTCTCATCGTCATCCGGTACTTCTCCATCCTCAATCCATTGACCGATCAGGGAACAAACAATCCGGCGAAAATAATCATGACGGGAAAACGACAGAAAACTTCGAGAATCCGTCGTCATACCGATAAATAAGCCCAATGCTCCTGTATTGCTGATCAATCGTAATTGTTCTACAATGCCATCTCGATGGTCTAACATCCACCATGGAGGTCCCACTTGGATCTTCCCTTTAATTCCTCCCTGAAAATTGCCCGCCATAGACGCTATCATGTAATACGCCGCAGGGTTCATCGTGTAAAGAATAACTTTCGGTACAGCATCTATGATCTCTAGATCATCAAAAAATTGTTGTAAAGCTCGTATCGAGACCGCTTCGCCGATGGAATCCACACCGCAATCAGCACCAAGTTGATCAAAGAGTCGCGAATTCGCGTTGCGAAGTGCTGAAAGATGCAGTTGCATTACCCAACCCCGTGTTGCGTACTCAGAAGCCAAGAAAAACAACAAATAATATCGATATCTTTCAACATCTTCCTGTTGCAACGACTGACCAGTTAACCCTTTGGAAAATATGTGTTTTGCTTGCGCATAAGTGCCCTTGACTGTAGGAAACGTACTAACCGAATGATCAGCACTACTACATCCCATCGTTGCAAAATAGTCCATTCGTTGACGTAACGTATCAAGCAAATCATCCAGTGTTTGAATGCTTGGACCCGACACTTCCGCCAGTTGTTGAAGATAAGCTATAAAGCTTACGGACGTAATCGCCAAAACAGCATCCGGTCGAAAAGTTGGCACAACGCGCGTCTGTATATCAGTTGCATGGTGTAGTTGCCGATGAAAATACAAATCATCAATCGGATCGTTCGTCGTTGCGATAGTTTCCACATTGGATTTTGCAAGCAAATCCCGCGCACGAAATCCACCTTTTTGAATTTGTTGTAGCGTTTCATCATAAATTTCATAGGCCGTTTTTGCACTAAGTGGTTTATCAATCGCAAAGTACTGTCGCAATTCCAAGTGAGCCCAATGATAAACGGGATTTCCTACAAAATAGGGAAGCACTTCTGCAAAGGCTAGAAATTTCTCCTTATAGGTCGTATCCTGTCCCGTAATGAGTTCTTCTGGAAGACCGGCTACACGCATCAACCTCCATTTATAGTGATCACCAGCCATCCACAGTTCGCCTAGATCAGTAAATGATTTATTCTCTGCTATATCCTGCGCTCTTAAATGGCCATGATAGTCATAAATGGGCAACGTAGAAGCAAACTTTTCGTATAATTCCTTAGCCTTATTCGTTTTCAATAAATACTCTGGACCGCTAAACGCTTTCATCAAAATGAGTATTTACCTCCTCTATCACCCCTACTATGTCTATTAGTATACGTACCATTTCTGCGATTAAAATGCATATTTGTGCTATAATACTTGCGAAAATTGCACATAAAATTGTACAGTGAGAGTATATGATTGTAATTTTCATTTTTTGAGGTGATTATCATGAAGATTTCTATACAAGACTTTCAATCCAGGCAACATATGATTCGGACGGAGTATGAAGTTTTTCATTATTTAGATCGGAAGTTACATGATGTTCAATTGCATCATCATGATTTTTATGAGGTGTATTTATTTCTTTCAGGAAGAGTAACCTACTTTGTAGAGGGTAAATCCTACGTACTTAAGCCACATGACATCCTTTTCATAGCACCTAATGAATTGCACCAGGCCGTTATTTCTGCGGATTCACAAGCATACGAACGCATGGTTCTATGGATTGATCGGCAATTTTTAAAAACTCTCGGAGACACCACAACAAATTTAGAACAATGTTTCAATACCACATTATTGACACATACCAATCTCTTACGGCTTAGTCCGGATCATTTTCAACTCATAAAATCCGAACTGCTCCAACTTCTGGCCGCAAGCAAAGAAGAATCCTTTGGCAGTAAACTTTTATGCCAATCGTATGTGCAACGACTCATGATATTGCTGAACCGCTATGCCCTACTTGGGAAAAATGAAGGTCTCAACGATGCCATTTTAGTGAATGATTTTTTAGAACCCATTATTGCTTTCATTACAGAAAATCTATCTCAAGAGCTAACATTGAATGGAATCGCAAACCATTTTTACATGAGTAAGTTTTACTTAATGCGCGAATTTAAGCGACAGACAGGAACGACGATCCATCAGTACATTCTGCAAAAGCGACTGGTATTATCTAAGCAACTCATTTTAGAGAACATGCCAATTAGCGATGTATCACTTCAATGTGGATTCAACACTTACTCTCATTTTTTCCGGGCATTTAAGGCCCAGTACGATATGACGCCAAAACAATTTTATAATTTCATGCACGCCGAAATTCGTTGAAAGACGAAACTACATGACGGTTGCAACAAATGATTTAAATTGATTGACAACGTATATTATGATCATGACAGGAGCCATTATTGGCATCGGTTATGGTTCTGTTACACCTATTTTTCAAACTCAGACAATTAATTCGGAGAGCCACATTGCGTTGTATTTTGTTGGTGTCCTCGCATAGACAAGCAACTGGTAGGTATTCTGCGTTACCAACCAGTTGCTTTTTCAACGACACGCTCTTACAGCTTTTTAGGCACTATGACTGGCAATTTTTTATAGGTAAATACCCCTACTTCTGCTAACGAAACTTGAACACGATACTTTTGCTGAATTCGCTGATGGTGCCACCATAAACATAAATAGCCAAAACGTACGATCTTGTTTCGCATAGAAATTATACGCTTCATAGTCTTCCGTTTAGCCAATTTACCGCTTTCCAAACCTGTGCGCAGCCAACACCGCATAAATAACTTCATGCACGGGCACATGAATACCAAGTTCCATGGCCATTTCAATCAGTGCCCCTTGCAGACTATCAAGCTCAAGGGGCAACCCTTTTTCCAAATCGCGATGCATAGAAGATGTCAAGGCAGGATCCAACTTAGCAGCACTTTCCATCATTTGATCATGTAAATTTTCAGGCAGTGCGACCCCTTTTGCATGCGCAACAGAAAGTAATTCACGAATCATATCAGAATAAAGAAGCATTCCCTTGGGCTCTTGTAAAACGGAACCAATAGGTAATCGACAAGCTGCCGTTACACCACTGAGGGCACATAAAAACACATACTTTTTCCACATTTGCACAAGTATTTGATGGCGATATAAGGCTTTAATGCCAGCCTTAGTGAAAATTCCTTGCATCTGATGCATCAGGTTCTTCACACTGTCATCTATCGTCACGTCATTAACAGGACCATAGACGATCTCACAGGAACCACCGGTTTGCAAGATGTCCCCTTCCTTGGACAACGTTGTTTCGATATAGCAAGAGCCACCGAGCGTATCTTTTTCTCCAAATTCGGAGAGCAAATGATCCATATGCCTAACGCCATTTAACAAAGGGACGATCACAGTCCCTGCACCGTGTAATACAGTAAGATCATCCATGGCATCCGCTAGATGATAATTTTTAATGGCGACAATCACGATATCAAGTTTATCGATGTTGCGAACGTCAGTGACAAGAGTAGGCTGAATCGTAAAATTTCCTACTACACTGTGAACGACAAGGCCGCGTTGACGGAGTTGTTGTGCGCGTTTTTCCCGCACGATAAAAGTTACATTTTCTCCTGCTCGGGCCAACATTGCACCATAGTAACCACCCACGGCGCCAGCACCATATATTCCAATTCGCATCGTCGTCATCTTCCTTTTCTGTCCCTACTCTACAGTGAAATACCGTGCCTCAGGATGAGAAAAAACCATTGCTGACACGGATGCTTCAGGTTCCATCATAGAACCTTCCGTCAAATGTACCCCAATGTCTTCTGGCTTCATCAAGCGAAAGAGTTGTTCCTGATCTTCAATGCGCGGACAAGCAGGATACCCAAACGATACACGAATTCCCTGATAACGAGCAATGAAACGTTCTCGCATAGTCATCTCCGCTGGATCAGGAAATCCCCACGAATCACGTAAAATGTGATGCAATCTTTCCGCAAAGGATTCGGCAAGTTCCAATGCCACAGCCTGTAAAGCATAGGATTTAAAATAATCCCCATTGTCTTTTAGCCGTTGCGCTTGTTCTCGAACACCAGAGCCAGTAGTCACCACAAAAAACGCGACATAATCCATCACGCCACTATCGACCGAACGCAAAAAGTCCGCAAGACACAAATGACTATCACTTCGTTGCCTAGGGAAGTCAAACCTTTCAAGCACCGTGCGTTGATCCAATGGATCATAGATCATGACTTGATTGCCATCAGATTGGGCAGGAAAAAAACGATACACCGCATTGGCTGTCAGCAATTTCGTCTTTGCAGCGTCATCAAGAAGAGCATCGATATCCGCCTTCAGATTGACGGCCTTCTCATCACCTTGCGCTAAGAGTTTTTCCACATTTCCCTGTAATCCAAGATGTTTGCCTAAAAGCATCTGCCAATTTATATAGGGGCGCAAAAAACTAAGTGGGTAATCTCGAAGAACGTGGCGCTCCATATCTACTGGAGGGTAGATCGGTGCGTGTGCATCAATTGCTGAACGTGTTTGTGACGAATCCTTCGCTAGCACTGCATCGCGTACGTTCGTTGATGACATCACGTTTGACTGTACCGCATTTCGCAACTGTGAAATGAGTTTTTCCCTTTGCATCGGGTCACTCACTTGATTAGCCATATCAAGACCGCTCATGGCATCTTTTGCATATAGCACAAGTCCACCATACTCCGGTGAAATTCGCGTGTCCGTAAATTTCTTGGTTAACGCTGCTCCCCCTACAAAAAGTGGCACGTCAATCCCGGCCTGCGCCAAATCTTGCGCTGTGATGACCATTTGCTGCGCTGATTTGACGAGCAACCCAGATAGCCCGATAAAATCAGGCTTTTCATGCTCATAAGCAGCAATCAATTGATCCGGCGCCACCTTAATACCAAGATTAATCACTTGATAGCCATTATTGGCTAAAATAATTTCTACAAGATTTTTGCCGATATCATGAACATCGCCCTTCACCGTTGCCAACATGATCTTTCCTTTAATGGCACTTTCATTTTTCTCCATGAATGGCTCGAGGTGAGCTACTGCCGCTTTCATAACTTCCGCACTTTGCAATACTTCCGCGACAATTAACTCATTGGCATTAAATAATTTACCGACTTGATCCATACCTGCCATGAGTGGACCGTTAATAATATCAAGCGGAGCCTGATTCAGTAAAGCTTCATTAAGGTCAGCAATCAAGCCATCCTTTGACCCTTCTACAACATAGCGAGACAACCTTTGTGCAAGCGGGAGTTCTTCAGCCGGGATACGCTCAACGATCTTTTTTTCACGATAAAAAGCGGTAAATTGAGCGACGGTGTCATCACTGGTATGAAACAACAATGCTTCTGCAAGATCACGTTCTCCTTGAGGAATTGAAGCATAACGCTCTAATTTTTCCGAGTTAACGATGGCAAAATCAAGTCCAGCTTTGGTGCAATGATACAAAAATACGGCATTTAGCACTTCACGACCTGCCGGCGGCAAACCAAACGATACATTACTCAAGCCAAGAATAGTCTGACACATAGGCAATGCTTCTTTTAATAAACGTATGCCTTCGATCGTTTCTAGGGCCGAACCGAGGTAATTCTCATCACCTGTCCCGACAGGAAACACCAAAGGATCAAAAATTATATCTTGCGGGTCAATCTGATACTCCGTAGTCAACATCGTGAAGGATCGTTTCGCGACCTCGAGCTTTCGTTCCTTTGTGACAGCCATCCCAACTTCATCGATTGTACCGACGACGAGTGCTGCTCCATAACGATTCACTAATGGCACAACCTCATCAAAACGCTTGCGACCATCTTCCAAATTGACCGAGTTGATAATTGCTTTTCCTTGACTAAATTGCAAAGCTGTTTCAAGTACGCGCGCATCTGTCGAATCGATCATCAGTGGGGCTTTCACTTTTTTGGCTGCGAATTCCAGAAAATGTTGCATATCCTCGAGTTCATCACGATCCGGATCAGCCAAACAGACATCGATAACCGCAGCACCGTTTTTCACCTGTGTTCTGGCTACTTCTGATGCTTCTTCATACAAACCATCAGCGATCAAACGGCGAAACTTACGTGATCCGATGACATTCGTGCGTTCACCTACAAGCAGTGGACGATTATCAGAATCAACATAGACTGGATCAATTCCTGCCACAGCAGGTAAATGGCCCTGTGCTGCTTGGCGAGGCGCGATATCCTTCATGACGTCTGCTAAGGCAGCGATATGATCAGGTGTAGTACCGCAGCAACCCCCTGCGACATTGATCCAGCCTTGTTTGGCGAATTCAACCATTTTGGCTGCGAGACTTGCGGGTGATTCATGGTAGTGACCATCCTCATCCGGTAAGCCAGCGTTAGGATAGCAACTCACACCGCTTACGCTTAGTGATGACAGCGTACGCAAATGATCACGCATAAATTCAGGACCTGTTGCACAATTCAATCCAACAGATAGTGGATGAAGATGCTCTACGGAAAGATAAAACGCCTCAATATTTTGCCCGGCTAACGTTGTTCCCATGGGTTCGATGGTCCCTGAAATCATAATGGGAACAGATCGTTGCAATGTTGCAAACGCTTTTTGGATGCCAATGCTACCCGCTTTGACGTTGAGTGTGTCTTGCGCTGTTTCCAACAATAAGACGTCCACACCGCCCTCGATAAGCGCTAGCGCCTGCTCGTAATAACTCTCTGCTAAGGCGGCAAACGTCACGCCACCCGTTACCGATAGGGTCTTTGTCGTAGGCCCCATGGCACCAGCTACATAACGCGGAAAGTCGTCTGTACTCATCGCATCAGCTTCATTGCACGCAAGAGCCGCGGCCGCCAGGTTGATTTCACGCGTCCGGTGTGCTAAGTCATACTCGGCAAGAACGATACTTGTGGCGCCAAACGTATTCGTTTCAATCAAATCAGAGCCTGCACGCAAGTAGGCACGATGAATGTCTGCAATAACATCTGGCTTTGTTATACAAAGAAACTCATTGCAACCATCATATTGCTCGCCACCAAAATCAGTTGCCGTCAAATTGCATTGTTGAATCATCGTTCCCATGGCGCCATCAAGCACCAAAATTTTCTCTTCCATACGTGCAGCGATCGTTTGTTTCTCTCTTTTTGTCATCTCTCCACCCTCACCTTCTTGTCATGAAACGGCCAGTTCTTCATCCGTTAGCTGTACAGCTTCTGCTGTTTCCGTAAAATACAACCACACTTCCGTCACAGACCGTAAAAAAGACCGTTCTAAAGCGGTTTTGTACATAGCCATTTGAGATACATATTGGTATGCTGTTTCACGACTATCTCGGTACACATGATCTGTTTTGTAATCAAGTAGAAGGATTCCATGTTCACCAAAAACTAAACAATCCACAGTTCCTTGAACAATCACCGCAGCATAGCGATCCGTACTTCTTTTCGTGATCTGGTGATCACGAACGCATTGCGGTGCTAGCGCCATCGTAAAGGATACTTCTCGTTGCACCCGCGATGGATCTTGCAACAAGATCTGACCAAGCGATGTCTGAAAGAAGCTCGCAATCGCTCCTGCAGATACAGCCGCGAATTCATCGTTGGTTATCCTGTCGTCCCGGAGCATTTGCTCGAGTTGTCTTGCAACATAATCATCTATCATCAAGTGAGGGTCTAGGGTAAGAAGTTGAAGTACCTTGTGCATGGCTGTACCTTTCTCAGCCGCCGACAACCCTGACACTTGTTGCACAAACTTTGGTCTTCGCAATGGCGGCCTGGATACTTTGACAAGTGGTGAAGTAGAGAAGGAATCATCTTGGGTTTGCCAAACCGATGTACGCTTCTTCCATTCTGTGACACTCATTTTAGCCGGAACAGCAAACCAGTTGGCATCACCATCATAGACATAATCGAGCAAGGTATCGCGCCACACTTGACGCATCGTTTCTTGTTCGGGCAAAAGAGGTGGCAACGAGTCAGGGAGCAATCGCGCGATCTCTGCCCAAGGTACATCATCGACTACAGGTTGCAAGACTGCGCAAGAGTCCAAGACGGGCTCTACATCTGGCGTGATCACATGATAAAGCTTGTCCAAACTTGCTGAACGCGTCACCACCGGTAACAGCCAATCAAGAAAAGATGTTGCCCGTAAAATGACAGCGTCGGAAAGAGGGGTGACAAGCTCCTCATCATGTACGATATCCTGACTATGCGCTATCGCCTTTGGTGCGTCATCAACAGATCCCACCATGATGAGACACTCTCTTGCACGCGTCATGCCAACGTATAGTATACGCGCCTCTTCAGCTAGCATCTCGCGTCGCTCACTTTGGCGTATACCAAATGACGTGATCGTGTCGTAGCGTTGACGCCGCTCATAATCTACAAATTGCGGACCTAATCCAAGCGTTCGATGCAAAGAAAATAAAGATTTCGTGGTCGGCAACTGAAACTTACCGCCTAGGTTAGCAAGGAATACGATCGGAAATTCAAGACCTTTACTTTTATGAATAGTCATGACCCGCACAGCATCGCCTGTCATAGCATCGTCTTTAACGGCCACGGCTGAATGTTGCATCTCATGTTCTTCAAGATAGCGAACAAATCCTGCAAAAGCATCTTGTTCAATACCATCATACGCTTTCGCTAACGATACAAGGGCATCCAAATGAGCGGACCTTTGTGCTCCTGATGGAAGCGACAAAGAAAAACCATCCAATCCACTATCCTTAATTACAAAAGAAACAGCATCGCCGACATGTTGTGTCCGTGCGACTGTCCGCCACTGATCGAGTTTTGCCAAAAAGACAAGCACCTTTTGCGCAAGGTCATGATCCACATGCGCACAACTCCCATAGCCGAGTAACGCGTCATAAAATGTTCCCTGCGAATTTACGCGAATGTTTGCCAAATCGGTACTTGTAAAGGCGCCAATCGGAGATCGTAAGATAGCAGCCAAGGCAATATCTTGCATTGGATTATCGATAATCTGGCATAGTGCCACGGCAAGTCGTACTTCAAGGCCGGCAAAAAAACCTTCGTGATTAGCTCCTTGACAAGGAATTCCCATTTGACGCAAAACCCGTACGATAACCTCTGTACGATGAAGAGCGGAACGAAGCAACACAACAACATCATCATAACGCATCTCACGATATACACCATTTCGCGCGTCAAAAATGCTTTGCTGTGCCTCTTTCATTTTCAAGATACGTTCTCCAATAAAATGTGCCTCGCGTTCCATTATGGTCAATGGCACACGATCATCTACAACATCAAAAAGATCCACATCGTCTTCAGTTGTTTGCGTTTCATCTTCCTTCACCAAATCACGCTGACTCAGTACGACTATTTCAACAGGGCCCGCAAACGTACTCACCGCATCAGGTACTTCTGGATACTGTGCTCCTGGTAGCATAAAAGCCCGTTCATCATAGACAAGGCCACCAAGTGCGGGAATAAACAAATGATGAAAAACATCGTTAACAGCATGAATGATCGATTCACGACTTCGATAATTTTGTTGTAACGAAATCGTGATAGCCTTGTCCCCAACTTGGTATTGGGTATATTTATTCAAAAATAGTTGGGGCTCTGCCATGCGAAACCGATAAATACTTTGTTTAACGTCCCCAACCTGAAATAGATTGGAATTGTCCTCATTGCACAAAAGCGATAAAATGGCGTCTTGCACAGGGCTCGTATCTTGGTATTCATCAACCATCACTTCAACAAACTGTTCAGACAATTGCTTGGCTAAGCTAGACCGAGCACCATCCGTCTCACTAAGGGCTTGGAAAGCAAGATGCTCCAGATCCGCAAAATCGACCGCGGCACGGCGGTGTTTCTCGTCCAAAAATGCGCGTGAAAAGTCTTTCACAAGAATAACCAACGACGTAACCCAGGGTAAAACTTGCTTCAACTCATCAAGTAAAGTTTGCGAAGAACGTTGCAAGAGGCCATTTTTCAGTATCCTCATATCACGCTTCACACGATCACGAAGTTGCGTTACCTGTTCCTTGCAATCCGCATCGCATTCTTTGTCCGCTGGCATGCGGCCAAACTCAAAGGACATGTAATTACAAACCGCCTGATAGTCACGAATTTTTGCTGCTTTATGGGCAGCAAGTAAAGCGTCTCGCTCCTTCGTTAGGTTAGGAAGCCAGCGCAAAGGACCCGCTTTTTGCACAGCTATACATATCGCTTCTTGCATCAAAGAAGCACTTTGTTCGATGCGTTCACTTAAGGCTTCAAAAAACGCCTGTCCCAGGAACGAATCGGAAAGTGGTTGTTGCGATGCATCGATAAAATGTTGCAAAGCCTGATCAAGCCATACTTCAGGGAGCGGTTGACTCTGTGCGAAATGAAATAGCTCAAGGACCATGTCGCGAATAGTTTGTTCACCACGGGTACCCCCATATCGCAACGCAAATTGATCAAACGCCTCATCACCTGAAGCAAAATTCTCTTCAAGCACATGATCAAGTGTGGCTTGCATCAGCAGTGCCTGCTCCTGACTATCCATAACGCGAAACCCGGGTTCTATGCTAAGCTGTAAACCAGCCAATCGGATTACTTTCATACAAAAACTATGGAGCGTTGAGATCGTCGATCGTTCTAACAAATATAACTGCCGACTAAGACATTCATCATAGCCATGTTGATCAATCATGTCGCGAAACGCTTGTGCGATGCGCTCCCTCATCTCAGAAGCCGCAGCCTCCGTAAACGTCACGATCAAAATTCGATCAACATCGACTTGATCAGCACCAAGCACACGAGTGATGACACGTTCAACGAGAACACTCGTCTTACCGGATCCTGCCCCAGCTGATACTAAAATGGCCCTATCGCGTTCTTCGATCGCCCTCATTTGTGCATCAGACCAGGTCCTCAACGTCATTACCCCCTTTTGTAGCTGAGTCAAGCAAAGACGCAATCTCATCTTCTTTTAAAACAGACAAATTTCGATACGATCCCATCCCGTGAGCTGGTTCGAAATGACATAAGGAGTGAAATTCACAAAACACACACGCATGGTCTTGCGACGTGAGCCGGTAAGGATTGATGGATGTTTCACCGGCCATCATTTCCTTTGCAAATTCCACTACAGACGCTTGCACCCGCATTGTTAAACCTTTCCACTGATCGTTCGTTACGGCCATGACTTGACTTGAAAAATTTCCATCTTGCTTGAGCATCTTAGGAAACAAATCTGTGAGCGCCTCTTTTTCCCCTTGGGAAGCATCCAATAAAGGCACTATTCGGGGTTCCTTTCGTAACAGCCCTCGCATCCGGAGTGCTTTTCGAAATTGTTCCGTTGTTTTCGGTTCTTGCGTCGGGCCTTGAACAGAGGCAATCGGATCCATCAACGGGAAGTAAAACATCCCAGCAAACTCCACATCATCTTGCAAAGAATCTTGCAACATCGGTTCCAAAACTTTTGCATACAAAGGGAGTTGCAACATAAGACCATGATACATACGCAAGAGAGATACCTTATGTTCGCTGCTTTTATAGTCAATCACGCGATACCACACTTTATCTTTGTCCTGTGCGATATCGATGCGATCAATTCGGCCCTTCAGTCGCAGCTTGCCTTTAGGCAAAGGCAAAGTCATTATGGGTGCCAAATTGCCTTCACAATCACCAAAAGACAGCTCCGTTTGATAAGGAACAAACGCACTTCGCCGCGCGTGCTCTGTCAGCACCCACAGCGCGCGTAGCAAAATAGCATACACCTGCTTGGCTTCCTGCCTTGCACGAGCTGAACGAGTAAGCATTTGATCGCGAAATTGTTCTATATGTTTGTTATATAACCGAAAGAGTCGTTGTTCTACCGCAGCGTCGGTCAAGGATCCCCAAGGTAAACTATCTTGTGTCAATTGCAAAACAAACTCATGCAAAATGGCATGCATCAAACTACCTCGTGTAGCTTGATCAATCGTAAATCGCTCACGTTCTTTAAGGCGCAGTCCATAAGTCGCGAAATGAGCAAAGGAACAGCGCGCAAACAATTCTAAACGAGATACGCTAGCAACGACATCCGTACCAAATACCTGTTGCGCAAGAACCGTCGGCAGTGTTTCACTATATACACGATGAGCAAGACCTACGAGAAACGTTTTTGCAAGATCCTGAGACAAGATACGATTGGCAAATAGATCATAAGCAGCATACCACAACGGGGTTAACGTCTGACCCTTTTGAAAATCGCGCAATGCACCTGCTAAAAAACGAGCTGTTTTTTGAGGCGTCACACACAAGCGATAATCCGCATCATCCTGCAATGTCAGAGCATCACGATAATAGCGCCACGGAACATCGTTTATGGCATACAATCTCCGTATCTCCGATAAAACGATCGATGGCGATAAAGAGCTTCCCTGATCCGCCTGTGGATAGGAAATAGTCAAAAACCGCGTGGCTCTTGTCAACGAAAGATACACACGATAGCGCTCAAACAACTGTTTTCGTGACGTAAACGGCGACAACTCAACGCCTGCTTCAAGCAGCCATTCACGTTGTGCGTCAGACAGCACCTCATCTTCCAATGCCTGTAGGGGAAAGAGGCCTTGGGCCGCCCCCATTACAAATACTGCCTGTGCTTCAAACGCCCGAACGCGATTCACTTCTGTGATGATAACCTGATCAACTTGTGCAGGAATCAGGCCTACCGTAACTCCATCAAATACGCGCAAAATAAGGTCTTGCGCCTGTGCGAGCGTTACGAACTCATCACCAAATGCCGCAACAAAATCATCTAAAGCTTGCACGACCGCGTCATACGCCTTCTCATGCATCTCAAGCATAACAAGGTCACCCTCATCTTGGGCTCGTTCCATAAATCGTTTCATAGTAGTCGGCGCATCAACTGCCACGAGTAAGTCCCATAATGCGCTGGCCAAGGAATGCATGGTACATGCTGAACCAAGTTCATTAAGAAAAGTCCAGAGAATATCGACGACCATTTTTCTAGCCTCTTCAAGAGGCCTGTCTTTTTGCTGCCTGACTTGTATCGGCTGTAACCAATCTTCTCCTGACAAGCCGCGAGCCAATGCGTAATTTTCCAAATGATCTACCACCGCACGCGGTATTGGAAAAACGTCCGTCTTTAAGAAACGAAACACATCATCACTTTGCAAACCTGAAGCAGCAGCTCGTAAAGCGGACAAGAGAAACACAGCTAAAGGATGATTTTTGAGCGTCCGTCTTTCATCCATATAAAAAGGAATACCCGCTTGAACAAAGGATTCCATCATCTGCGCTGCATAAAGCGAAAGACTTGGCACGATACATACGACATCCGAAAAACGCAACGCATGTTCGCGTTTTAGGGAAAGCATGTCCGCGATGACGCCGTCCACTTCAGCTTGCTTTGTCGTAGCTTGGGCCAAACGCAAGTCATCGAATACATCAGTTGCAGCAGATCGAAAAGGTTGCCCTGGCATGGTGAATACTTGTTGTTCAAGATGTGCGAGACGGGGAGCCAAGAAAAAACGGGGACTCGGCCCTGCCAACTCTGTGATGCGTGGAACTGTCGCTGTCACTTGTTCAATGATGCCAAGGATGCGGCGAAAGGTGTCTTGCGCTTGCGCAAAAGGTGTCTGTAACGATAGAGGTTGTTGAATTTGCCTCAGGATGGCCTGAGGTGCACCAATAGTCACCGTCAACGATGTAATAGGTGCAGTTAAAAAAGATTGGATTACCTGTAACTCTTGTGCGGTGAATCCGACAAATCCATCCACAAAAATCTGCGCATCGCGAAGGCTTGGCCAAACATGGGCATGACGGGCAAGAAAAGGCAACAAATCATAGGAATCGACGAAAGCATCGTGTAACCGCCTTTGATAGGCATCATAAAGAAGGCTCATATCAGCCAATTTGGCGCCTAAGAAAGGGTCAATCGAGTCAAGCTTAGCACTACTGGCTAACTTCGCTGGCGTGTGAGCATATAGTTGGCATTCTTCGAGCCAATGTAATAAGCGCTCCATGTAATGTGCCGATGCGTCAGGTCGCGATAACGCAGTGAGCTGTTCAGCCACATCAGCATACGCCTGAGCAAAAAGCGCGTATTTACCTGCGGCATGCAAGGGACGTGCCGATGCCTTATCGAGATCCATACGAGCTTGATGAGCCAAACGACGAAAGCTCAATACCTGTGCCCTCACATGTGCGCCGCCTAAGGAAGCTGTCGTCAACCAGGTTTCCATGGTGAACGCTGCCTGATCAGGTACAAGAAGCAGTAGCGGTGGCCCAAACGGATTGGCTGCAGCCTCTTTGCTGATCATCTCAATAATCTGATGAGACTTGCCGCTTCCCGCACGACCCGTGATCATATGGATATCCACAAACACATCCCTCTTTTCTCAATGCTTCAGGCGAACCACCGGGTAGCCGTCTTGAAACTTCACGTGTACAGAGATTCCAAACGTCGCTGATAAACTTTCCTGCGTCAACATCTCTTGTTTTAGTCCCGCTCCCACAATTGTCCCATCGCGAAGAAGTAATGTGTGCGTAATAGCAGGCATGATTTCATCTGGGTAGTGCGTTACATACAACACCTGTGGTGCATCGAGCGTAGAACAAAGCTTTTGGATCGTTTGGATCAGTCGCTCGCGCGATGGGAAATCAAGTCCATTGCATGGTTCATCCAAAATGAGTATTGATGGATGCGCCATCAAGGAACGGGCAATCAATACTTTTTGTTTCTCCCCCTGCGACAAAAGCCGATAAGGCTCGGTAGCCAATTGATCGGCATCCATCATGGACAGAAAGTGCATCGCTTGCTCGCGATCTTCTTGGCAAATATTTTCATAAAGTCCATATGCCGCATAGCGACCACTTGCCGTAATGGCTAAGGCAGACTGATCTGCTTCAAGTCGCGCATCCATATTGGTGCTGACAAACCCGATCGATTTTCGCAACTCCCGTACGTCGTAGTGACCCAACTGATGGGAGAGCACATGAACGCGGCCCTTACTTGGCCATAAATACCCAAGAACAGTTTGTAAAAGCGTCGTTTTCCCTGCGCCATTCGCCCCTAAAATAGCCCAATGCTGCGAACGCATTGTCTCCCATGTCACATCATGCAATAAAAAACGACCTTGACGTGAAATACTGACATTTTGAACAGAGATCAAAGATTCCATGTGTACAACCCCATCTATCAAATCATGTGTTTCTCGTATTTTACCTGACTTCTTGTACGCGGTCTATGATTGTGCGCGCAACAGGATTACACAGGCACATCGCTTTTCCAATATAAAAATGGTAAAATATTGTCTTATCCTGCAGTGTGGAGTGATTCCTCGTGTATGTCTATCTTTTAGCGCCCTTGTTGCTGATGATTGCCGTGGTAATGGGATGGGGTCCAAGGCACCTTCCACTTCGCGGTTATGGGATGATGGGCATTGCTGTCGTCATCTTAGCCATCATCGAATACTTCACTGGCTACTTTCCGGCAATCACCATTCCATTTCTTGTTTTTATTGTCTTGCTGGCGGCAACCGTTCGTGGTATCCGATACGTGTTGGAACGTTCCTTTCCGCTTTTGACACGAAATAAAACAGCCATGTATATTGCCATCGCTATACTTGTCGTTGTGATTATCACGGTATTTAGCTTTGGTGGCTTAATTACGATCGGACTTATCGTATGGTCCATCTACCAAGGTACCCGGCAGCCTAAAGGCCCTAGACCCATCAACCAAACCGGAGGGGTTGCGGGTTCCATTGAAAGTATGCGAAAAGCGTTACAAAAGTTAGGGCCACTATCCATGCTAGTCATCGGCACCGCAGCAGCTTTTATTGTTGCGCTCATGATCTCAGGCACGGCGGTTAACCTTTCTGCCGCACTCACCTATGGCCCACAAGTCGACTTAGTCCATGCTAAAACTACGTCTACTTTGCCGCTCATAGCGGTCAATGATGTGCCCATCGTAGAACGCGACAGCGCTAGTCTCGTGTTATCGAATGCGATCGGGTCCTTAGGACCGCAATACCATGTATCGCAAAGTGGTTTATCTTTAGTACGTTATCATGGTCAATTGGTCTGGACATCGCCTTTAGACTACAATAACGGATTGATCTGGCTCACACGCCACATTTCCCCTGGCTATGTGTGGACATCGGCAAACAATCCTTCCGCTAAGCCAGTCCTTGTTTTAACCAAATCGTACATAATCACGCCTAAGGCAGGTTTTTCATACAATCTCGCGCGCGTATTGTACCAGAATTTCCCGACAAAAATCATTGGAACGTCAGATTGGGAGATTGATCCGTCAGGTAACGGCTTTTGGGTAACATCGTTATATGAGCCAGCACCTGGCTTGGCGGGCTTGGTCACCCGTGTTATTGTCGGCTCTGCCATCACAGATCCGACCACAGGACGCGTGAGCTATTACCCTTTAGGGCAGCAACCTTCTTGGGTCAGCCAAATTGTCGGGCCTAACTTTGCCCAAAACGAAGCGCAACGTTTTGGGTGGGATCGCGCGGGCTTTATTGCATCGTCCTTAACACATCAGCTCGCTACAAAACCTGTTCATGCCACTCCGTATAACGTTCTTTTAGGCAACGGTGGGCTCGGTTGGGAGATTCCAATGACCTCGCCGAATCCTGGTGACAACTCCTTATCGGGTGTCATTCTTGTTGATGCCGAAACCAACCAAGTGACTTTCACACCATTTACCGGTCTTCAAAATGACCTTTCCATCTCACAACGCATCGACGGTGCGACTCTCAACACGTCGTTACAGTCGGGACGTGCTCTGTTATACAATGTCGCTGGTACACTCGCCTATATCGCTCCCGTCGTCAATCAATCGGGGATCGTGCAGCAAGTTGCCATTACGGATCCGAAAAACGTCGCCCAACCGGTTATCGCAGGCACGATGAGCGATGCTGTTGCTGGATGGCAAGCTTATTTGGCAGGAGCGAACACGGGAACAACGGGGGCAGCAACTGGTCTAACCACAACAACAGGCGTCATATCGCGCGTAGGCAGTTTACTTCAATCAAGTGGCGCAAATAGTGCAGCAGTTAAAGAATATTGGCTGTTCTTAGTGAACGGCGTAGCCTATAGAGCATCGTTATCTATCGATCCTAACGTGGTACCCTTTGTACAAGCTGGAGATCACGTAACCGTATCCTACTATGCCAGTTCAGTTGCACCCATTACGATTCAATCGATCGTCGATCACAGTTTACGAACAACGTCCTTGAAATAAGTAAAAAACACACTCGGCCTTTGCTGATTGTTCTGAACAGCAAAGGCCTCATTTACTTCCTAGGGAACTAAGCATGCTGCCCCAATCACGCCGACATCTTGCCGCAAATGAGCAAAATAAAATGATACATCACGATAAGGCGGCATGACATGCGTCACGACATAATGTGACACATGATCAAGTAACATGGATCCCATTTGCGTCACACCACCGCCTAGCACGATACGTTCTGGATCAAAAGCGTGAACAAGATTGACCAGCCCTGCCCCTAGTGCATCAAAAGCGTCATCTAAGATTTTCTGAGCCAACGAATCGCCATCGTGAGCGCGTTGTCCCACCTCTTGCGTTGTCATGGGGCGGGAAAACACGCGTGAGGCAGTCTCCGCTATAGCTGGACCTGATGCCAGCGCTTCTAAACAACCACGATTACCACACGTGCAAAGCTTCCCATTTATTGCATCGATCGATACATGACCAAATTCAGCAGACATGCCTCGGCGACCACGTATAATTTGCCCATGTTCCACAACGCCACCACCGATTCCCGTGCTGATCGTCATATAAAGCATACTACTTGACCCGCGACCACACCCATAGCGATATTCTGCCAAGCCTGCGACACTTGCATCATTGTCAAGAAACGTAGGAAGTTGCATCACTGACTCGATACGTGATCGTAGTGGCACTTGCTCAAACCCCGGCAGATTGGGCGGTGATTCCACGACACCTGTAGATACATTAAGCGGACCAGGCGAACCTATACCGATACCCCGAACATCCTTTTTATCAACGCATTGCATGAGCTGTTGCATTAGCTTTACCATATCGCTAATCACCGCATCCGATCCACGATACGCTAATGTCTTACATTCCATTACATGTGCAACACTGCCGTCGTCTTGCATGAGCCCAGCACGAATTTTAGTACCACCCAAATCAACACCCAATGCCAACATGCCGGTACTGCACCTCACTTTTCGAAGATAGATTAGCGTATTCCTTCCTATCAGGCATCCCTAGCATGTTGCGAGTTTCGTTAAATAGCCCTCCTTTGTAGAGGAGGGCTAATGTTAATCAATTGTACTTATTTCATCAAATTGCGGAGGAC
>JAKACU010000160.1 GCA_021821185.1 Bacillota bacterium
ATACACTCCATTAGCGTTGAATTTTCCAAATCCTGCATAACACCATGACGATAATGAATCACATCAATATCCCTTAGCGAAGTATAAAAAAATGACTTTAAGTTATATTCTTGTTTACCGATTGTGATGGAATCGATTACCTGATCAAGATTAAGATCGAGAAAACAGGCGGGTGTTTCAAATGACTCCCTTGGCAATCCGGTATCATGGTTCGGAAATAGTATGCTGGAAAAAATCATGCAAGCGGCCCTCCCGAATCAGCCATCTGACGCATGACACAACAAAAGCTGATGGTCCTACAGGTTTTATGCAGGAGCCATCAGCAGCCTTCCATCCAGAATGCATGCCTTAGATAGGATAAAGGCCCTTCGCTATAGCCACCTGGGGCATTTGTTCGTATAACCTCATCAACTGGTTGTATTTTGCGACGCGCTCTCCCCGTGCGGGAGCACCGGATTTCATCTGGCCAACATGCGTTGCTACAGCTAAATCTGAGATAAACGAGTCATCCGTTTCGCCCGAGCGATGAGACATCACCGTCCGGTACTGCGCTTTTTGCGCCATACGGATCGCTGCCAACGTTTCACTGACCGTACCGATTTGATTCGGCTTGATTAAAATGCCATTGGCAATTCCTTGCTCGATTCCTTTGGCGAAAATATTCACATTGGTGACGAAAATATCGTCCCCGATAGTTTGTAAACCTACACTATTCGTTTTTTTCGTCAATTCAACCCATCCCGACCAATCATCTTCAGCAAGCGGGTCTTCCACAGATACGACAGGAAACTCATGAGCGATCTTGACGCAATAATCGGCCATATCCAATGCAGACCAATCCTGTCCTTCAAACCGATAACGTCCTTCATGCCAAAAATCATTCGCCGCAAAGTCCAAAGCGATGGCAATATCAGAACCCGGTTGATAGCCGGCATCTTCAATGGCCTTCACCAGGATCTGCAGAGCATCCACCGTTGATGGCAATTGTGGCGCAAATCCACCTTCATCACCAACGGAAACCCGATAGCCCTGTGCTTTCAGGAGACGTCCAAGTGCTTGATAGGTCTCGGACCCCATTTGAATGGCTACACGGATATCCTTGGCACCATGCGGCACAATCATGAATTCTTGCGTTGAAATTCCTGAATCGGCATGCTTTCCCCCGTTGATGACATTCATCATAGGTACCGGAAATTGTGGTTGACCCTGACCGTATAATGTAGAAAGATGTTGAACCAGAGGTATCTTCAGCGATTGTGCCGCGGCCCGCGCCGATGCAATCGAGCAACCCAGAATCGCATTGGCACCCAACTTCTTTTTATTTTCTGTACCATCAAGCTCTATTAATCGATTGTCCACAGCCTCCTGATCCGCTGGGTCCATCCCGATCAGTTTAGGTGCAATCACTTCCATGACGTTGCGGACTGCTTGCAACACGCCCGAACCGCCAAATCGTGCAACATCACCATCGCGCAACTCAAAGGCTTCCCGACTGCCGGTTGATTTTCCTGAAGGTACTGCTGCCCGACCCATTGCCCCATCGGATAACGTGAAATCCACCTCTACGGTGGGCAAGCCTCTTGAATCGAGAATTTCACGGGCTTGTATAATTTGAATCTGGCTCATGATCAAATTCACTCCTTCAGTAAGGATGACAATGAATACAGTGTCTTGATCAACGAACGAGACTCGTACTCTACAAAAATAGCCCCACAAGACAACCTCTGACATTTTGCAGAAGTGACTTGTAGGGGCTATCATCCCAAACATTGGGCAGCACACGAGCTCCATCGCGATTCAATTAGTTTTAGTATAGATTTTCCTTAAACTGAAGTCAATAACATGACAACGACGCTGCATTTAGGACCCATAAAACAACTTGTCGAGAACGGGAACGATTTGTTTCTTTCTTGACACGACGTCTTTTAAGACCACTTGATGATCCACCAAAGCAACGTGAAAAGCCTGCTCCACGGCGTGCGCAGCTTCCCCCAAAGCGACAACGGCAGATTCATGTTTAATAATATCGGTGATGACAAACAAGAAGAGATCCAGTTTTTCCTTTGCGATAATGTCTGCCATCTGTGCTTCCAGTTCCTGTTGACGGTAAAGCACGTCCAGCGGATCCACCACATTGACCTGAGCGATTCTCACTTTCGATGAACCCATAGCAAAGTCCTTGGCATCGCTAGACAGCAAAGCTGTTATCGAGTGATCCCGGACGTTTGCCCCTGCCTTCAATAATTGCAACCCGTAATCCTTCAGGTCCACTTCGGCGATGGTCGCTAACTTTTGCGCAGCCTCGACATCTTCTCTTGTACAGGTAGGCGAGATCAAAAGCAACGTATCAGAAATGATGGCAGAAACGAGCAATCCAGCTGTATTTTTCGATATAGGCACATCGTGTTCTTGAAATACCTTATAGATAATTGTAGCTGTGCACCCCACTGGTTCCGCTCTGTAATACAGCGGATTACTGGTTTGAAAATTGGCAATGCGATGATGGTCGATCACTTCGATGACTTCTACCTGATCGATATCGTCGGCACTTTGTTGCCTTTCATTGTGATCGACCAAAATTACTTGTGCAGCCTCTGGCGCTAGAGCTTGCAAAAACCGCGGCTGTGAAACATGGAAATAGGTCAACGCAAAGCGCGTCTCCTCATTTATTTCTCCAATTGCAACGGGTTCAGCTTGCACACCAAGTGTCTTTTTAAACTTTGCATACGCAATCGCCGAACAGATGGAATCCGTATCAGGATTTTTGTGGCCCACAACAAGAATCGAATTCACCTCGTAAGCCTCCTATTTCTGTTTCCTATTAAGATTTTTCATATACCTATCTTTACCTTCGAGAATCACTCTTTTCGCTTCCGCCTCTCTCATCCAGCCTTTTAGTCGATTCGTCCCAAGTTCCAACGCCTTAGCCACTTTGAAAAAATGAGTAATCTCTCGCAGCGTGTGTTGCCGGACATCTGACAACGTGTAGACACTATCATATTTCGGATCAGTCGTTGCTACAGCCAACAGTTTATCCTTGGCACCGCGATCATCCTCAATTCGCAAAAGGCCTATCATGCGACATTCAACAATACAGTTGGGAAATGTCGAGGTTGACATAAGAATCATCACAGCCAATGGAGTACCGTCTGCTGCGAGCGTTTCCGAAACGAAACCGTATTCAAATGGATAATGCAAAGCTTCGGGAAGAATACGCCGCAAGCGAAAAGTGCCCTTTTCCCTATCGAACTCATAGTTATTCCTGCTGCCCTTAGGAATCCCGACAATTACGTCCGCGATCAGATCCTCGTCTGCCTCTAAACGCACCTCACGAAGTGAGGCTTGATACGTGCCATCTGAATCCTTTCCCGAAATGACCACAAGCACCAATTCCCCCACACTCATGATGTCGGAAGGATGCTCAATCTCATACCATGATATTTCAGCAAGCGGCAAAAACACCTTTTCACCTTGCACATCAACCCATGCTCCATAACGATTGAGACTCTGTACCCTCCCCTCTACAACATCACCTTTCGACCATTTTTTGTCTACCATATGTTAGTCCCCTCTCACAGAATTTTTGTCGACCAAAGCAAAAGAAGCACCGCCACGAGCGTGGTAAATACATATCCCCACAGGTAACCATGTTGAACATGCAAGAAAAACCGGGCCCACAAGCGTAGCAGACGTATTGGTTTTGCATATATCGCCGATTGCAGCCATGATGTGACACTTGTCTCAACCCAGATCACGGTGGGCGCAACAAGTTGCAAAGCGACCACTTTTCGTCTCACTTTAAAGCGCAGTAATGCGGAAAACAGCATAC
>JAKACU010000161.1 GCA_021821185.1 Bacillota bacterium
GTGTCAATTGAAACTCCTGATCTAAAATACGATCATCTACAGTTAATATCTTTTGGAAAAATCCTACGATCGGCAAAAGCCTCCACCCCGCAACATGGACCAAATTCTTCTATGGTCAATATTCCCCGAGGTGGAGTGAGTATGCGAAAAGACAGTCAGGAAACAGCTTGTTGGGTTCTGTTGTAACGACATAGCGAGGATAACGCACAAGAAGAGCATTTTGGAGAACGCGCATGGCACACCAATCTGCCATGGTAGATGAGCCAGTGATGTGCTTGCGACCATAGTGAACGTGGTATTCGCTTCATAAGCTGTTGTTCCGTCACAGCAACATCATCACTTTGAGCAAGGCCCAAACGATTGGCTACTCGTTGAACATGCGTGTCAACAGCAATAGCCGGAACATGAAAAACAGTGGATAAAACCACATTGGCCGTTTTTCGACCCACACCCGGAAGTCCCATCAGCAATTCACGTGTAGCAGGAACCTGTCCATTATGCTGCTCAACGATAAGTTGACTCGTTTTCACGATGTTTCTTGCCTTCGTCCTATAGAGACCGCATTTTGCAATCATAACTTCGACGTCGGATACATCGGCTATAGACAGTGCATCGGCAGAAGGATACTTGGCAAATAAAGCCGGTGTCAATTCGTTGACCATCTTGTCTGTACATTGTGCCGATAATATGGTGGCGATAAGCAGTTCAAATGCATTGTGATGATGCAACGCGCACTGTGCGTCAGGATACAGCTTTTCTAAAGTATCCAAAATAGCCGATACATCGACTTTAAAATGCGGCATGTTCTTTCGCTCCCATTTGTGCAGATTCATCACGATGGACATAACGGAGCGTCTTAGCACTGTCTAAAAGTCTGTTTGTCTTTAATCCATATTCAAGCATTTGTCGTAGAGTCGGGGCTTGATACGCAAAGACTGGTCCTTTTATCGCTTTGAACATAGAGGACAATGCAACATACTCACATACTGCGATGCGATATACTTGAGACCTGTCGATTTGCGCAGAGCCGATGAACAGATTGTTGATCTGCTCGTCTGCATCGGTCTTTGCAGACGTACCATCTATAATAATGGTCGCCCCGGATACGTGCAGACGCCCAACAAAGTGGCCGCGAAAACCAAACCCGATGCCTTGCCGGGCAATTATGTCCATGCGCAAGCTCTCAGATAAAAGCTGCCACAAACGCTCCCCTGACACATCCATCGTAACTGCTCTCATCGGCGTGGCACATACAGAATGGAGATCACCGATACGCACGGTTCCCGCTCGAAATCCTGCGGTGACCACACCGCCGTTAACAATCGCTACATCAACATGCAATTCTTCTTTCATGGCGTCACACAGTAAATTGACGATTTCCGATTCACCAAACAAGGAATGGGCAATTCTGTGCGGCAACGTGGCAATGGGCTGCGAAAGACGCGAATGCGCGATAGGCACATAGCGATCGATAACTTGTAAAACAGCAGGATCAGGCACAACGTCAGATCCAGTATAAAGGAGACGCCCATCGATCTTTTGAATGGCCTTATCAGGTGCAAGCGTAATGGCAATGTGCCCAAACGCTTTGGCATATTTGCCCGCTTGGAAAATCCACACATTGCCACGTTTAATTCCGGCATCAAGAAATTGATGCGTGTGAGAGCCGATAATAATATCGGCAGGAATTCCTTTGTCAGCTAGCATTTCATCAATGTGAAGTCCCAGGTGAGACAGCAAAATGACAATGTCCGCCCCATTATTTTTCAGGTTTGCACATGCTGTCCATGCTGCCTCAACAGGATCGCGCGACAAAACACCAATCGTCTTTAGCAAGTTTTCGTATTGCACGGTGACGCCACAAACACCAATAGACACGCCGGATCGTAAAAACTGTACGCCCGCTTGCTGATTCCACTTTCCGCTCGGGCTGTCAATATTGCTGCATAAAATAGGCGTTTGTACGGCCCTTGCAAGACTTTCCCACAAAGACGGATCAACCGTTACCGTTTCATTGTTGCCAAATACCAATCCGTCATAATTGACAACGCGCAAAATATCCGCATTGATGAGCCCCATGGTTGCATAGGACAGTGGATTGGACAGATCAATATGGTCACCGAGATCAAAGCATAAGACATCAGCACCATCATCTGTCAGCGTGTCGCGCAAGGATCGTACTTGTGTGACGAGGCGAGCATAAGACAGCAATTCACTATGAACGTCATTGGTGTGTAAGATATGCAGTTGCAAACCCGTCACCTCAAGTCTTTGACACCCCTCTGTCAAGCTGTGATCCACGTCTGCAAAATGGAATTGATGTCAGCCTTGAAACGGGAATTTGAATACACGGCATCAACGGAAGCAGCTTGTGCCCTTGCCAGCAAATCACGTTTTGCGTGCGGCGCGTAAGCAATCACTTTGCTGCCATGACTTTTACTTTGACCCACCAACGATTCTATAACGGGCCCCGCAGCCGTTAAATCAAGCACGACTAACGAAGGTCGTACAGTTAAAAAACGCTCCTGGAAATCCTGATCATTCGAGACGATAGACACCGTGCAATGCAAGTTCGATGCTGCCTCACGCAACCGTACGGAAAACATGAGATCGGGAACAAAAGCCAAAATCGCTTCTCCAGCCATTTCGAACCCCTCCGAGCCCCATTCATTCTTTGAGTTTCAGTTTATCACACTTCCCCGGTCTGTTCATGTACAGCAAATCGACTTATAATTGGCTTAAAATCGACAAGAAGTACGGGAGGCTACACGTTGGTTGAACACGTAGTTTTAATTGCTTGGAAAGAAGATGTGCCTGAAATCGAACGACAACAGATTCTCGCTGCATTACTTACCTTAAAGGAACAGATTCTTGGTATTGTCAGCTATCATGTTGGCCACAACTTCTCTACCCGCAGCCAGGGCTTTGATGCTGCTATTACTTCTACGTTTGTGGATGAAGGAAGTTTACAGGCATATGGCAGTCACCCCGCACACCTTGCCGTTGCCGAGAGATTAAAAGCCGCTGCAAAAAATATTCTTGCACTTGATTTTCACCATATGCAGGCGTAACAGCCACTAGACTAGTGACATAAAACAGCGCACGGAGGGCCAAAAAAGGCCAGCGATGCGCTGTTTTCTTTATAACAACCAGGCACCTCTATCTTCTATAAACATATCATGCATTATCCACCTACGTTGACAGGTATCTTTCTTCCAGATTTCGGACATAAAGATATTATCATGATTTGGAGGGAACCTGAAATGGAAGTCATGGAACGGTGGGCGTCGCGTTCGGATGCATGGACTCCAGAAGACGACGTTACATTGGCAGAGCTTGTTTTGCGGCATATTCGTGAAGGAAGCACACAATTGGTTGCTTTTGATGAAGCAGCGGCCCTGCTTGGCCGCACCGCAGCTGCTTGCGGCTATCGATGGAATGGCGTCGTACGGCGCCACTACGAAGACGCGATTAAAGAAGCTAAGCAGGTGCGCAGAAAAGCACTTGAAGAACGCCGCAATCGTAGACCAAACCGCACACAGATTGTGCTCGGCGGTGATCACGAATTCACGTTGGATCTGCTCATTCGCGGCTTGCGCGACTTCGAGCGTCGGTATCATGAACTGTCAGATGAAGTCAAGCAGTTGGTACGAGAAAAGCGTGAACTAGAGGATCGCATAGCGCAACCCATAACGAACAATGTTCCATCAATGTTTTCTCAAACAACAGCATCCGTTGCCGCGCCAAGTGCCACTTCGGAGCAGATCGAAGAGGATTCACGAACATTGCTTGCCATCATGGAACGCGCAAG
>JAKACU010000162.1 GCA_021821185.1 Bacillota bacterium
GGAGACATGTTATTCACAGGGACACCTGAGGGTGTTGGACCGCTCGCTATCGGCGATGGCTTGGAGATGTTCTTTGGAGACAACCTTTGGGGAACCTGTACCGTGGCGGATGCCACGCCCTAAATGTGCGGAAATTATGACACACTCTGGTGAGCTTTAAACTCACCAGAGTGTGTTTCATAAACTAGTAGGAAGCTCCCGTCCCATACACCGGAACGAAGAGGAAAAACAGAACGAAGATGATCAGGAATACGACAGCCCAACGTGTATAGCCACCAAACACTCCGTACACGATATAACCCCCTTCCACTAGGTGATTCGATATAACTTATGGAAAACACGGCGCAAGTGATTGGGTGTATGCCTGTGTGCGCTAAAAACTCTGTGCGGTACGGTATACTATAGAATATGGCAAGTTGCGCGAAAGGGGATAGAACATGAATAGAAAGATTGCGCCTTACGGATCATGGATTTCACCGATCAGTTCTGATTTGATCGTGTCTGGCAGTGTTGGCTTAGGAAACCCTGTGGTCGATCATGGGGATATTTACTGGGTTGAAGGCCGCTCTAAAGAGGGTGGACGCAGTGTTGTCGTTCGGTTAAGTTCAGACGGTATTTGTGATGATATCACGCCACCTACGTTTAATGCTCGCACGAGAGTGCACGAGTATGGCGGTGGGGCATTTGCCGTATCACATGGTGTGGTATACTTCTCGAACTTTTCTGATAACATCCTGTATGGACAGCGGATCGGAGAAGGGCCTGTCGCACTCTCCCAATCGTCACAGATGCGCTATGCGGATATCGCTGTGGATGAAGTTAGGCGGCGCGTCATCAGTGTTCGCGAAGATCATAGCGGTGCAGGAGAGGCTGTCAATACGATCGTCAGCCTGACGTTCGGCCATATCTCCGAAGGTGATGTCTTAATATCGGGACATGATTTTTATTCTACGCCAAGGCTATCAACAGATGGTAAGCAGCTGGCCTTCTTGGCATGGAACCACCCCTGCATGCCTTGGGACGGAACTGAACTTTGGGTGGCAGACTTAAACCCATTAGGCGAGATCGAGAAAGTGGTGAAAGTCGCGGGCGGTGTGGAGGAGTCGATTTTTCAGCCCCAATGGTCCCCTGACGGTACGCTATATTTTATATCGGATCGATCCGGATGGTGGAACATTTATCGGTACGTAGACGGTAAAGCAGACATGATGTGGGAACGAAATGCGGAATTTGGTATGCCCCAATGGGTGTTTGGTATGTCTACATATGGATTTTTATCTGCAACGGAGTTAGTTTGCAGTTATAGTGAGCACGGTCTATGGCACCTCGCGGTCTTGTCTACAAAAGATAAGTCACATCAGGAAATCCAAACGCCGTATACAGATATTAGTGACGTGCATGTGGCTGATGGTAAAATTCTCTTTGTTGGCGCATCAGCTACAAAGCCAAGGTGCATCGTTCAACTGGAGATGCCAAGTCGTCAGATGACTATTTTGAAGGTGTCGACGGATATTCAAATCGATGAGGGATATTTGTCGATTCCTGACGCGGTCGAGTTTCCGACAGAGGGCCAATTGACTGCACATGCGTTTTATTACCGTCCGAGCAATCAAGATTATGAAGCACCTGCTGGAACACTGCCACCGCTTCTTCTGATCAGCCATGGTGGGCCGACGGCGGCGACTTCTAACGCTTTTAGTCTCTCTATTCAGTACTGGACCAGCAGGGGTTTTGGAGTAGTGGACGTGAACTACGGGGGTAGCACGGGATATGGCCGTGCTTATAGGCAAAGGCTGAACGGCAACTGGGGGATAGTGGACGTTGACGATTGCACCAACGCGGCGCGCTATCTTGTGGCGCAACGTGAGGTCGATCCGGACAAGCTCGCTATAAAAGGCGGAAGCGCGGGCGGGTACACGACACTTGCCGCCCTTACGTTTAAGGACGTCTTTAGCACAGGCGCGAGCTACTTTGGCGTAAGTGACCTAGAGGCCCTTGCCAAAGAGACACACAAATTCGAATCCCACTACATGGATAGCATGGTGGGGCCATACCCGGAAATGAAGGCAGTCTATGAGCAAAGATCACCGATTCATTTTACTCATCAGCTAAATAGGCCTGTGATCTTTTTTCAAGGATTGGATGACAAGATCGTTCTGCCAAATCAGGCTGAGATGATGTATGATGCATTACTGAAACGAGGCATTCCGGTGGCATACATCACGTTTGAGGGAGAAGGCCACGGTTTTCGACGGGCAGAAAATATCAAGCACTGTTTGGATGGGGAGCTCTATTTCTATTCTAAAATGTTTGGTTTTTCCCTTACACATGACGCGCAACCGATCAAAATAAAGAACTTCATCGGTTGATGGAACACGTCTCTACCAAAGGAACGGTGAAAACGATGGAGATGAGGCGTCAATATCTGACCTCCATAGGTATTTTGGTTGTAGTTGTAGTACTCGCCATCACCTTTCACGCCAGGAAGGTGTCGGCACTGCCTGTGGTGGGTCATACGCCACCTATCTTTACATTAACTAACTTTCAGGGACAGGCGATGTCGATCGCCCAAACATCCGGCAAGCCGATGTATATCAACTTTTTCGCATCATGGTGTCCCCCCTGCCAACTGGAGGCACCTGATCTGGAAAAGATGTATACAAAGTACCGTGGCCAGATTCAGTTTTATGGCGTGGATATGACTTCTAGCGATTCGGTCGCTGGCGCACAGCACTTTGTGAAGGAATTTGGCCTACAGTATCCTGTGTTATTAGATAAGAAGGGCGACGTATCAAAGCTTTACAATGTCGCTTATCTGCCGACCAGTTTCTTCGTGAATTCCCAAGGCGTGATCGTCTATAAGACGGTCGGCTACATGACGCTGCAGACCATGCAAAAACAGTTCGCTGCGATCGCAGGAAGCGCGAGGTGATGGATCCATGGGCGTAACACCGACAATATGGTTGGCATTTTTAGCAGGGCTGTTATCGTTTGTTTCTCCTTGCACGTTGCCGCTATACCCTTCTTATATCTCGTTTATTTCAGGAGTTTCCTATCAGAAAGTAGGATCGGGAATGGGAACGGGCAGCTCGACGGTCACGCGCAGCGTGCGTGGGCGTGCTTTAGCACATGCGTCGTTTTTTGTCCTAGGTTTTTCAGTCATATTTATCGCATTAGGCGCTTCTGCCAGTGCGATTGGCCTTATTTTTAATCAATATCGAACGCTGATCGGTGAGATCGGCGGCGTGATTGTGGTCGCCATGGGACTCATTTTGTTAGGTTTGTGGAACCCGAGCGTACTCATGCGTGACGCGAAGTGGACTGTGAAAACTAAACCCGCAGGCTATCTTGGGGCATTTGTGATCGGGGTGAGCTTTGCCGCTGGATGGACGCCATGCATTGGGCCGATCTTGGCCTCTGTGATCGCGATCGCCGCCAGCAGCCAAGTCAGCGGCATGGTTCTGATGTCATTTTATGCCGTTGGTTTTGCGATACCGTTTTTGATCCTTGCGGTCACTTTGGGATCTGTTCGCTGGTTACAAAAGTACAGTCAGAGGATCAGCCAAGTGGGCGGCGCAATCTTGATCGTGATGGGACTTTTGCTTGTGACTAATAAAATGACGGATCTTGTCGTTTGGGTCACTCGTCTCTTTGGAGGATATAGTCTACTTTAGGCCTCCGAGCGGGAAGGTGATTAGCTCTGAGAAGGGCGCAACGGGAGCCCTTCTCAAGAAAGTCTAGTGATTACCCATTTACAATCACGCCACCATTGACG
>JAKACU010000163.1 GCA_021821185.1 Bacillota bacterium
CCGGTAAATAGGAACAGCGTTCCCAAAGTCATGAGAATAAACGACTTTGTCCATAAACGTTCCACACTTCATTGCTCCTGTCATAATTAATGGAGAAGATAACACCAAGTACCTACACATAATCAACATCTTATAATTTTAAACATAGATAGGATGTTTGCAATCGTCAAATTAACACCATTTGTTTATTGCTCAACAAATTACTGATATGTGTTGATTATTTAAGACGGGTTGGTGATCTTTACAATGTCTAAAGTGGGTCGTCATTACGTGGATAAATCAACGACGTTAGTGAGCAAAGGTTCTCCTTCAGAGCCGTAGGACTGTTGACCTCAGACAGGCTGCGGGTGATGGCCACGACGTCTATGGGGGTCGCGCAGCACATACGCTGCAAACAAAAATATTCACTACTTCATCATTTGAAGTGATTGCTATACAATAAACTCAGTACGTGATAATCGCTTATATAATGAAGGGGGCGGCGTTTTGGCAAAGGTAGTGGTGACAGGCGGCAGTGGCCGACTGGGCACATGGGTTGTGAAGGAATTTGTGTCGCAAGGGTATGAGGTCGTAAACGTAGACACGCGGTTGCCTGTAGAATCTGTGTGCAAGACTGTGATTACAGACCTGACGCAGCTTGGGCAAGTGTATGGCGTTCTTGAGGGCGCAGATGCTGTGGTGCATCTCGCGGCGATTCCGGTGGCGTATTCGCATCCCAATGAAGTGACATTTTATAACAATGTCCAGTCTACATACAACATCTTGGAGGCTGCCAGCGCGCTCGGGATTAAAAAGAGCGTCATCGCATCGAGTGAGTCATCCTATGGGTTGGTGTTTGCTGTGCATCGCATTCGTCCGCAGTACGTGCCGATGGATGAAGAACACCCGCAGTTGCCGCAGGATAGCTATGGCCTTTCAAAGATCGCCAACGAAGAGACTGCCGCCATGTTTAACCGCAAGACAGGCATACAGGTGGTGGCGTTCCGGCTTGGCAATGTGATTTCGCCTGAGATGTACGCGAATTTCCCTGGCTTTATCCATAACCCGGCAGAGCGTGAACGAATCTTGTGGAGCTATATCGATGCAAGAGATGCGGCGGTGGCTTGTCGGCTCGCGATCGAGGCCAATGGCTTAGGCTATGTGGCTCTTAATCTCGCGGCTGATGATACCAGCATGGATATATTAAGCCGTGATTTGATGGCGGCGCAGTATCCTGAGGTAGAGGATTTTCGCGCTACCCTGGACGGATATGAGACGCTGCTTAGCAACAAAAAAGCGAAGACGCTGCTACATTGGCAGCCGCAACACGCTTGGAGAAAGTACGTGCAGTTATAGGGCGCACGCAAGGGCACGAGCGAATACAGCGAGAACGGGTGGCGCTGCAGAGCAGGTGGCTATTAGATAACGCAAGCCGCCTGCCTGTGACGTATCCTTATGACGAAGCAGCTGAACAGCAGCAGCGCAGCGGACGCGCTTAGCAGTTACCAAAGGGGCCCTTCTTGGGCCCCTTCTCTAGTAGATGATAACAGTGCAGCGGACTCAGCAAACAGCGGTCGACTAGGGCGGTGAAGACCACGTATTGTGGCGGCGCATTGAGAATATCATTGAAGTTATCATCGGATCGACCGAGCAGTGGTAGATAAACACGCCGGAACACTCGCCATGAGATCGTCATGATTCAGATTAAGCGGGGGATATTATAGCTGAAAGGCTGTCAAGCGCTCAGATAGATCCTGCAACGTTTGGCGAAACAGCTGCGATGCTTTCGTTTGAAAGGCTGACTTGCGATATACCATAGAAAACTGCCGATGAATCATCGAGTCGGTAAATGGAATCTCACGCAGTGTATTCCACTTCAACTCCTTACGAATCACCCATTTTGAGAAAATTGTAATGCCGAGCCCCGCTTCAACAGACTCTTTGATCACTTGCATGCTTCCATATTCCACTACTGATGATGGATGGATTTCATAGGTTGCAAATATCCTATCCGTGATTTCCCGTGTTCCCGAACCTGGTTCACGTATGATCCAGGTTTCTCTCTCAATATCATCTTTCGACAGGCATGTTCGAGACACGAGTGGATGGTTGCTAGACGCGACGATAACTACGGTGTCCTCCGCAAATGGGACGATTTCAACATGGTCGTTTGTAGAATTGCCTTCGATGACTCCGATATCTAAATCTCCGCTGGCCACGCGATTTACGACTGAACTCGTATTCATGATCGCAATATTCGGCGAGATGCGGGGATACTTCTTACGAAAATCAGCGATGACATGCGGTAATACGTATTCGCCAAATGTAAAGCTGGAACCGATGAGCAAGGAGCCACTGGCGTCGTATTTTAAATCTCCGATCAGGCGTTGCATCTGATGATATGAAGTTAATATTTCTTTCGCGTGGTGGTATGCTACTTTGCCAGCCTCATTGAGACGTACATATTTATTCGTTCGATCGAGGAGCTTTGAGTCTAGCTGGATCTCCAGGTTATGAATGAGTTGGCTGATTGCTGGTTGGCTCATATGCAGTTTTTCTGCCGCACGTGTAAAGCTTTGCTCATCAGCGACAGTAACAAACGCCAGCAGTTGCTGATCCATGCTGATCCCCCATTTGATATATCACAAATTATTATTGTATCTATTATTATAATCTATTTTACTTATATCCCGTGAAAAGATATGCTCTCAATATAATCAGTCGTGTTATGTGGATTTCATTAGTCATCATGGAGGTGACCAGATGGCGATTCAAGAACCATCTGTAGTGATTGAGGGGACGGTAAACACCGCCAGAAGGTCTTGGCTGTTTATTGGTGGCATCGCGTTTACATTCGTGATTGCGCTGCTGGGGCTGGGACTTTCTGATCTTCCGATATTTGATCGCGTCGGGCAGTTGGCATGCGCGATTTTGATCGCTGTGATGTACCGGCAGGTTGCTGGATACCCAGAGGCGATTCGTTCGGGAGTTCAATACTCTGCGAAGAAGTTGCTTCGCTACGCAATTGTTTTATTTGGACTTAAACTGAATATTGATGTCATCCTACATCAGGGTTTGTGGCTACTCGTTCGCGATGTCGGAACGATCGCATTCGCCATCACGGTTACGGTGCTTCTGGCCAAGCTCTTTAAGGCGGACAAATCATTGTCATTTCTGCTCGGCGTCGGAACAGGTGTTTGCGGAGCTGCTGCCATTGCGGCCGTTTCCCCGATCTTAAAAGCAAAAGAAGAAGACACGGCGATTGGAGCAGGTATCATCGCTTTAATGGGTACAGTTTTTGCGATCATTTATACGATTATTCGCCCACTTTTGCCGCTGTCAGCGATCAACTATGGGATCTGGTCCGGCGTAAGTTTACACGAGATTGCGCACGTCGCGTTGGCAGCGGCACCTGCAGGACAAAGTGCGTTGGCGATCGCGCTACTGGCAAAATTAGGCCGCGTATTTCTCCTCGTACCGCTTTCTTTCATCTTTGTGTGGTGGATGAGGCGCAAGGACAAAGATACTGCAAGTGATGCGAAGATCGAGTTTCCATGGTTTCTTATAGGCTTTATCATCATGAGTTTAGTGGGAAGCTACATCCTTGGCAAAGCGATCCTTTTGCCTGGCTATATCAACGCCGATATTGCAACTGTGACCAATTTTGTGTTAACGATGGCGATGGTCGGCCTGGGACTTAACGTCAGTCTGAAGGACTTGCGCTCGAAAGCACTGCGCCCGCTATTAGCGATGACTGTCACATCCGTGTTGCTGTCGACGATTACCTATTTTACAG
>JAKACU010000038.1 GCA_021821185.1 Bacillota bacterium
AGGTACACCTAGACGACTAAGTTCATGTACCTCTTTGCGTAATTCCTCGATACTGAGATGTTCGACACCAGGCATGGAGGGAATAGCATGTCGCCCTTTTTCATGCGTAACAAACAGTGGATAGATAAAATCTTTTGCTGATATCGACGTTTCGCGAATCATTTCGCGAATGGCTGGATGGTTACGAAGACGTCGGTGACGATCAAAATTTTCCATCATAATGGTGGTTTCATCCTTTCTCATGTTGAATATACTCTTCGACATCTTGCAGCATCACCTCGACAGTCGCCAAACGAGCCGTCACGTGAGGCTGTAAACCGTGTTCCTGCATGACACGCGTCGTCTTACTTCCAATGGAAACGAGCATCACTTGCGGTGGCATGTCAGCCGCTGACTTGTGCAGATCATGCAGCGCCTGTGCAAACGGCTGAACGGCTGAGCCACTCATAAAAACGATAAGATCAACAGCACCAGCGATAACATCTTTCGCAAGTTCTGTGCCTTGCGAAGTCGAGGTCGTATCATACAAAATAATATCGCGAAAACCATGTGCAGATTGTGCTAAAGGCGAAAAAGCCTCTGAAGCTGCCAAATTACCGCGCACCCACAGGAACCGTTTATGAACAAAATTCGATTCGATAAGTGATGAACAAAGCATTTGTGCATTGGCATCACTTGGCATCACCAGCACCTGCATGCCGATCAGTCTGGCAGCTTCGGCCGTTTTAATCCCAACACAAGCCGCAGGAAGTGTCAACCACGGATAAGTTGGATCGCGCCGAAAAATCATTTCGTATGCACGCACACCATGCACGCTCGTAAACACAACCATCTCAGGCACAAAATCCCCCAGCTCATTTTGTACGCCATCTTGCGAGCGATACTCAATGTTTAATAATGGGTATTCACGAACGAGCGCACCTCTTGCGCGAAGCAAAGTAGCAAGCTCACTGGATCCTTGCTCATCTCTCGTAACAGCTATCACAAGACCAGACAAAAGGCTCTTTCGCTGTTTTTGATCCAACTGCTATCACCCGCTTGTTTTACTGAGAGCCTGCAAAATGGATCTTCCACCAGCAGCAAGTAATTCATTGGCAACAGTTCGCCCAAGATCAACCGAAAGACTTCCTTGACGGCTAGTTTTCAACACGACCATTCCATCTGGCGAACCAATAACAGCAACCATAGTACTTTGCTCCTTCACCGGATCAGGGGTTGCCAAAGCACCGACAGGAACCTGACAACTGCCGCCGACAGTCTCTAAAAAGGCACGTTCCTGCCGAACCGCTATGGCAGTCATCTCATCATGTATCGATGCAAGAAGTGAAAGCACCCTCTGATCGTCGGTTCTACTCTCGATGGCAAGTGCACCCTGTCCAACAGCCGGTATCATATCCTGAATCGCAAGCGGTTGTCCGTGAAAATTATAGGCGCTATGCGTTATATGTTCCCCATCCCACCAACCCATGCGTGCAAGCCCAGCAGTCGCAAGTGTGATGGCATCAAGCTCCTGAAGTTTATGAAGTCTCGTATCGATATTGCCTCTAATCGTCTGCACAATAACATCAGGACGTAGGGCTAAAATTTGTGCAGCACGCCGTAGCGAACTTGTCCCAATCACGGCGCCGGATTTCAATGTCAATAACGATTCTCCATATTTCGTTACAAGCATATCACGTGGATCTTCACGCTTAGGTATGGCCCCAATCGTCAAGCCACTGGCTACAACAGCAGGTACATCTTTCATGCTGTGCACGGCAAAATCGATCGTCTTGCCTAGCAGGGCTGCTTCAATATCTGATACAAAGAGTCCCTTACCGCCTACCTTAGCCAAAGCTACATCCTGAATTTGATCGCCTTTCGTTACAATTTCTACCGTTTCAAAATGGACGTCGGGATATTTGTCACGAAGTGCTTGCAACACTTGTGCTGTTTGCGTTATAGCAAGCTTACTTCGTCGTGTCCCTACTTTCAACGTTGTCATCATCTATCACCTCAAAAAAAGACTCTCCTTCACCTTACCACCGGTGAAATGAGGACACAAACGCACTTACCACGAGAAAATTGATAATCACAAGGACAAACGCTAGGATATTGAGCCATGCGGCCTTACGGCCGCTCACTTTGCCTTTTACATGTAAATAAAGATAGCTGGCATACAAAAGAAACAGCAAGACAGAGATGACAGGCTTGGCATCCATATCCACAACATGCCCTGTAAGAATGTAGTACCAGATTGCGCCCAATACAATCGCTAAAAATAATAATGGCACGCCAACAAGGGATGCGCGAAAGGCAAAACGATCGAGTTGTGCCAATGGTGGCAACCGTCGAAAGGGCCCACTATCGAATCGCTTCAAGCGAAGAGAATAAGACTCAAGTAAATACAAAAGGCTAAAAATCGCCGCTATAGAAAATGCGATGTAGCTTAGTAAGGCCGCGCTGATATGAACAACAAGCAAATCACTCTGGTGAATGATTCCACTACCTACATGACCATGCACCATAACATCAAAGAGAGCAAACAGGAGCCCACATAAATTGAGAAAGAACACAAAAAAATCAACCCGATAAAACAGGGTGATAATACCCGACAAAGAAATCAACAACCACGAAAATAGCATGGTGGCTTGAAATGCAGAGAACAAGGGCCACTCGTGAAGTAACAAGATACGTGCACCAATGAAAAGCGTATCAAGAATCCAGACCAATAACAAAATCGCGACACCCATGCGGTTCGCGACTTTGTTGTCCTTGATAAAATCCATAAAGAAAAATCCATTGCTTATAAGATAGAAGCCAAGCACCATAAAGTAAAAATAGGGGGACAACAGAAACATCATGATCGATCCGTTAAAGTGCCGGCAAAACAGTTACTGGATGTGTCACCTGACCTCGTACCTCTAAGGCATCCATTTTTGTTTGTCGCGGCGCTTTCTCCTGTGTCACAGACTGCGTCATCGCATCTTCATACGTTAAGCCAAAAGCCCTTGCAAGAATAGGCAATAACAAAGCGCTGTCCTGTTCAATCGCCACTTGTTTTGTCACAAGAATAGGATCGCGCAGTAATTGATGAACGACACTAGCCATATGTTTTTGAATGATTTTCTTTTGCTTATCATCCAGATCAGGCATTTTATGAAATAAACTGTAGAGCACAGACTCTTGTACTTCAGTCGCTTTCTGTTGCAAAGAGGCAATTAGTCGCACACCATTTTGTGAGGATAACCACGTTTCAAAAGCAGCTACTTGCTCTTCGATCATCCCATTTACATGACTTGCTTCCTGCTGCCTTGTCGCCAAACCCGAAGTTACGACAGTCTGCAGATCATCAATATCATAAACATAAACATTGTCGAGATGCGATAAAGATGGATCTACATTGCGCGGCACGGCGATATCGATGAAAAATAACGGACGTGCTTTGCGTAGTGCCATGCGTTTTGCCACTGTGCTCGGCGTAATCAGATAAGATGCCCCGCCCGATGATGTAATCACGATATCAGCGATCAAAAGCGCCTCTTCTAACTTGTCCATCGGCAAAGATACACCGCCCACTTGCTCTGCCATATCCTTCGCCCTAGCAAACGTGCGATTGACGACAAACAATTGCTTGACACCTTGACTTTGCAGGTATTTCACGGTAAGATCAGCCATTTTCCCAGCGCCAAGTACCAAAACTGATTGTTCGTGAAGAGAATCAAACACTTTTTTCGCTAAAGATACCGCCGCATAACTTACAGACACGGCACTTTGGCCAATCCCTGTCTCGGTTTGTACTCGTTTGCCAAACGTTATTGCATCGCGAAATAATTGATTAAATACATGCCCGGTCGCTTTTTTTGCTTGCGCAAATAAAAAGGCATCGCGCACTTGACCCAAGATTTGCGTTTCACCCAGCACCATGGAATCAAGGCCTGTAACCACACGGTGCAAATGAAAGACGACTTGTAAGCCCGTGTACACATAAATATGCGCGCGAAAATCCTGCGGTGAGACATGTGAAATCGAAGCAAAAAAACTTTCAAGATCTTTTCGTGCGGTATCGATCATATCGGCAATGACATAGACTTCCGTGCGATTACATGTCGAAACAAGCACCGCTTCTTCGATGCCAGTTGTTTCCTTTAAGCGTGTAAGAGCTTGCTCCAGTTCATCTTCCGGCACAGTAAAGTGCTCTCGAACTTCAACAGGCGCCGAACGATAATTAAGTCCCACGAGTACAATATTCATAGCTTTCACTCCTGAAAGACACACTTCATGGACGTATTATACCATTGGATAAGCAGATAAAATTGAAGGGTCTGTGACAGGTTGATTTTAACAGCCACTTGAACCTTGCTAATTGTGCCATAGAATCCCCAAAATTGTCATGGTCATGCAGTAACTACGCTTATGGTACTCGTAAAATGTTACATCGAGCTTCTTGACTCAACTTAGCTACTTATGCACAATGAATCAGAGGTGACTCCACAACCATGAAACGGATCTTTGCTGATAGCATTTTACTAGCCGTAACTTTCGCGTGGGGCGCCACTTTTGTTGTTGTACAAGATGCGATTCGTGTCTTTCCCGTTTTCAACTTCCTCGGCTTACGGTTTACACTGTCAGGTCTCATCATGATTGCGTGTGTGATCATCGTACCCAAGTTTCGCCAACAACTGTACAACAAACGACTATGGCTGACTGGCGCTTGGTTAGGTTTATGGCTCTTTGCAGGCTATGCCTTACAAACAGTCGGTCTACTGTACACTACACCCGCTCAGTCAGGGTTTATTACGGGACTATCCGTAGTCCTTGTCCCAGCCTTGTCCTTAGTCATTTTGCATCACAAACCATCGATGGGCGTATGGTTAGGTGTTGTGTGTGCTGCAATCGGATTGTTTTTTTTATCGTACCAGCCACATAGAGGATTTAATGTCGGCGATATCTTGACATTTTTTTGTGCTGTGGCCTTCGCTGTTCAGATCGTCGCCGTGGGCAAATACGCAGAACGGTTTAGCCCCCTTGCGCTCGCTGCAGTACAAATCCTTGTGGTCGGAATCCTATCATTGATCAGTGCCTTTTTTGCAGGCACCGCATCATCCACCTTTGGGCCAGGGTGGATGCAACCGAGCGTGTGGGAAGGCTTGGTTATCTGTATACTTTTTGCAACCATTTTAGCTTATTTTGCCCAAATGGTTATTCAAAAATATACCACTCCCACACGGACCGCCCTGATTTTTTCGGCTGAACCTGTTTTTGCAGCATTAACAGCATATTTGTTTGCAAGTGATAAGATTGGACTTTCAGGTCTTATCGGCTGTGCTCTGATCCTCGCAGGTATGCTAATCGCAGAATTTGCAGCAAAAGACAGAGAAGCAACAGCCAAATTGTCACAAAGTAGCTTGCTCGATAAAGTCCCATAATTCATCCATACCAAGTCCGGTATCTGCTGAGGTGGCAAAGAGATGGTCCTCAGCAGACAACTGCAATGACTTGCGTAGCATTGCCACATGCCGCGCCAGCGTGCCACGGGAGACCTTATCTGCTTTCGTTGCCACGACAGCAAATGGTCGACCGATTCCGCGCAAAAATCCCGTCATTATCTTATCTTCTTTACTCGGTTCATGGCGAATATCGACAAGATGCAAAATCAAACGCAGATTATCGCGATCGATGAGATACGACTCGATCATAGGCCCCCATTTCTGTTGTAAAGATTTGGACACTTTAGCATACCCGTACCCGGGAAGATCGACAAAATAAAATGCTTCGTTTATATGATAAAAATTCAGTGTCTGTGTTTTGCCGGGTGACGCCGATGTGCGAGCCAGGTTGCGACGATTGAGCAAACGGTTAATCAAGGACGACTTACCAACATTCGAACGACCTGAAAGTGTCACCTCAGGCTCTTGTCCTTGCGGACACTGTTGAAGAGATACTGCAGAAATCGTATATTGTGCATCACGAATGATCACGAATGAGTCTCCTTTAGTTTAGAACGCACAGCGCCTCATCGAGGACTTGATCCATATGATTGACAAAGATAAGCTGTAATTCCTTACGAACGCTCTCAGGAATATCTTGCACGTCCTTTTCGTTTTCCGCAGGTAAAAGTACCGTTTTAATACCTGCACGATGCGCACTCAAGCTTTTCTCCTTCACTCCTCCAATCGGTAATACACGACCACGCAGCGTGATCTCACCAGTCATAGCAAGATCCCGTCGAATGGGTCGACCCGTCAAAGCGGATGCGATGGCTGTGGCCATCGTGATCCCAGCAGATGGCCCATCTTTTGGTATCGCACCTTCTGGCACATGAATATGAATATCATGTTTTTCAGCAAAATCCGGTGCTACATCCAGTTGTTTTGAGCGTGTGCGAATGTAAGATAATGCAGCTTGAGCAGACTCTTTCATCACATCACCCAATTGTCCAGTGATAATCAAGCGCCCTGTTCCATCCATCACAGACACTTCAATAGCAAGCGTGTCACCACCAGCCTCGGTCCAAGCAAGTCCGGTTGCCACGCCAATCTGATCTACAGCCTCCGCCGTTCCATAACGAAACCTTGGCACTCCTAAGAAAGTTGGCAAATTTTTCACTGTAACAACAACACGTCGCTTCGTACCCATTACAATCTCTTTAGCGGCCTTACGACAGATCGCTGCGATTTGCCGTTCTAAGTTTCTGACACCGGCCTCGCGCGTATACTCGCGAATAATTCGAGCCACCGCATCTTCTCCAAGACTTAACTGCTCTTTTTGTAACCCATGCGCGCTTCGTTGTTTCGGCAATAAATAGTTGGTGGCGATTCGCAACTTCTCAACTTCCGTATAACCGGACAAAGAAATCAGTTCCATGCGATCAAGTAGCGGTTGCGGAATCCCATGAACGGTATTGGCAGTCGTAATGAACATCACATGAGATAAGTCATACGGCAATTCGATGTAGTGATCACTAAAGGTGCTATTTTGCTCTGGATCGAGAACTTCCAACATGGCAGAGGCCGGGTCTCCACGAAAATCATGTGCCATCTTATCAATTTCATCAAGTAGAAAAACGGGCGACTGTGTTCCTGATGTCTTCATTCCTTGAATGACGCGCCCAGGCATAGCTCCCACATAGGTTCGCCGATGTCCGCGAATCTCTGCTTCATCACGTACACCGCCAAGTGACATGCGTACAAACTTACGATGTAAAGCTCGAGCAATGGATTTTGCCAAGGATGTCTTACCAACCCCCGGTGGTCCTACCAAACACAAAATGGGTCCACGAGGTTCTTTGACCAGTTTTTGCACCGCCAAATGTTCGATCATACGTTCCTTGACCTTTTCAAGACCATAATGGTCTTCGTCAAGAACCGTTTTAGCGTGTGCAAGATCAATTTCTTCGATCGTACCCTCTTGCCATGGCAAGCTTAAGAGCCAGTCCACATAAGTGCGAATAACCGAGCCTTCAGCCGAAGCAGTTGGGATTTTTTCCAGACGGTCAAGTTCTTTCGTTACTTTCTCGACAACCGTTTCTGGCAAAGACAATTGCTCCATCTGGGATCGCAAGTCATCTACCTCGGCTTGGCGGCCCTCTTTATCACCCAATTCTTTTTGGATAGCTTTCATTTGTTCACGCAAATAATATTCCTTTTGCGTTCGTTCCATCTGTTTTCTAACACGTTGATTGATCGTTTTCTCCAGCTCCAGAATCTCCTTTTCGTCAGACAGCATCTGCAAAAGGATCTCGAGTCGCTCCTTTATATCCAACGTTTCCAATATCGCTTGTTTATCTTTTATTTTTAGCGACAAATTGCCTGCAATCGCATCAGCTACACGTCCTGGTTCTTCAATGTCCGACACGGACGCAAGCACTTCACTGGCTTGTTTGTTGGACAACTTTAAAAACTGTTCAAATTGCGAAATGACCGCACGCACCAGCGCATCGATGCGTGGGGTGCGCGTCGTTGCTTCCACCAACATGTGTGCGTTGACTTGGTAATAATCAACACTGAGATCAAAATGTTCAATATGAGCTCTCTGAACACCTTCAACCAATACGCGAATCGTACCGTTGGGCAATTTCATCATTTGTTTAATGCGAGCTACCGTGCCCGTTAGATAAATGTCTTCTGGCGCAGGGTCATCATCTTGTGAGTCCCTTTGTGATGCCAAAAGGATCATGTGATCATCCACCATGGACTTTTCTAAAGCGCGAACTGACCTATCTCGACCAACATCCAAATGCAAAACCATAGCGGGGTACACGAGCAATCCACGAAGTGGCAACAACGGCAAAACTCGTTTTTCGACTGTCTCTATTTGTTGTGGCAAAATTTACACCCCCACATCAATATCCATGTGCATTGTAACGAAAAGAGTCCCCTTTGTCTAACCGCGAAGCAAGCAAATGGCGACAAGCTGCCCAAGGCATCTTGTCGCCACAAAACAATTGCTACGCCAAGTTACACAGAACCTTGGGCAATAGCCGGAGGCAGCGTTGTTATGCCCGGATTTACGACAGTGGGCGGGGAAATAGGCACGCCATCCTCTTGATCCGCAAACGTCTCTCGCAATACAGCATGCAACGAATCGACATAGACAATCTCCATATCCTTCATATGGCCAAGTTGCTCTTGTTTATTTTCTACGGGTACTAACACCTTTGTCACACCGGCAAGGCGTGCTGCTGCCACTTTGACAGGGACACCACCAACAGCTCGTACGCCCCCATGGATGGTCACTTCACCTGTCATAGCCAATACATTGCTGATTTTTTGCTGTGTTATCGCAGAATAGATAGCCGTCGCAATGCTTACTCCAGCGGACGGTCCGTCAACTGGGACACCCCCTGGAAAATTGACATGGATGTCAAAATCTTTAAGATTCACAGGCAACTCAGCTTGAAGTGCAGTCAACACATTGTCAATCGAGCTACGGGCCATACTCTTGCGACGAATTACGCGCGAACCTGACCCAAGTTCCTCTTCTTCCACAACCCCCGAGACAGAAACGATACCGCGGGACTTGCCTGATGCAGGCATCGCTGTCGCTTCTACTTCAAGCAACATACCAAGTGACGGTCCATAAACGGCTAACCCATTGACCACACCAATTTGCGATTTGTCGGCAATTTTGCGCTCTGGCCGAGGCGACAACTGACTGCTTTGAATCACCCATTCCACATCGCTCGTTGCAATACCAGATCGATGGTCAGTAATCGCCGTTCCAGCAGCTAACTGCACCAAATTAACCGCCTCACGACCATTGGTGGCATGGCGAGTGATCAGATCAACAGCCATTTCCGGAATGCTGATACTAATTTTTGTCGCAGCGCCTCGAACAATGCTGCCAATTTCATCACCTGTCAGTGGGCGAAAAAAGATCTCCAAGCAACGCGAACGAATCGCGGGCGGAATCTCTTGCGGGCTTCTCGTCGTCGCACCCACCAAACGGAAATCTGCAGGCAAACCATTTTGAAAAATGTCATGAATATGCGCCGGAATGTTGTTATCGTCCTCACTATAATACGCGCTTTCAAAATACACCCGACGATCCTCCAAAACTTTGAGGAGTTTATTCATCTGAATAGGATGAAGTTCTCCAATTTCATCGATAAACAACACACCACCATGAGCCTTTGTAACCGCTCCCGCTTTTGGTTGCGGAATGCCCGCAACACCCATCGCTCCAGCACCTTGGTAGATCGGATCATGCACAGACCCAATCAAAGGATCTGCAATCCCCCGTTCATCGAATCGCGCTGTAGTTGCATCAAGCTCAATAAACGTGGCATCATACTGAAAAGGTGACCCCGTCGTACGTTTTGCTTCGTCGAGTACCACGCGTGCTGCCGCGGTTTTGCCGACTCCAGGGGGACCATAAATCAGCACATGCTGGGGATGCGGTCCGCATAAAGCGGCTCGCAAGGCACGCAATCCATCCTCTTGCCCCACAATATCAGCTAATTTGGAAGGACGCGTGCGCTCAGCCAAGGGTTCCGACAGAGATACATTTCGCAAATGGCGCAAGCGCTCAAGTTCTCTCGCTGATTCTCGATCGATGGCACTGCGATTGCCTTGTTGCATGCGCAATAGGTTAAAAAAATACATCCCGATAATCACCGTGAAAACCAACTGTACTAACGCTATTACAACCGCCGCCGCATTCATGGCATCCCCTCCACTCACCCATACAGACTTCATACTGGTTAGTATATCCAGAACCTGGTAAGTGTAACCATCAAAAAGGCGCACTCTAATGAGCGCGCCTTTTACGATGCAGTGTTTTCTTAAGCTGTCTCTTCTTTTTTCTTTTTCTTTCTACCATCCGTCACAGGACCTGAATCCACCACCAACATCGGTTCTTCTCTGTTGGCAACTGTTTCTTTCGTTACGATGCATCGACGTACATCGGCACGGGAAGGCAACTCATACATAACATTGAGCATGATACTCTCAATAATGGCTCGTAAGCCACGCGCTCCAGTGCTACGTTTGATTGCCTCTTTGGCGATCTCCGTCAACGCCTCATCAGCAAACTCAAGTTCAACGGAATCCATTTCGAGCAAACGTTGATATTGCTTAACCAATGCATTTTTCGGTTCGACCAAAATTTGCTTCAACGCCGCTTCATCAAGCGCTTGTAAAGTGGCGATGACAGGCAAACGACCAACAAACTCTGGAATTAGGCCATACTTCAAGAGGTCTTCCGGCAACACTCGACTTAGAACTTCGGAGTCAACGGCAGATTCTCTCGCTTCAGGTGATGTACCAAACCCGATCACCTTTTTACCCAAACGTCGTTTGATGATTGGTTCCATGCCATCAAAAGCGCCGCCACAGATAAACAAAATATTGCCTGTATCAATCTGTATAAATTCCTGATGCGGATGCTTTCTTCCACCTTGCGGCGGAACGCTGGCTACCGTACCTTCAAGAATCTTCAGCAAAGCTTGTTGTACACCTTCACCCGATACATCCCGTGTAATGGACGGGTTTTCCGATTTTCTTGCGATCTTATCAATTTCGTCGATGTAGATAATTCCTTTTTCAGCTTTCTCCACATCATAATCAGCAGCTTGAATCAATTTTAATAAGATGTTTTCCACATCTTCACCGACGTAACCAGCCTCTGTCAGTGAAGTTGCGTCCGCGATGGCAAAAGGTACATTTAAAATTCTAGCGAGCGTCTGTGCCAGCAACGTCTTACCGGACCCCGTCGGCCCAATCAGTAAAATGTTACTTTTCGAGAGTTCTACATCATCACTTTTCGATGTCGAGTTAATCCGCTTATAGTGGTTATAGACAGCCACAGAAAGCGTTCTCTTTGCCTGTTCCTGGCCGATCACATAAGAATCAAGAATACCCTTGATCTCTGTGGGCTTCGGTACATCTTTTAATTCGAACTCTTCATCATCGCCGAGTTCCTCCTCGACAATCTCGTTGCACAATTCAATACACTCATCACAAATGTAAACACCGGGACCCGCAACGAGTTTGCGGACTTGATCCTGGGTCTTCCCACAAAAGGAGCATTTGAGTTGTCCCTTGTCATCGTTAAACTTAAACATGCGTTTCCCTCCTCACGCAAGGTTTGGACGCACAATCACCTCGTCGATAAGCCCATAGCTCTTGGCTTCTTCTGCGCTCATCCAATTGTCGCGATCCGTATCCTGTTCAATGCGTTCTAGCGATTGACCGGTGCGTTCGACATAAATCATGTTCAATTTGCGACGGGTCTTTAAAATCCACTCGGCGTGAATTTTAATATCAGATGCCTGCCCCTGAACACCACCCAGAGGCTGATGAATCATAATCTCACTGTTCGGCAACGCGTACCTCTTACCTTTGGCGCCGGCTGTAAGCAACAACGATGCCATGCTTGCAGCAAGACCAACGCAGATCGTCGAAACTTGAGGTTTAATATACTGCATTGTATCAAAAATAGCCATCCCAGCTGTGACAGATCCACCAGGGCTATTGATGTAGAGGCTAATATCCTTCTCACCGTCTTCAGAAGCTAAAAATAACAGCTGAGCTACGACAGAGTTGGCAACGTAATCATCAATCGGTGTACCAATAAAAATGATGCGATCTTTCAGTAACCTCGAATAGATGTCGTATGCTCGTTCTCCGCGACTGGTTTGTTCAATCACCATCGGTACAAGACTCATCTGTTTTATCCTCCTAACTAGACTGCGCCAATACGCCGCCTAGGAAAAAATAAGGCACATACATTGTGCCTTATAATGATAATGCATACTCATTGTACACAATCTTAAGCTTGAACGCTATGCTGGACAAGAAATTCCACGGCTTTGCGTGATAGAATGCCATCTTTAATCGATGCAAGTCCTGAATCATTGTTGCTTAGAAGTTCCTTTGCATCTGCAAATTCAAGGCGTGCTGCATCAGCGATTTTTTGTACCTCAAGGTCAACTTCTTCATCGCTAATTTGAAAATCCTCTGCTTTAGCAATCGCTTCAAGAACTAAGGACGTGCGAACTCGACGTTCTGCATCTTCACGAAACTGAGCCCTAAGTTCTTCCACCGTTGTGCCAGTGAACTCTTGGTAAGCATCCAAAGGAATACCTTGTTGCTCCAAGCGGGCACTAAAATCACGCACTTGACTGTCGATTTCACTTTCGATCATGACAGCAGGCAGATCGATCGTCGCACCATCAACGACTTTTTCGATCACTGCGTCTTGCACATAATGCTCATGTTCATGTTCTGCGCGGTGTTCGAGTTCTTTGACAACACTTGCTTTATATTCTTCGATCGTATCGAATTCGCTGACATCGCGAGCGAAGTCATCATCAAGTTCCGGCAACACGCGACGTTTCACGTCATGCACATGCACTTGAAAGTGAGCTTCTTGGTTTGCTAAAGACTTCACATGGTAATCTTCCGGGAACGTGATCACAATCTCCCGATCTTCACCAGCTGAGATACCGACAAGTTGATCTTCAAATCCAGGCACGAACGTTCCTGATCCAAGCTCAATCTGGTAGTTCTCGGCTTCACCGCCTTCAAAAGGTTGTCCATCCACAAAGCCTTTAAAATCCATAACAAGAATGTCTTTGAGTTCTGCGGTTGAATCATCAACAACTTGCAATTCAGCATGACCATTGCGGATACGGTCAAATTCGGCTGCTACATCCTCTTCGGTTACCTCAAAAGATTTGTCCTCATATGTAACGCCACGATAATCACCCAAAACAACTTCCGGTCTTACCGTCACTGTGGCTTTAAAAACTAACGGTTTGCCCGCTTCCATTTGCACCACATCGATACTGGGACGATCGATAGGTTCAAGCATCGCTTCAAGTACAGCTGCCGAATAGGCTTCAGGAAGCAAGATATCCAAAGCATCTTGATATAACGATTCAATGCCAAAACGAGCTTCAAAAATCCGACGCGGTACTTTACCTTTTCTAAAACCAGGAACATTGACTTGATTGACTACTTTTTTAAACGCACGATCAATCGCGCGATCGACTTGTTCAGAGGCAACCTCAACGTCTAAAATACCCACATTGGCTTCGGTTTTTTCCCATTTCACGCTCATGATAAGAGATCCTCCACTTCCTAAATGGCGTCCCAGGAGGGATTCGAACCCCCGACCCACAGCTTAGAAGGCTGTTGCTCTATCCTACTGAGCTACTGGGACGCAGTAACTGCTGTATTATAGCGTGATTCCACAAATTATTCAAGTAAACAGAAACTCGGATGCAAGAGGTGCAACGCTTGTGCCCTGTGGCTGATCTGATTCTTCTCTTCAGAACTCATCTGCGCGAACGTTTTTTTAAGCGCAGGAAAATAAAATAACGGATCATATCCGAACCCACCAGAACCCCGATATTCTCTGAGGATATAGCCATCACAATGACCCGTCACGGTAATCTCGCGTCCATCAGGAAAGACCAAAGCAAGGGCCGCTGTAAAACGCGCGTGACGGTTATCGTCAGCAACTTCTTGAAGCGTCTGAAGAAGTTTCGTGCAATTTTGTTCATCAGTCGCATGAACACCTGCATACCGTGCAGAATACACACCTGGTCCCCCACCCAACGCCGCGACAGAAAGCCCCGAATCATCAGCGAGTGCTACCGTATGTAGGGTGTCAGAAACATACCTTGCTTTTAGCAACGCATTATCCAAAAAAGTTGCACCAGTCTCTTGCGGCATTACGAGATCATCTGGCACCGTCAAAAAATCAATACCATGTGTCAACGCAAATGCCTGTTGAAATTCCCGCACTTTGCCAGGGTTTTTTGAAGCTAACACAACTCGCACGGTCATGCCTTGGACTCCCTTTATGCGCGTAATCCAATGTACTGACCATTGTCTCCAAGCACAAGTTTTTGTTGTTCGATCAATTGCAATACCCCATACTCTGCCAAGTCCATCAATTCATTCATTTGCTTACGTGTATATGTCGCTTCTTCACCCGTCGCCTGCACTTCGACTAGTTGGCCTGATCCGGTCATCACGACATTCATGTCCACTTCTGCTTCCACATCTTCTTTATACTGCAGGTCAAGAAGTAGATTGTGCTGTACGATACCAACGCTAGTCGCAGCAAGATAATCCTTGACAGGGAAATTTTTCAACGTTCCTCGTTGCTTTAGCGCCACGAGCGCATCCACAACAGCTAAAAACGACCCCGTGATCGCCGCTGTGCGTGTGCCACCATCAGCTTGAATAACGTCACAATCAATCCACAGCGTGCGTTCTCCCAAATCTTTGAGATTGATCACGGCACGCAGGGAGCGTCCAATTAAACGCTGAATTTCCATCGTCCTCCCGGACAAACGCCCACGAGTTGCCTCACGTTGTGTTCGCTGCTCTGTCGCACGCGGCAACATCGAATATTCAGCGGTTATCCAACCTTGCCCGTTTCCCCGCAAAAAAGGCGGTACTTTATCTTCGATACTTGCGGTACAGATCACTTTCGTATCGCCCACTTCGATCAAGGCAGATCCTTCCGCATTTTTCATATAACCCCGCGTCATACTAACGGGGCGCAACTCGTCAAAATTTCGTTTATCTAAGCGCACATGACCACTCCTTTGATGGCTCCTCTGGTTCCCTCCACACATCGAAAAACCGCACATTAATTGACTGCCCCAGCCAAGCCTCGCCAATGGTACGAAACCGCAAAACATCATCACTCGTATAAAAAATATGCGCAGGTACGTTCAAATCTACACGCGTCATCGCATGTTCCGTCAGCCAGTGACTCACATCACGTGCCGTTTCTTCAGCGGAGTTGATCAGTCGCACACCTTGTCCAAGAACTTTCGCGATCACTTTCGCCAAGTGCGGGTAGTGGGTGCAGCCTAAGATAAGTGTGTCTATACCACAGTCTTTAAGGTCCTGTAGTGAGGTCGAAACAATAGGTAACGCTTCGTCCATCTGAATGGGGCCTTTTTCGACGAGTTCAACAAAACCCGGACATGCCAAACTGACCACATCGATACCGCGATGCGTCAGATGTAATGCCTTAGGATAACTATTTGACTTTATCGTTGCCCTTGTGCCAATAACACCAACTTTTTGCACTTCCGTTGCAGCAATTGCTGCACGTGCACCGGGACGAATCACGCCGATCACTGGCACATCATAACGTTCCTTCGCTTCTTCTAAACACACCGCAGTTGCCGTGTTGCAGGCAATCACAAGCATTTTGACACCTTGATCGTACAAAAAATCAAGCGCCTTAAAGGTAAAACGACGGATCTCATCATTAGATCGATCGCCGTAGGGACATCGTAACGAGTCCCCATAAAATAACACGGATTCTCGTGGCAATTGTCGCCACAATTCCGATACCACTGTCAACCCGCCAACGCCAGAATCCATCACTCCGATGGGTTTATTGCGCATGTGCTGTCACCCCGCCTGAAGTCTCCCACTCTACCATACGCTCACGATAAAAAGGCGTCTAACCATCACATGTTGACGTGGTTATCATGCAACTGCTGTCCAAGAACATTCAGCACCTCGACGAAGACCAACCTTTTATCCTCAGACATGACGGACAAGATTTTAGCTAGATAAAGACGCCTCGCCAGAAGCACCTCTTCAATCAATGCCTGTCCCTTTTCCATCACGCCAACTCTGACCATACGCTTATCACTAACATCACGAATACGCTCGACGTAGCCATGTCGTTCCAAGCGATCGATTAAGTCGGTGACTGTACTATAAGCGAGACCCAGTTTGGCCCCAAGATCGCCAACAGTCAATCGTGGCGCATCCTCAGCCATGACAAGAGCTTCGAACTGTGCGGGGGTGATTTCAAAATCAGTTAAAATTGCTCTACCTCGCCGACGCAGTTCTATCGTTAATTGGCGTAGCAGTCTCTCTACATCGTGCACAACATCCGCATGTTCATCAATCATCACAAAACAGGATCACCGCCAGTCTCCGCCTCAATTGTACACACCACAAATACACGACGTCAATGAAATTGAAAAGCGCTGGAAGCTGATCTATAGTTTACTTTAAGCACCAAACGATAGAGAGAAACTAGGAGTGTGGCAAACGTATGACAGAGCTTTCCTCAACAAACATTTTGCACGGTCGCATTTTAATTTCTTGCCCTGATCAGCCAGGTATCGTGGCGAAGGTGTCAAAAATACTCTACGAACAAGGGGCTAATATCACCGAATCTGCACAACACACGACAAACCCCGTTGACGGAACATTTTTCATGCGTATCGCCTTCGATACGGACCGAAATAATGAAGCATTATCACAGATGGAAGCAGCTTTATCTCCCGTAGCGAATGAATTTTCGATGAAGTTTCATATATCTATGGCCGAACAGAGGAAAAAAATGGCCATTTTTGTATCGAAAGAGGAACATTGCTTACTTGAACTTTTGTGGCAACACCAAACAGGCGCCATAGCAGCAGACATTGCCATGGTGATTAGTAATCATCCTGATCATGGTGATATCGTGCGTTCCATGGGTTATCCATTTTATCGCATCCCTGTCGATAAGCACAATAAGCAAATTGCAGAACAGCAACAACTTGAACTTATCCAAGGACAAGTTGATTTTATTGTTCTTGCTCGCTACATGCAAATTTTGTCACCCTATCTTGTTGATGCTTTTGAAAATCGCATCATCAACATTCACCATTCCTTTTTACCTGCTTTCGTCGGTGCACGTCCTTATGAGAGAGCCTATGAACGCGGCGTAAAAATCATCGGTGCGACAGCCCATTATGTAACGGCGGAGCTTGATGCCGGACCAATCATCGAACAAGACGTGCAAAGAATTCATCATGGTTACTCTGTTCATGACATGAAAGCGATGGGGCGATTGATTGAACGCACCGTGTTGGCACGAGCAGTGACTTTTCATGTTGAGGATAGAATCCTCATTCACAAAAATAAAACAATTGTCTTTAGCTAACATCTAAGCGAATCACCGGACGTTGTCCAATTGTGAATAGCTTTCTCTCTCATAAAATGGCAGACTCATTGCTTAACCCAAACAATCTACACAAGCATGAGCTTTATCATGGGTAATTCATGTACCAAGCTGCTAGTTTGACAAAAAAATAAGCGCCTCCGAAGGTACGCATGATTGTCGTCACATTTGGTGCATGTTATAATAACGGTGAATAGAGGGCCAAAACCTCGCTTGTCGGGATTTAACGCCGCTACTAGCCGCAAACTAGTAGCGGCATTTTCGTTACCGCAAAGCTAGCTTAATGATTGCTACGACTAACAGCAAGAGCGTTAAAATCGCCATGGCAAGACGATAATCGTGTGAATTCACAGCTCTCGCCCCCTTTGATGTTATCTCTGGCAAGCGAGTTTTCTATCCACCGTCTCGCTTATTCTACCAAATCCCACCTACCTTCGCGAGATTTCAACCGTCCAAAAAGGCCCCAGAAGGGGCCTCTGTACTAGTTCTCCATTGGAGGTGCGCACAGCGATATGGAATTGGTTCCTCGTCCAGTATCGGCCAGAATACACGAGCTTCCCCGCAATTTTGACCAGCTTGGTTCGCAGCGTTTCCATCCGGCTTGCTTTCATCTTCTGTGGCAGACACAATCGGCGAAACCAGTTGTTGAAATCATTGGCCAGCATGGCAATTTGCAGTTTTACGGCGTTCGACTCAAAGTCTGTACTGCTCATCGTATCGCAAGCAAATCCATTTTTAGCTTCCTTGATGAAATTCTCCATGTGGCCACGTTGGCAATATAAATGAATGACGTTCTTGGGTTGCAGCGTCATATTGGTTACGATAAAAGTGAACTGAAACAA
>JAKACU010000164.1 GCA_021821185.1 Bacillota bacterium
CTCATCATGGAGAATGTGTAGATACTGTTGCACTTCCTCTTGCGACTGCACCATACCTTCTGCTAGAACCTGACTGTACCCGATAAGATAACTAATTGGGGTTCGCAACTCATGAGAAATATCCGCAAGAAACTCTTTTCGAGTCGTATCTAAGTGATGCAAATTAGCTGCTAAGTCATTCATGGCTTGACCAAGTTTCCCAATCTCATCGTCACCTGTTACAGGAACTTTCGCCTGATAATTGCCACGACTCATTTCCTTGGCGACTAGTGCCATTTTTTGCAAAGGATTCGCGATTCGATTGGATAAAATGACGACCAGCCCTAACGCCAACAAAATGCCGCCAAGACCAACGAGTATCAACAGCCATTGCATGTGGCGAAATGTGGTATCCACCATGTCGCCAGAGCGAAAAAGAACGACCGCACCCGTAACACGATTGGCTTGCCTAACCGGTATTGCGGCAATGATGCCGCTTTTACCAAACAGCCGACTATTACCATCTTGCAAACTATTTTGGCCAACCAGCGCCTTGGCAATGACGCTGCTATCACTGGCATTCGGCTTTTTGATCAGAATGGACGGTGAGGCACTGATCACCTTCCCTGATCTGTTTACGATTACCATCTCGACGTTTGACGTCGCACACAACATGCGCATCATCATGGCGCCACCCATTGATGACATGTTCGCATATTGCTGTCCTTGTGTGAGCAGTTGAGTTCCTGATTCTTGATAAAAAGCATTTTTGAGCAGTTGCCCCAATGACACGTATTGAGCCAGAGCAACAGCGAAGATAAGCACCATCATCGCCAGCCCAATTTTTACGGCCAGGTTATTGCGGATCACGTCTCCACCTCAAATTTATAGCCAACGCCCCACACGGTTTTGATGGGATTTGTATCAACCCCCGCATCCTTAAGCTTCTCTCGAATGTTTTTCACGTGACTATCGACGGTTCGCGTCTCCCCCTCGTACTCGTACGGCCACACGCGCTCAAGGATCTCTTCTCTCGGAAACGTCCGCCCTGGATGTCGCACAAGCAACAAGGTGAGTTCAAACTCTTTGGGCGTCAGCGTTACCACTTTATCGTCCACCGTAACCTGCCGCTTCGTCAAATCGATTGACAACTGAATCGCTTCAAAGTGCAGTCCCGTGTCTTCTTCGTTATGTGCCCGACGTAAAAGGGCTTGCACACGGGCCACCAACTCTCTACCATCGAAAGGTTTGGTGATATAATCATCTGCACCCACCGTCAGTCCTTCAACTTTATCATCCACCGATGTTCGGGCCGTCAACATGATAATAGGAATCTCTGGTATCTTGCGTCGGATAGCCTCGCAAGATGCCATGCCATCCATGATCGGCATCATAATATCCAAGATAACGACATGGGGTATAACGTGATCGAGTATCGCTAACGCCCCAAGCCCATCCGATGCTTCAAGGACTTCAAAACCAGCATTGCGCAAATATATTCGTATCAAATTACGCATTTTATCTTCATCATCTACGACAAGCACGGTATTTATAACATATACCCCCTAATCGTATTTACTAAAACTGTATCTCTGTATCTATTGTAGCAAACTATACAAAAAAGCTCCCGGTGTAAAAGCCGGGAACGTCAACCGCGTACCAATGTACAACAACATTACAATCGCTCGATTTTTACCGCCGTGTACTTAAACGAAGCCACACCAGACTTCTTATCCACAGCATCGTTCGTCAGCACATTCGTATCCACCGTATCCGGAAAATGAAATGCCATAAAGACATTACCCTCTTTCATCTTGGTAGACATACGTACCGGTACGTTTACACTACCTCGACGAGAAGACAGTTTCACGACAGTCCCGTTGTCAAGTCCATAATGTAGAGCATCCTTTTCGCTCATCTCAAGAAACTCCTCTTGATCTTTCACCTTTGAGCCATAATTACTAGTCGTAACCCCCGTGTTATAAAAGGCCAGCCTACGACCTGTAATCAATACCAAGGGATATTGTTCATCCGTTTCATCGATTGGCATTTCAAAATCAACCGCCACGAATTTCGCCTTCATCCCTACTTCTTGCGAATGCAGACGCGTATGAAGCGTTTTCGTCGGCGGTTCATCGATAGAAGGACATGGCCACGAAAGCTCATAGTCATGGTCAAGACGTTCATACGTCATACCATAATGAGCAGGCGAAAAAGATCGTAATTCATCCCATACGTCTTGCGCCGATGTATACGTCCATTTGGCACCTAGACGATTCGCGATATCCATGACAATGAACACATCGTCGCGAGCTGTTCCGGGGGAATCTACTGCTTTTCGCACCCTTTGAACACCACGTTCACTGTTCGTATAGGTGCCATCGACCTCACCCCAACCCGCGGCAGGCAACACAATATCAGCCATCCGAGCGGTCTTCGTAAGAAACAAATCTTGCACCACGAGAAAATCTACATTGGATAAGGCTTGACGAACTGCTGTCGTGTTGGCGTCCGATTGCATCGGATTCTCTCCAATAATATAGAGAAATTTCAATTGTCCCTCGCGCATCGAATCGAGCATAGAAGATAGATGTAATCCGTTTAAAGACGGAATCGTACATTGCCACGATTCTTCAAAGCGCCGTCTCGCGACATCATCCTCAACATTGAAGAAGCCAGGGAGTTTGTTAGGTAGTGCCCCCATGTCTCCTCCACCCTGAACGTTGTTTTGCCCACGCAATGGCATCAACGCACTTCCCTTTTTACCCACATGACCTGTCAACAATCCTAAATTCACAAGCGAATGTACGTTATTTGTACCATTGTGATGTTCTGTGATGCCAAGCGTCCACGCAATAACTGCACGTGGTGCTGTTGCATATAGACGCGCAATCGAACGAATCTTATCTTGTGGTATTCCTGTTATACGTTCGGCAAATTCTGGTGTGTATTTTTCAACGTGTGCACGGTACGTGTCAAAGAATTCTGTCGCATGATCAACAAATTCTTTATCGTAAAGATTTTCCTCAATAATAACGTGGCCCATCGCATTAGCTAAAGCAATGTCTGTACCGACATTCACAGGCAACCAATCATATGCAAAGTTCACCATAGGTAACTTACGAGGATCAATAAGGACCATTTTGGCACCATTTTTGATACCCCGACGCATATGATTATAGATAATAGGATGAGCCTCTTGCGTATTGGAACCCCAAACCAAAATAACATCGGTCTGCTCAAAATCATCATACGAGCCTGTATCTGCTCCACTTCCGAACACTGTCGTCAAACTGACGACACTAGGAGCGTGTCAAGTCCGATTGCAACTATCGATATTATTGCTGCCAAGTACTTGCCTCATAAATTTTTGAGCGACAAAGTTCAGTTCATTGGTCGATCGCGAAGAACTAAAGCAACCAAATGCATCTCCGCCAAATTCCGTTTTATATCGCGAAGCAGCGGACTGAATAAGATCAAGTGCTTCGTTCCAACTCGCTTTTTGAAGTTCACCATTGCGCCTGATTAATGGATGTGTCAGCCTATCTTGTGACTGGATGTAGGCCCAAGCTTGAGAACCTTTCACGCAAGTTTCCCCATGACTGACAGGTGATTTCTTATCCCCTGCTACTTTTACAATCTCTCCGTGATGTACGGTAATCTCGATTCCGCAGCCCGTGCCGCAAAAACTACATACGGTTGAAATTATCTGGATATCTGCTAAAGTTGTCGACATACGAAACCCTTCTTTCACA
>JAKACU010000165.1 GCA_021821185.1 Bacillota bacterium
CGTGTATCATTTGAAGTGGGCATGTTTGAACTTGGCGGGCATGCGCTCTTTTTAGCCAATGGAGCTACACAGCTTGGCCGCGGCGAGCCATTGTCCGATACGGCGCGTGTACTTTCGCGCTATCTGCAGGGCATTGTGATTCGTACGTTTTCCCATCAAAGTGTGCAGGAGTTGGCCCACTTCTCGAGCATTCCGATCATCAATGGATTGACGGATGAGCATCACCCTTGTCAAGTATTGGCGGACTTGCTGACCATACAGGAGAAAAAGGGGAGTCTTGAGGGAGTTACACTCGCTTATGTCGGTGATGGTAACAATATGGCGCATTCTTTGCTTCAGGCGTCAGCACTTGTCGGCATGAATATCCGGGTTGCGACGCCCAAAGGCTATGAACCGGATCCAGCGATTGTACAAGAGGCAAAAGAATTTGCCAAGCAATCAGGTGCGCAAGTAGTAGTTACCAACGATCCTTATGTTGCGGCACTGGATGCTGATGTGATCTATACCGATGTGTGGGCAAGCATGGGGCAAGAGGATCAAGCGAATAACCGCATGCAGGACTTTGCCCTCTATCAGGTCAATGATGCATTGTTTGCTGCCGCTGATGATGATGCGATCTTTTTGCACTGCTTGCCAGCGCATCGCGGTGAAGAAGTAACAGAATCTATACTTGAAGGGTCTAAGAGCGTGGTGTTTGATCAGGCGGAAAATCGTCTGCACGTTCAAAAAGCGGTGCTTGTGGCTGTTGCAGGTTGAACATAATGGGGAGGAAAACACATGTCTTCAAAGCCGAAGTTGGTATTAGCCTATTCAGGTGGTCTCGATACGTCTGTCGCCATTAAATGGCTCAGCGAAAACGGATATGATGTGGTCGCCATGTCAGCCGATGTAGGTGAGGGCAAAGACCTTGCTTTTGTTAAGGAAAAGGCACTAAAAATTGGTGCAGTAGAGTCTTACATGATTGATGCCAGAGATAAATTTGCCCGTGAATTTGTGTTGCCAAGCCTTTTGGCCAACGCCCTTTATGAAGGTGTGTATCCGCTTTCAGCCGCATTATCGCGCCCGCTCATTTCCGAACTGCTCGTCGAGGTGGCAAACCGTGAAGGGGCTGTTGCAGTAGCACACGGTTGCACAGGTAAAGGCAATGATCAGGTCCGCTTTGATGTCTCTGTAGCGGCCCTTGCTCCCGATGTCAAAGTGGTAGCGCCCGTGCGGGAATGGGCATGGTCACGCGATGAAGAGATTGCGTATGCCAAAGAGCATGGGATCCCTATTCCTGTGACGCTTGACAGTCCGTTTAGCATCGATGCCAACCTGTGGGGCCGCAGTTGTGAAGCTGGCGTCCTTGAGGATCCTTGGGCGGAGGCTCCGGAAGAAGCGTTTGATTGGACCGTGCGTCCTGAAAAAGCGCCTGATGCACCACAATACATTGAGATTGAATTTATGCAAGGCGTGCCGATCGCCGTCGACGGCGAATCACTTTCGCTTGTTGACTTGATTGCTCACTTGAATCACGTGGCAGGACAGCATGGCGTAGGGCGCATTGATCATGTGGAAAACCGTCTGGTAGGCATCAAATCGCGTGAAGTGTATGAAGCACCTGCAGCGCTGACTTTGATCAAGGCCCATCAGGCCCTTGAGTACATTACGCTGACACGCGAGGTGGCTCAATTTAAACCGCTGCTGGAGCAAAAGTATGCTGAACTCGTCTATAACGGGTTGTGGTTTTCTCCTCTCAAACAGGCTGTTGATGCCTTTATTGTCGAAACGCAAAAGATGGTGACTGGTACTGTGCGCTTGAAGCTGTTTAAAGGTACTGCATCCGTGGTGGGTTCAACGTCACCCAATTCCTTGTATAATCGCAGCTTGGCAACCTATGCAGCCGACGATCAGTTTGATCACAAAGCGGCAGTCGGCTTCATTTCGTTATGGGGATTGCCGACACGCTTGCAAGCAAGAGTTTCAAAGGAACAATAATTGCGGCAAACGATCAGATAAAACCACGCGGTGGGACGGCTTGTCCCGCCGTTTTCGCTATCTACTTGTCATAAAGGAGCGTCATGATGGCAGATTCAACAGGGAAGGGCCAAGCCATGTGGGGCGGTCGATTTACAAAACAGCCTCATGAGTTGGTCGAGGCATTCAACGCGTCGGTGCATTTTGATAAAAGACTCGCTTTGTATGATATCGCAGGCAGCCTTGCCCATGTCCGCATGTTGGGCAAGCAAGGTATCATTGCAGATGAGGATGCGCAAACGATAGAAAATGGCTTGCTTGCGGTGCGTCAAGCAATCGAGTCAGGTGAGTTTGTGTGGCAAAACAGCCTCGAAGATGTGCATATGAATATCGAACATCGCCTGACGGAACTCGTGGGTCCCGTCGGCGGCAAACTTCACACAGGACGCAGTCGCAATGATCAAGTTGCACTGGATATGCATTTGTTTGTCCGTGCTGAATTGTCTGAGGTTAAGCATCACCTAGAGCAATTGATGCAAGCAATCATCGAGAGTGCAAAAGCGCATGTGGATGTCATCATCCCTGGATATACACACTTACAGCGGGCTCAACCCGTTTTATTTGCGCATCATTTGCTGGCCTACTTCTGGATGTTAGAGCGTGACAGACAGCGAGTATCCGATGCGCTGCGGCGCGTCGATATGATGCCTTTAGGGGCAGGTGCTTTGGCGGGGACCACGTTTGCTATTGACAGAAACTATGTGGCGCAGGAACTGTCCTTTTCGCAGCTGTACGAAAACAGCATGGATGCGGTTAGTGACAGGGACTATATTGTCGAATCGCTGTCCATTCTTTCGCTGATTATGATGCATCTCTCGCGTTTGTCCGAGGAATTTATTTTGTGGACCTCGTCTGAGTTTGGCTTTATTGAGCTGGATGATGCGTTTACCACTGGGTCTTCGATCATGCCGCAAAAGAAAAACCCTGATATCTCTGAGCTTGTGCGTGGAAAAACCGGACGCGTATACGGCCATCTGCTTGGCCTTTTGACGACATGCAAGGGGTTGCCCTTGGCTTATAACAAAGACTTGCAAGAGGACAAAGAAGGATTGTTTGATGCTCTTGACACCGTAAAGCCGGCGTTAATGCTGTATAAGGCGATGATCGAGACGATGAGCGTACGGCGCGATGTGATTGCCGACAGAATACGCGAAGACTTTAGCGCTGCAACCGATCTTGCCGATTATTTGGCGAAAAAAGGCGTGCCATTTCGACAGGCGCATGAGGTGGTAGGCAATGTGGTTCGCTTTTGCATTGAAAACAATGTGCCTCTTACTGGAATCTCGTTAGAGGATCTGCAGACCTATTCGCCGCTGTTTGAAAGCGACGTCTTGCCTATGCTTCTCCCGTCTTCCGTTGTCTCAGCCCGGATGAGTCGAGGTGGTACAGCACCGTCTTCTGTTATCCAACAGTTGGGATTTGCCGCTGCTTTGTTACAAGACTGACACGCGTTTTCCGCAGGATTTTCGACGTTTTTGTCGAATCTAGGATGTCGAAATGCGATATGTGATCCTGTGGAGGCTTTTTCATGATTGAAATGCAAGACGTTTGGAAAGAGTACGGCAACGGCGTCTCTGCGTTGTCGGGCGTTTCCGTACAGATCAAGCAAGGCGATTTTGTGTTTGTTGTGGGACCTAGCGGAGCAGGGAAGTCAACTTTCATCAAGTTGATGTATCGTGAGGAAAGACCCACGAAGGGTCATATT
>JAKACU010000039.1 GCA_021821185.1 Bacillota bacterium
GCTTCACCAAAGCGATCATCCGATTACGGGAACTGATCTGGCGCACCAGTTTGGCGTGACTCGCCAAGTTATCGTCAAGGATATCGCTGTATTGCGTGCGAAAGGATTTTCTATTGTGGCCACGCCGCAAGGATACTTCGAACAAAAGAAGCTTGCTGTTGGACAAAAAGATGATGCTATTTATCGCGTCTTGACGATCAAACATGAGCCACGCGAAACGGAGCAAGAGTTGACGGTGCTAGTTGATGCTGGTGTGACCGTACTGGATGTTTCTGTCGATCACCCGATTTATGGGGAGTTTGTTGCCAATCTCATGTTTCGCTCCCGCAGAGATGTACAGCATTTTATGCGTCGCATCAATGAAGAACAAGTTCCGTTGCTGTTAACGCTCACGGGAGGAGTGCACCGTCACACGCTGTCATGCCCTGACGCGAAAGCGATGCAAGAGGCATTTGCTACGTTACGAGCACTGGGTTTTGAATTGATGGAGGATTCTTGAAAATTAGCAAAATCATCAATAATTTCTTACGAAAGCGTGAGCTTTCAGGTACAATGGACTCTAGAGATAGGTGTATAAAGGAGAGAGACATGCGTGGAATTTCATAAAGTCTTGGTGGCGAATCGCGGAGAGATTGCGATTCGCATCTGTCGTGCCTGTACCGAGCTTGGTATTCAGACAGTCGCGATATATTCTATAGAAGATAGTCTCGCTTTGCATCGATATAAAGCCGACGAAGCCTATCTTGTTGGAGAGGGCAAAGGCCCTGTTGAAGCTTATCTTGACATCGACTCGATTATTGATGTCGCGACGCGTTATGATTGCGATGCCGTCCATCCGGGCTATGGATTTTTATCGGAAAATGAAGATTTTGCGAGAGCATGTGCTGATGCTGGCATTACATTTATCGGACCTACACCAGAACATCTTCGTATGTTTGGTGATAAAGTGACCGCGCGGCAAGTCGCGAAGCAAGCCGGTGTGCCTGTGGTTCCAGGCAGTGATGGAGAAGTCACTGTAGAACAGGCAAGAGAATTTGCAAACGTTCATGGCTATCCGTTGATTCTTAAAGCCACAAGCGGTGGCGGGGGTCGCGGCATGCGGGTCGTGTCCAGTGATGATGAGTTAGCTGAGGCGTTCGCGCGTGCGAGTTCCGAAGCGCAAACATCGTTTGGTCGATCAAGCGTCTATGTCGAAAAGTATGTCAAAGATCCTAAGCATATTGAAGTACAAATCTTGGGCGATACGCATGGCAATATCGTGCATTTATTTGAACGTGATTGCTCCATTCAACGACGTCACCAAAAAGTGATTGAGGTAGCGCCTTCGATGTTGCCTGTCGCTTTGCGCAGGAAAATTTGTGAGACGGCGTTACACCTTATGACAAGTGTTTTGTACGTGAATGCAGGAACGGTTGAATTTTTGTTGGGTCAAGATGGTGAATTTTATTTTATTGAAGTTAATCCGCGTGTGCAAGTCGAACATACCATTACGGAATTGATCACTGGCATCGACATCGTGCAAGCACAAATTATGATTGCACAAGGGTTGCCATTGACCACACCGCAGATTGGAATCAGCAATCAGGCGGATATCGTAAGTCGGGGATATGCTTTGCAATGTCGTGTTACGACGGAAGATCCCCAAAATAACTTTTTGCCTGATACAGGTCGGATCACAGCCTATCGTTCGGGTGCAGGGTTTGGTGTGCGACTTGACGGCGGTAATGGCTACATTGGCGCTCGCATCTTGCCTTATTACGATTCGATGTTGACCAAAGTATCTGTCTGGGCGTTAAACTTTGACGCAGCCATTGCGAAGATGCGGCGTTCCCTGGCAGAGTTTCGTATTCGCGGTGTAAAAACAAATATTCCTTTTTTGGATAATGTAATTGACCATGCTGAATTTCGAAATGGTCGATACAACGTCAGTATGATCGATTCCCATCCTGAATTGTTTGTTTTTCGTAAGCGTTTAAATCGCGGCACAAAGTTGCTTGAATACATTGCTGATATCACGGTGAACGGGTGCGAAGGTGTGCGGGCTAATTTTAAAAAACCTCTGATCGAGCTGCCCAAACTCCCGCTGTATTTGCCACACGACAATCCACCCAAAGGTACACGTGATGTTTTGCTTGAAGAGGGCGTAGATGGCTTAGTTCGCTATCTGAAGCAAGACAATCGCCTGTGGTTGACTGACACAACACTGCGTGATGCGCATCAGTCCTTGTTAGCTACGCGCATGAGAACGTATGACATGGTCAAGATCGCAGAAACGATTGCGCATGAGACACCGCAATTGTTTTCCCTCGAAATGTGGGGCGGAGCCACGTTTGATACATCGATGCGTTTTTTGCGTGAAGATCCATGGGATCGGCTTGAACAACTGCGCGCGCGTATTCCATCCATTTTGTTTCAGATGCTATTGCGTGGGTCAAATGCTGTCGGGTATCGTAATTATCCAGATAATATCGTCACCAAGTTTATTGATGAAGCTTCGTATGCAGGTATCGACGTCTTCCGGATCTTTGATAGTCTAAATTGGCTGCCGAACATGATAGTATCGATCGATCGAGTTCGCCAAAATGGGAAAGTGGCCGAGGCCGCAATTTGCTATACGGGAGATATACTGGATGTAACTCGTACAAAGTACTCCCTGAATTACTACATCAATATGGCAAAAGAACTCGAAAAAGCGGGAGCGCAAATTCTTGCGATCAAAGATATGGCAGGGCTTCTCAAACCGTTTGCCGCTTATGAACTTGTTAAGGCACTCAAGGAACATGTCGGGCTGCCAATTCATTTGCATACTCATGACACTGCCGCGACAGGTGTAGCTACCGTTATTAAAGCAGCTGAGGCCGGGCTAGACATCGCTGATGTCGCGGTCAGTTCTATGGCTGGTATGACATCTCAGCCTAGTTCCATTGCTGTGGCCGCTGCCTTCACAGGATCGCCACGCGATACGCGTGTCGGTGTAGAAAACTTACAAATTCTCACGGAATACTTTGGTGCTGTCCGTGACATGTATGCTCCTTTTGAAGGCGGATTACAGGCAGGTTTAGCTGATGTCTACGAACATGAGATGCCAGGTGGGCAATACACCAATTTGCAAAAACAAGCGGAGTCAATGGGGCTTGGTGCCCGTTTTGGTGAAGTAAAGGATGCGTATCGGGTGGTCAATCAAGTTCTTGGTGACATTGTCAAAGTGACACCATCCTCAAAGATGGTCGGGGACTTTGCGCTCTTTTATGTGCAAAATAATCTGACCGTGGATGAACTGAAACGTCGTGCTTCAGAATTTGATTATCCGGCTTCTGTCGTTGATTACTTTATGGGTTACATGGGCCAACCACCCGGTGGTTTTCCTTCATGGTTGCAAGAAGCTGTGTTGAAAGGACGCCAGCCGCTCACCGTGCGCCCAGGTAGCACCATGGAGCCGATTGACTTTGATCAATTGGCGCAGGAACTCAATCATAAGTCAGGGCGTATCGTGACATCTCGTGATGTGTGTTCTTATGCTTTATATCCACAAGTAACACTTGACTTCTTTGCTTCGCAAAATCAATATGGAAATCTGTCGGTGCTGGATACTTCTACGTTCTTTTTCGGACTAAAGCCAGGTGAAGAAGTTTTCGTCGAAATTGATCCAGGCAAAACGCTGGTGTTAAAGTTGATTTCCATCTCGGCACCGCGAGTAGATGGAACCCGTGTCGTATTCTTCGAATTAAATGGTCAGCCACGGGAAGTAGAGGTTGTAGATCGTTCACAGACAACTGCTATAACACAGCGGCGAAAAGCGAATCCTACTGATATGCGAGAACTAGGCGCGTCGATGTCAGGTACTGTGGTCAGCATGATGGTGGAAGACGGCGATTATGTGACCGAGGGGCAATTCTTGTTGGTGACAGAAGCGATGAAAATGGAGATGCAGGTGCAAGCGCCGATGACCGGCCGTGTAAAGCATGTCGCCGTGCGTGTGGGCGAGACAGTCCAAGTTGGTGATTTACTCGTCGTTTTTGAGTAAGTCGTTGCAAGCAAGTAAGTATGATCATGGACAGAATTTACACAATGAAATTCATACATTGAATAGAAACTGTATGGCGTCACGCCATGTATGTATGGGATGGATACATCCGGGGTTGATATTCCTCTTACTTGTTGCAAAAAAAACTCTCCAAATGTACAGGAGTGCGAATCGCTACACCAATTCGCACTCCATTTGGCTTGTTACTACCGCATTAGACCTTACAAACTAACGACGTCACCATCAACGGCTTCTTCTTCAGACGTCTCAAGATCCAGGTTTGGTTTGGGTAATGCAGAGGCAACACCCCAGTAAAATGCGGCTAGGGAAATTATGATAACAATAATTTGATCCCAAGGTGATGAAAGTATGCCTAAGCCTCCAAAACTCTTGTCACCGAGCCAGGAAACAACAAACATGGCGACGTAATAGACTACGAGCCAAAGCGATGACTTGAATTGCTGTGCAAAATTCACAGGGTCCTTCGGTACGATGTTCCCTATACTAGCAAGCACAAGATACAATACGAACATCACTACTTGAAGACCAATCAACCAACTATCAATCTGGAATCCCGTCCAATAGATGATTAACGATGCGATGATAAAGGCAAGTGGTGCGATCACCGAAATGCCACCGAGGCGAAAAGGCCGTTTCATCGAGGCAGCGGTTTTGCGAAACGCCATCGCCGATACAGGACCAATAATATACGTCATGACTGTGGCGGATGATACAACGCCAACTAAAGCACTCCACGTCGGAAATGGCGCCGTCCAAAAAACGGAAAGGACGAAAGACAACCACAAGGCTGGGCGAGGTACCCCTGATTTGGGGTTGATGCGTGTAAATGCCTTGAAAAATGTGCCTGTTCTTGCCCAAGCAAAAAGGATACGGGCTGTCGAGGAAAGATAGATGTTGGCTGTACCGGTTGGCGAAAGCACGGCATCGGCGAACAGCACATAAGACAACCACCCAAGTCCAATCAGTGTGGCGACATCAGCGAATGGCGCTTTGTAAGCGAGCGCTGCCCAACCGCCTGTTAAAGCGCCGGCTGGAAGTGATCCGACAAACACTACCTGTAAGAGAATATACAAGATGGCCCCAACCGCGATAGCAAGAATGATAGCAAGTGGTACAGTGCGTTGGGGGTTCTTGGCTTCACCAGCAAAGTCAACAGCTTGCCGAAATCCAAGAAACGCAAAAACGATTCCCGCTGTCGATACAGCTTGCTCAATACCTGTGAAACCGCCGGTAGCGAATCCCTTGGTTGTAAAATTGGCCCCTTTAAATTGAAAGAGGAATAAGACAATCGTCAATAAAGGAACGATAAATTTTAAGGCCGTAATGAAAGAGTTCACTTTGCCAAATACGTTGACGCTCCAATAATTGAGTAAAAAGAAAACTAAAAGAATAGCGAACTGCACGAACCATCCTAATATGGTGGGATTACCTGTCGATGTGCCCAGAGCATGCCACCATTGTTGTGCGTATCCGCGCACAGCCTGGACTTCAATTGCAGCAACACTTGAGTAAGCGACAAGTGCAGCAAACCCCATGAGGTAACCAATAATCGGCCCATGGGAATAATCCGGATAACGAATAATGCCACCAGCGCGAGGCAGCGCACCACCGAGTTCAGCATACACAAGACCGATAAGCCCAACGGCAATCGCACCGATTACCCAGGCGATCCATGCTGATGGTCCAGCTAAAATAGCTGCCTTTTGTGAAGCAAACAACCAACCGGACCCAATGATAGCTCCTAGGCCCAAAAAAGTGAGATCAAGCAGGCTTAATTGCCGCTTCAATCTACCGTGTTCCATCTGTTTGTCTCCCCCTCTCCTAAAAGAGTGTGATTCGCTCATTAGGTCTAAAGATTCCGACTATTAAGCGTAATTCCAGTATATTCGACCACAAGCTTCTCATGCCTATGGGAGTGATGCTGGAAAATCACATCCTTTTGCTGAGTAATTATACATAGATGAGCGGTTTTTTCATAGTATCTTTACAAAAAGAATTCTCAGGAAAAATCAAGTATCCCATTCCATGTGACGCAACTTGGCTTGCGAAAAGGAGAAAGTGAGGGTTCTTTTGCCATTAAAAGGAAAGAACTGACTGGTAATGTCCCCAAATGATGCTTTTTTTGAAAGCGAGTCAGCGATTTTTGCATGGCCGCCGGGTGTGATGACAAATTTTCTCCTGCGGCACTTACGAAATAGAGTACATCAGCAAAAGGAATGCGGCGCAAACATCCCACAGCAGCTACACGCAAGAAAAAGTCCCAATCCCAATAATCACGCATTTCTTCGTCAAAAAGGCCAATTTGTTCATGAAGTCTGTGCGGATACAAAATGCCTGAGGAGATGATAATATTCCACTTTTGTAATAAGGTTTTGTCAAAATCAAATGCGAATGCTTGCCGTGCCATGGGTTCCCTATGACCTCGGGCATGGGTGTAGGTGACAATTTCAACATCCGAATAGAGAAGAGTATCTTGATCTGGCCGATAGGCTTGTACCATGCGACCAATGTGGCCCGGAAGGACTATGTCATCGTCATCGCATAGCATGATCATATCACCTTGCGCTTGTTCCAGACCACGATTTCGCGCATACACATGCCCACGGTTGATCGGTAGCGATATGATGGTCATCTTCATGCGATCTTGTAAAGGCTCAAGCACTGGAGTTGGGTCGATGCCAGCATCATTCACGACAATGACTTCGAGATTTTTATAGGGATCCATTGCCAATGCCTGTAGACATTCGGTTAAAAGTCGTGGTCTGTTGTATGTCGGAATGATCACAGATATGAGTGGTTTCACTATTTATCACCTGAATCCAAAAGCGTCTTTTTCACCAAACTTGCACCCGCATGGCGAACAACTTGTCGTGGCATCCATTTGATTGAACTGGCAAGCGCTTTGTTAAAAATGCCGGGAATAACCACCACTTTACCTGCCTGATAGGCACGTAACGCCAAAGTGACCACAGCGTGTGGTGTCATCTCGACTTTAACTGACTTACCATCTTTAATTCCTGCAACTTGTTGAAATTCTGTTGTGGTAAGTCCAGGACATAGCGCCATGATGCGTACCGGTGTATCTTGATATTCTGCAGCAACAGCTTCTGTAAAATGAAGGACAAACGCTTTTGTGGCTGCATAAGTCGCCATATAAGGGACGGCTTGAAATGCGGCTGTGGAAGCCACATTGATGATTCCGGAAGGTGCTTTGCGTTGCACAAAATCGTTCATAAAGAGATGTGTAAGGCCTTGTACCGTAACCACATTGAGATAGAGCATAGCTTGTTCTTCGGTTACCGACAGGTGTTGCATGGGACCAACAAGGCCGAACCCGGCGTTGTTGATGACAAGATCGAGGTCGTAGTTGTTGTCGTGGATAAAATGGTACAATTGCTGCGCCGCATCGGGGAGGCTCAAATCTTGGGTATGAATAATTACGTTCACGTGGTGTGCCTCTTGCAACCTTGTAGCAAGTAGAGTGAGCCGATCGAGTCGTCTGGCTACCAAGATAAGGTTTTTACCTTGTTGTGCTAACTGCCGTGCAAATTCGGCACCGATGCCAGACGATGCGCCGGTTACTAAAGCATATGTCATAAAGGTCCTCTTTTCCTGCATACTTGACTAGTTCAGGAGTCGCGGCAAAGAAAATGGGGTTACTGTCACAGCTTGCCGCCCCATTAGAATCCACGTCTTTCTAAAGATCTGGCGTGGTACAGGTTGTGCTTTGGCACCATTTAAGGGATTGTTGACATAAATATCGTGCTTATCATAACCGACTAAAAGTACGGCATGTTCAGCCATGGTTGTTTTGATGAGACCATCAGGGCTGTGCCATGTTACCCAGGTGACATCAGGCGAAAAATTGATCGTTGTCCATACAATCACAGGACGCCCGGAACGTAAAGCCGCAAGAAGGTTCGCAAAGGAGTCCCCTGTAAGATCTTGTGCATGGCCTGATACGTAGTGATTAAGGAGCACATCAATAGGATGGTGATACACCCCGAAGCCTGGTGCGCGTCCGGAGATAGAACCTACAAAACCAAGATTGGGATCGCCCCACGAAAGGATTTGCCCATTGCCACTCGTAATAAGCGGTGTTTTATCGCGAGCGATGGCGTGCGCCAGAGACAGTGGTGTTTCGTTGATGTGAAGATAATCGAGAAGCATTGATAAACTGGTCACTTCGCATCCGTTATACAGCAAGGGCAATTGTGATTCACTTGGTGCATGAAGCAAGACACCGCCAGCACCCAAATTGGTATACGAGCTAGGCAATAAGCTGTTTTTCCATTCTAATTCCCGACGCAACATTAATGGAGAATCGGTGTAGGCTGTGTGAAAAACTATCGTCAGCATGAGTAAAGCTAACAGTAAAGTAAGTAATTGACTGCGCAAAAGGTGCTTTATCCATCGAATAAACCGTCGTTTAGCGAGGCGCATGTCCTAACTTACCTTTAGCATATTGTAATGCAGCATACGCTAACTTGGCGCGTTCATAACGTGTGCGAGCGATGAAGAAAAATGGCGACACAACTATGGCGATAACGAGGCTATAGGAGATCACATCGATGCCAAGTTGTCGAGAAATAGCTAGCGTTATGAATCCGACCAAAAAACCTACCGTGCAAAGTAGCATGATAACAGAATAAAACCGGTAAAAGTGTTTTTGCCGATGATAATTGGCTTCACGATCACGCATGCATTATGCCTCCCAAAAATAAAGTGTAGCATGGAGGCGCCTTTTCGTCGATATGTGTCCTCATCTTTGCTGCCCTTATGGTTTTTACGCATCGGACAATCTGCGTTTTAGACGCTCAATCGCTTTTGGGGTTCCCATCAAGTGAATGATATCAAATTGTTCTAGTACGGTGTGACCGCGTGGTATGAGGGTTTCATGTCCACGTTCAATCGAAATAAACAAGATGTCTTGAGGCAATAACAGCCGGCGCATAGGGATTGAAGAAAAATGATGTGACAGAACTTCCACTTGGGCAATTTGCCATCCACTTGGCAAAAGATTCTTTGGCAGTTCGTTCGTAAACAGTGGACTTTGCACCGCTGTTTGGGTTCCTGATAATTTGGTGAAGAAAAGCGGTGAGATAAGGCAGGTAAGGATCGCTAAAATAATGAGCTCACTGGCAAGACTTGGCGTAAGCACACCGATCTGCTGACCGATCTTGCTTGCGACGATTGTCAAGCTAAGTTGTGAGCCAAGTAAAAAGCCGGCTGAGAGTCGTTTTTTCGCTGGTGTATGACGCATCCATACCATAGTGCTGACAATTTTATTGAGATACATGGCGAGAAAGAGGACAACAAGAGTAATCCACGTGATTGCATTTCCTTGCAGTGACGGCATTGTAAAGGTGAGTCCTACATTGACAAAAAAGATCGGTAGGAAAAAACCATACCCGATGCTGTTTAACTTTTGCATCAACTCGGAGTGTTTTTGCGACAAAAGACTGACAATGGCACCAGCTAGAAAAGCGCCAACGACCACTTCCGTTCCGAGCGCTTCAGCCATGGCTAAAAAAACAAGAATCAAGGCAAACGCGCCGCGCAGTCCCATCTCACTCGTCGCATTTTCGACAATGGAAAATGCCGGGAGTTTGCGAACTGCTTTTAAGAAACGGTAGACCAAAACGAACACGAGAAGTAGCACCATGATCAGCAAGATGCCGGAAGCATTGCCAGTTGTGTGCAATGACGTATATGCGGCCACTAAGAGAAGAGTAACGATATCGGCAAGTAGGGCATAAAGGAGAATTTCTTGACCAAATGGGACGAGCAACCAGCCTTTTTCTTTTAATGCGGGCGTGACAATGCCAAGGGATGTCGTGCTAAGTACCAAGGTCACAAACATCGGATGCGTAATTAAACCAAGGCTATACAGTATGTATGCAATCAACATGGATAATAAGAGCGCAGTCGCAAAAAAGAGAATTCCTTTTACCCACGGTGCATGGCTGTGATCATCGGCTCGCTGCAAGATCAGATCAAAATCAATCTCGAGACCAGACAAAAACATCAGGTACGAAAAGCCAAGGTTCGATAAAAACCCGACGTAAGGTGTTGTTGACGCGAGATGGAGCACTTTTGGTCCGACAAGAATGCCAAGAAGAATTTCAATTACGATCGCAGGTACAAGTGATTTTGTAAGTTTGACACTGATAAAGGGGGACACCAAGGCAGCGAGCGTAACAACGAGTAAAGAATAATAGGTACTATGCATAACATCCGCTCCTTTACTAGAGGGGATTACATGATAACATAATATCATGAAGAAAACTGGACAAGGACACGTTCGTATGCGCCTTGTAGTCGCTACTTTATCCATCAGCTTCATCGTCACCGACATGGGTGCGATGGCCCAAACCACGTTGTCGCAGGTGCAAAATGCTTATCATAGTGCACAGCGACAAATCGTCATGATGGATCAAACGTTGCGACTGTTGGGGCTAAAAGAAGAGAAGGCCAACCACAGTTGGACTGCGCTTACCAGTCAGGTGGCTGCGTTAGGTCGAGAGCAGGAACATATGTATGTGACGCTTTCAAGGATACAGCACCAAGGTAACAGAGATAAACAAAAGCTTCAACGAGCACATAGAAAGGTTCAGATGCAAAGACAGTTATTACGAAAGCTCCTCGTGATCTGGTATGAAGAAGGGGCGCAGCCTTATCTGTACACTTTATTATCGTCGAAAAGTTTGTCTGATTTGTATAATCGGTATATCGCGTTGTCTTTCGTAACAAAGCAGCAGCAACATGTCGTGAATGAGGCGAAAAAGGAGTTTGTCTATTATCATGCGTTGTCGATCAAAGTGAGTAAAGAAGCGAAACAAACCGCGGCATTGTGGCAGGCTCTTGTGAATAAACAAGCCTTGGCACGATCACAAACGAAAAAGGAGCACAGCGTTGTACGTCAATTAGCCAACTTAAAGCAACAGGCGACAGTAAAGCAAACGCTCGATCGGCAAATGTTGCAACGTCTCGCTTCCAAAATTGCAGCGTTGCAACAACGCCTGGCAGAAGAACGGCAACGTGCGAAGGCACAAGAAAACACTGTCGGTAACCCGCCTAGCAACGTTGTTGTCTTATCTTCTGCATCCTTACAACAAGATCTCGTTGCAGCGACCAAAGATACTGGCGTTCCTTCATCCTGGATACCTTGGCTTTCTGTGCTTGCTATGGCTGAAAGCGGCGGCAATCCAAATGCTAAGAGTCCCTTTGTCGTGCAGGGGGAGCAAGCATCAGGGCTGATGCAAATGCTGCCTGGTACGTTTTCCCATTATGCCGAAACGGGTCACACAAACATCTGGGATCCGACGGATAATGCGATTGCCGCCATTCGCTATATCGAAGCGAATTATGGTGTGCCCTGGCGCATCCCGGGTATAGGAACATCATCATACCAAGGGTATTAGGCAAAGACAGGTGGACGCGACTGGCGCCCACCACAGTACTTATATGGTTAACATGGTAAAAATGTCAGTGTCTGAAGTAACTTGTCCTACATAAAAATCACCGAAGTCACCATAACGAGCACTCACTTCGTCAAAGCGCATTTCATAGATCAATTTTTTAAATTGCAATGGGTCTTCAGCATAGAGTGTGACGCCCCATTCCCAGTCATCAAAACCGACGGACCCCGTAATGATCTGCGTCACAAGATCTGCGTAATTGCGGCCGATCATGCCGTGACTGCGCATCATATCAGTGCGTTCTTTCATTGGAAGCATATACCAATTGTCATTGCCTGTACGACGCTTATTCATCGGATAAAAGCATACAGCACCGTGTTTTGGCAACGATGGATGAAGGCGTGGCAGCAATTGCGGATCCTCTTGCGGATTGGTGTCGGGTTTGGCAAGATAGCTGCTGAGTTCGACAATAGAAACATAGGAATAAGAGGGCTTTAAAAAGTCGTTCAGTTGTGTCTTGGCAAAACGGAGTTTACAGGCGATAATTTCTTGTAATGTACTGCGAAAATGAATAAATAACAAGTCAGCTTTTTGCGAAGCTATGGTGTACATGCCATAGGAGCTTTGGCGCGCGGCGTCCTCTTTTGTGAATTCATTCGATAGTAAAGTCCATTCATTGAGGATTTCTTGGCGTTTTAACGGATCCAGTGCACGCCACGCCTTCCAATCAATCGTACGAAAATCGTGAAAGGCATACCAGCCTTCAATGGTTTGTGTTGGTTTGCTCAAACTTTTCTCTCTCCTTTACATGCGGTAAGATAAGGTTAGCGTAATGAGGGAGTTGCTGCAACGATGCGTAAACAACTAGCGATGGGCGCAACCTTCATTTTCTTTGTAGGACTTTGCCTCTATTTGGCCGTTACTGGTTTTCACGACGTGACGACATCGCAAAAAATTACAGCGCAGCTGTATAATGCAACGAAACAGGCAGCGCTGACGATGGGTAGTACGCTTGAAAACGCTAATTATAGTAGCGATCGGAGTCATAAGCAGGCACTCATTGCCGGACAAAATAAACTGATTAGCACCCTAAAGCATGATGGCATTCACTTTTTTCACCTTGACCAATTTCTGGTCCTTGGCTACTCCAAGGTCTTGAATCGTATTGACTTACAGGCCAAAATTACGTACGCAGTCCCAGGTTTTGCGGGATTGATCACGAATAGTGCCAGCGCCATGGTATCCGACGCAGTCGATCGCCGATCACCGCCGCATCATGAAGAAGTGGTCATGTAAATCGCTAGAAACTTCTTACATATATCAGGATCAAAATAACAAGCGCTTTGTTTCGCGATGTCCTGAAGGATCTCATCATGATGGCGCTGCTGTATAACATAAGCATACGCATAATAATCAACGATAGCAAAGATGCGCGCTAAAAGTGGTATGTCATGTCCAACTTGATGCAAGGGGAACCCGGTCCCATCAAAGTGTTCATGGTGCGCTTCGATGATGGCGTTTACCTCATGTGGCAATCTGGACGAGGCCAACATATCTACACTTAAAAAGGGGTGCTTTGTATACTGCTGCCATGCTGGACGCGATCGGGATGGGTCATGAACAATGTCGGTTTCCATTGCTGTGAGGCCAAGATCGGCAAAGCGGCATACATAGGTAAGCCAATGTAATTCCTCGTTTGTCAGTTGCATGCTCTGGCCCAATTTTTGTGCATGCGCGACTCTGATATCGAGATACAAAGGGAATGTGTCACCAAGTAATTCTTGTGCCGTTATGGCATCCAACAAGATAACAAATTGGTGCAAAAGCATGGTATCTTGCGCATGAGATATTTCTGATTTTATTACCTCTGTATGTTTCCATTCATCCGTCAGCCACTGTGCTTCTTGCCATTCTTTCCAAAGGCGTAAAGTGCCATAGAACAATTGCGCTTTTTCAACGAGACGTACGGAAAGATCTGATTTACCAAGATGATGGGCTAGATGAGCCGCTAAGAGGCATAGACGAGCGAGTTCTTCTTTCTCGTATGTCATGGAAGAAGACCACACAAGTTGAAGACATGACCGTGCAAACTGAAGACTTTGATCGATGTTTCCCTGAAACATGTACAATCGACACAACTCCGCCAGTGCTGGCAAGTTATCATTTGGACGTAAGGAACAGGCATAGTGAAATGCTTGTTCAGCTTCTTTATCGTGATGAAGTTCGAGATGATGCAACCCGAGATTGGTATACATATCAGCATCCCACTCTTTAATGCCTGCCTCATGCAAACTTTGAAGACTTTGAAGTGTGTGTGCCAACGCTTCTTCATGAAAATCATGGTATGCTTCAGACAAGGCAAGATTGGCAAATAATAAGCCGCGTAAAAAGGCTGGCAGTCTGGTTGCCTCAGCTACTAGTTGCGTTAAAATTCGGTGCGTTTTATCGCGATCTCCCAATTTCCAATAGGTTGAAGCCAAATGTATGTGATAACGAGCATCATCATCGAGAGAAAGTGCTTTTAAAAAGTATTCGATAGCATGTTGATAGCGGCCCATTTGTGCATAAATTTTACCGGCTTCATCATAAAGAATGGGAAGTTGTGCGTGATCGACAAAAGGGTCGTCGATTACTTGGTGTAGCATAGCTAGTGCGCCAGGAAAGATCTGCTGACTCGAAAGTCCAAGTGCCATGGTGATTCGTGCATCGATGACGGTATTCATGAAAGCGACTCCGTGACGTCGTGGGGCATCGTAACATCAATGCGTGTGCGACCGTCCTGTACGATGGATGATTGAAACTTGCCACCCAAATAATCAACTTGTTCATTTAAAAAAAGAACAGAAGAATCAATGGTGTCAACGTCTAGGGAAATACAAAAGGCATGTTCATGATGAGAAAGCTGCATATTGATGTATGCGGTGGGGTTGTTATGATGAAGTGTGTATAACGCATGCCTAATCAATCGATAGAGGGCAACTTGTTTGGCGGGCGAAATGCGAATCTTGTCTTTTATGGGCTCACTTACATCGATGCTGATTTTCCAAGCGCGTGCCAAACGATGACAGAGAACGGTTAACGCACGTGGCAAGCCAATATCATCGATTGCCATCGGTAACAAATCGTGAACCAAGCCGTGGATATCATTGACGGTCGCCACGAGGCGACTATTCATGCGGCGTAACTCGTGTTTGGCCAGATCGGGATTGGTATGAAACAATTGCAATATCGTATCAAGATGCAAACTTATATCTGTTAAAGCTCGCGCAGGTCCCTCACTTAGGTCATGGGCAAGCTGACGACGTTCTTCTTCCATGAGTTTGATACCTTGGTCGGTATGATCATGAATAGGCAAGTTGTTATCGTTCATGTTAACATCCCCTAGGCTAGTCAAATCAGTAAATAAGAGGAGGCGCACCAGTGCGCCTCACTCCAGCTATCTAGACATTACCATATAATGCGGTACCCATCATGGGAAAATTTATTGCTTGTGCCTGTTGCTGAACGAACAATTAAGGCCTGCTCGCTGCCAGAATTCGAATAGGCAGCGACAGGCCTTGCGGTTGTCTGATATGAGGTTCGCACAACATTAGCAAAAGCGGGTGCCGTGACAAACAGGGAAAGGCTGATGAGCGAAATGCCCAAACGGGTAAAAAATCGGGTCATGATGACCACACTCCCTTTGACGGTTGGGTTATCCGGCGGCTCGGCAACCGTAGTGGAGTCTCTTTAGGACACACACCGTAGGTCCGAAACTTTGCGTCACTGCCTTTCGACAGTTTTGCGATTAGTTTTATTATTTGTTTTTTATGGTAAAAGGTCAATATGTATTTGTAGGGATTTACAGTACCGATGTCGAATGACATAGTAAGGGGAATTGGGTTTTTGGGGGGCACTTGACACGATTCATGTTACAAATAATAAAATTTTTGTCGATTCGACGTGCGGCGGTGTACTTCACATCCCTTTTTGTACGCATTTGTCAGTTCACGTCGATGGTATACGGGTAGTCGGGAGAACAACGCTGACAGGGGACGAGAATATTGAACTCTGGCGCGCAAAGCAGGAACCTCGCTGTGAGATTTATACCACTGCATCCGATGATGAGATGCGAGTTGCCATGAAGATTGTCGCCGAGTCCGGTTTCGAGTGCCAATTGATCGATAGTCCTCCCAAAGAAGAGATGCATCTAGCGTATGTTTGCAAGGTTATTGAACCGCCCACTTATACTGTTGAACAACTACGCTCTGTCCTCTTACAGAGAGGATTTCATGGACAAGTCGATGAGCAAGCTTTACAAGCGTTGTGTGAACCACCATCGCAAGCGCAAGAACGCACAGTTTTATGGGCAGCATCTGCAAAAGGTATCTTTGCTAATGATTTTGAACACAACATCTGGATTGAACATGGTCATCGTGCCCTGTACATGCCTGATCAATGGCTTGATACAGGTGCTGTGATCATCGACGATGTCGATGAATCACAACAAAATGCAGGACGACAGATTTCCATCGGCGGTGGTGTGCAAGTTCAAAACGGTAGATTGATGGCCATTCGCAAAGGACGCCTTGTGATGACTGATCATTTTATCGATGTGGTCAGCCAACTCGTGTTTTCATCTAATCTAGCGCCTCCTGAGGGAGACTTGACGTTCCCTGGCGATGTGGTGATTAAAGGATCGGTGTTATCAGGATGTCATATGGAAGTAGCGGGAAAAATTATTGTACACGGCGGTGTAACCGATGCAGTCCTAAAAGCAGATCATGGGATATTTGTTGAAGGTGACGTGGTCGGCTCGTCACTTAGCGCGGGGTCTCTTTATGCGCTTTATCATGATGTCGAATCTGTCATGAAGGATGTTATCTTAGGTATTCGACAATTACAAGATAACTACGAGCACATTTTTGCTTCAGACGATGAGTCAGCAAATCCCTGGCTACAAAAAATTCTTTTACAGGCGTGTCATGCGACATTCATAACTGACCTTAATCGCTTTGCCGAATTTCGGGCTACCGATCTCTTCTCCAAAAAGGCGATTGCTGATTTGATTGTATTTGTACAGGACGCTTGGTTAGTGGCTTCAGTGAATCTCGATCGCGTTTTAATCAAACAAACGATAGAACGCTTTTATGGTCTCCATGCTAGATTGCAACTCTGGATGGAGACAGAGCAAGCGAATGTACGTGTGGGAAGTTGCATGGCCTCTGTCATTCGAGCAAGTGGATCTGTACAAGTTACCGGGGTTGGTGTTACCTCAAGCTCACTAGAAAGTGGCGATCACATAAGGATAAAAGGTTATGTGCGCGGTGGCTTCGTGATTGCCAAACAGAGTCTACATATAGCGGAGACCGGGTGTGTAACAGGCACTGAAACCAGTATCAAGGTGTCTAATTCAAGTGGATGGGCTAGCATTGGTCTACGCCACCCTCACACCTTACTTGAAGTAGGGGGACATCGCACGTACAATGATCAACCAGAAAGAAACGTCAACATTCGAGGCGATGACAAAAGTGCGAGTTTTGCTCGTCGATGATTCCATGGAAACATTGGATGTTTTAAAGGCACAATTGAAATTCATTCCAGTCGTCGATGCCGTTTTTCAAGCGAGGACTATCACGGATGCATGGACCTGCCTGCTGCGTCATCATAGCGACGTCAATATCGTGTTCATCGATATCCATCTCAGGCAAGGAAATGGACTTGAACTATGTGCAGCTCTTGCGACGGCTTTGCCTGACCTATATCGAGTGATGTGTTCTATTGATGCAGATCCAATCACAAAAAACGATGCGTACCAAGTGGGGGCAAATGATTTTATTGAAAAACCTGTTGCCATGTATGAACTGCGTCGAATACTTGAAAACTATCAACAAGTACGATTCTATTAGATATGTTATAATCGATGAGAGCGCTAACAGACTTGAAGGGAGAAATGATTTTTGGCTCAAGAAAAAGTGCGTGTAGGCATTATTGGATGCGGCGGTATTGCCAATGGCAAACACCTGCCAGCTCTTTTTAAGCAAGATATCGTAGAGATTGTAGGCTTTTGCGATTTGATTGAAGACCGTTCTCAAGAAGCAGCGAAAAAATACGGATCAGCAGACGCCAAAGTGTATACGAATTATCATGATCTTTTGGAAGATTCATCGATTCGTGTCGTGCACGTCTGCACACCGAATTCAAGTCATGCAGAACTTACGATTGCAGCACTAGAAGCAGGCAAAGATGTGATGTGTGAAAAACCGATGGCAAAAACGTCGGCAGAAGCCAAGCTGATGGTAGAAGCGGCGAAACGAACTGGCCGCAAGTTAACGATTGGTTATCAGAATCGCTTCCGTCCCGATTCGCAGTTTCTTAACCTTGCTTGTCAGGATGGTCA
>JAKACU010000040.1 GCA_021821185.1 Bacillota bacterium
TTGTTGCTTGTAAGAAGTCCAGGAACATTTTCAAAGAGTAGCCATTCGGGTCGACCTTTTTCTTCGAGTTCATTAAGGAGTCGTATAATTTCAAAAAACAATCCTGATCGTTCTCCTTTAATTCCCGCATTTCTTCCTGCCACGGATACATCCTGACAGGGACTCCCGAATGCCCAAATGTCGGCTTTGAGGTGCTCGATGTCTCCTCCTGTAACACTTCGGATGTCTGTTGCGTTCCACTCTTTTCTTGCTTCAGGCCATATGGATGTGTAGGATAGTCTGGCGAATTTATCCCATTCGACCCATCCGACACTTCTGTATCCTGCATTTTCAAGTCCACGTCTAAATCCCCCGATCCCCGCGAAAAATTCAATAAATGTTAGTTGATTATTTTGTTTTCTTTCGATCTCATACCGCTCATGTGACACCTCTATTCACCCTCCTTCGGCAGATTCAAATATTCTTTTGGAACCGGCAGGTTTAATGCTCTCCGGAGCGCAATGATGGCCCCTATTGCAAAAGCACGCTTATCTCCTTTGCTTACGTAAGACCTGCCAACTAGATACTCATCTGTGTGATCGTCATGGATTACACACGTTGTTTTACGTTTGTCTTGTGATAGGTAGAATTTGAACTGCTGATGAGATTTAAACGAAGACGTTAAAATAACTAGATCAATTCCAGCACGCCCGATAGTATTTTCTCGCTCAACATTTCGCACATCTTTTTTTATTCTGTCTTTGTCCTCCTGTTGCGAACACCACTTAAGCTTCTCTCCCTCTTTTTTGAGGTTTTCAAGTCCGACGATTGTGTCATACATTTTTTTCAAAGCGCCTTGTAGACCTTCTCCGTAGATATTCGTCTCAAAGTATCCAGTTTCTGTATTGTACAAATTAACAGTATCTCTGCTAGTGCTAACCCACAACCAGTCTTTTAGGCTTCCGGATAAATGACCATCAACCATGTTTTGTATTATAAATTCTGGAATCTGCCGCATGAATAACCCTCCCGAAATCTAGTAAAATCAAAAATCGCTCTAAAATCCGTTCTAAGCCCTTCGAAACTAGCGTATGAATATAGTTGTGCCATTTTTAGAATTCAAACGCTCCTGAGTGGCAAAAACATGTTTTTTTTCGGTATTCGTTTACCTGGTCGTTGACCACCAAAAGTCACATCATGTTTTTTAGCCGCCAATTCAACGCGTTGATATCCTCGTTTTTTCTGCGTTGCATGTCGGCTATCTGCCCCTGAGACATGAGGAAAAGCCGCGATGCTGTAGCTCCTGTGCTGTCTAGCACGTCTAGCAATTGATCGTATTGTTCACTCGTCCAGATCATCGGTAATCGGTTTTCGCTGCGGTAATTCACCACGGCATATAACTCCTCGACAACCGCTCTTGACAGCTCTACTAAGCCGTTGTAGGCGTTGGTCTTGCCTTTTCCCACATCGTCGATAAACAACACTTCGGCAGTGAACAACGCTTGTCTGATTTCGTCCACCGCGCTGCCGCCTTGGTCGTATTTGGCGAACATCTCCTTGAATCCCGTAACGAAATTAAAATAGCGAACCTCGATGCCTTGACTGATCAGAGCATTGGCGACAGCCGAAGCTAGATGTGTTTTACCAACGCCGACAGCGCCAACGAACCCTAGGCTGTTATGTGCGCTAGATCTCACCTCCGCAAAACGTTCGAAGTACGCTCTAGCCATCTTGTAGGCTCTTTGTATGCGATGATCAGCTCCGTCCACCCTGAAATTATCAAAGGTCTTTGCTCGGAACTCAGCGCCTATTTTGCTGGACTGCAACAAGCGATTCGCACGTTTTGTTTTGACGCATTCACACTGCTTGGCTGAGTTGGTTGACCAATCAACAATGACATTTTCGTCATGACAGATCGGGCACAGGTAAGTCTTCGTCGATGCCGGCTGCTGCTCGCGCTCGGAGTCGTTGCTCTCTAAATGCGTCCCCTCGGCTTTGCTGCGGCTCACGATTTGATCGATTCGCTGGCGCAAATCGCGGATGATCGGATTCATCGGCTCTAGTGCCAACACTCTTCACCTCCTGATAAGTTCTGATGTGCTCCTTCGCCTGCAACTCGGTTGTGATCTCCTCTTGCGCCCAACGCCTTAAAATCGCTAAGGCATACGGGATATCCTTCCCTCGCGTTCTTGACTCGTCTAGCGCTAACAACACGGTTTCCACGCTCATTCCATCATCTGTCAAATAGGCTGATAGCTTTTCAAGTTGTGTCGGGTTAACTCTGGGATAATATTCCGGAACTTTCATGTACAGTTTTGCGACGCCGTTTTCTGAATTTTCCGAAGCGCTATCTTCTTCTTCATGTCTTTTATCTTTAGGTACTGTACTGTTAGGTACTGTAGCCCCGTTACGTAACGGTAACGTCACGCGTGACGTAACGGTTACATCGGCGTTACGTAACGCGTTACGTAACGGTAACGCAGGCGTTACGCTTTTTTTAGCTTTTTTTACCTCTCGATATCGCCTTTGACGCTCTTTATTGCTCTCTCTTTGATCCATCAAACGACCTACATATTCGATCCAATCATGGATGTACAAATCACCGTTTTTATCAGTCGTTTCAAGGAATTTTACGTCGATCATAGCCGCTAAAAAAGCCTCTTGATCACCGTTCCATGAGGCTGCTTTACAGATGATTCTTGATGAATTTCTGACTATTCCGTCTGGAGCGTTGTCTAGTGCCCAAGTCCAAAAATATACACATAAACCAGCTGCATGTGGCTCAGTAATATTTAGTTTTTCTGCAAGTTCGACAATTTTCCTATGATCTCGTATTGATTGATGCAATTCTAACCAGGCCACTTGCTCGCCTCCCATGACTTCTAAAAACAGATTTCTTCATTTGTTGTTTGCGTTACCGTTACGTAACTTGTGACATAACCGTTACGTAACGCGTTACGTTTTCACGTTTTTACAAACAATTCAACGCTCCAAATTCATCAAATCTAAGATGTCTACCAAGTGATCCACATGCTCAATCGGTATCGAAATGCCCTTTGCGGGAGTAAATTCACCATCCTTTTTTCTATAGTAATTTCTAATATCTAGGTAACTTTTACCGTCTTTCTCGGTCTCACTGACTACGATTACTCGCTTCTCGGTGATTTCGAACTCTCCAAGTGTGTGCTGCTTATCCCAAAAATCAGCCAAAATTGCTCATCTCCCATGGTTCTTTTTGTCCCGCTTCATTAATAAGCTAAGGTATAAATCGCAAACGGAATGGACAGGCTAGATACTGACAATACCTAGCCATGCACCATAAGACACCGTTCAACGACCTTCTACATACACTGGAACGCCTGTAATTGCTTGAATTTCGCGCTTAAAAAGGGCTTCATCGGAGTTGCTATCCGATAGGTGTAACAGGTGGATTTCCTGCAAGTTGCTAAGATAGTTAGCTAGTAGGAACTCCTTTAATCTCTCTAAACTCATGTGTGAGCGCATGATCCGATTGCGTAATGATGCGGCAATTTTACCGTTTTCTACGTTCCTATCTAGGATCTCTTGCGAGAAATTGCACTCTATCGCAAGGTGTGTGATGCCGCTGAACTTGTACCGTAAATAGAAGGTATCAGTCGCGAATACGAGCTTTTCTCCTACGCTAGTCGCGAGCATAAAACCAAGTGGATCTTCCACATCATGCTCGATTCGGAACGGCAGTATTGTCCACGAGCCAAGGACAAATGGTGTTTTTTCTTCGACGAACTTTGCTCTGTGAGACGAAATTCCAAGCTGTTTCAGTGTCGCTTCTGAGGAATAAACATCCACGCCAAACCTAGCTACCTCTTGAATGCTCTTGCTATGATCACCGTGGCAATGAGTCAAGAGACAGCCAGCGAAGTCTGAGAAGCGAAATTTGACCGCCTTTTGTATCTCTTTGAAGCGTATGCCAGCTTCAATCATCAGCTTTGTTTGACCATCATCAACGGTGTAGAAGTTCCCTAGACTGCTGCTCCCATAAGATCTAAAGCGGATCAAAATGGTGCTCCAGAAGGCTCTTGAGCAGGTGCTTGCATTTCCTCTTTATACACTTCCGCACGATCCTCTTTAATAACGAAAGCCTCGATGTCAATCGCTTCTTTGTTCGCGTTCTCGGCGATCTCTTGAGCAACCTCTAAGTCAGCCATCTTTAGCTCATTTGCTTTCAGGCGCATGTAATCATCGTCGATCTTCTGACTATCAATCGTAATGTCAGAGTATGCAGCGCGGTAAATAGTCTTATAGACCATCTTCTCGTACCACCCCTCAGTCGCTTCTCTGCCTACTTTTTGACCGTTCTTCCATATGTCCTTCTCCCCTCCCCAAAATTCAACACTTGCATATTCCGGCTTTCTCTTTAATAGTTCTTTTATGTTTAACACGACGATCTTATTTTTCTCAGGATGATCATTGTAGGAATGGTAGTAAAATCCTCCTATAATGTCGCCACGATCAAAGTCGTTCGTGATCTCGAATTCGTACGTGTCGAATTTGTTCTTGCTGTCTTTCTTGATCGACTTAAAACGATCATTGCTATAGACCACTTCAACAACTGTATTGTCTGGAACGTTCATGCCGTACTTCGTGGCTTTCAACTCAATGCCTCGATACCCTTCGATGAAAACAATGTCGTATTTGTTGATCGTGTTGTTCTTGAATGGCATCATATGAATGTGGTTTTTTTGTGCAGGATCAAATCCTATCCTGGCGCAAGATACAACATCACGTGCAAGCTTCTCCATGTTCACGTTTTGCCATGTGACAGCCAGAGCGTCTTGATTTTTAGATTTTTTAAGTCGCTTCTCCTCGGCCATTTTGAGCGAAGAATCGATAGCTACAAAATAATTTTGTGCGAGTCGCTTTTGAAACCCCGTTAATGCGATTTCGCCCACGCTGGACCCAAACTCCACAATCACGCGACTCATAAAGCGTTCGGATGCTGATACTTCTTTTTTCATAATTTGCTCTGACATTTACATCGCCTCTTTCAAGTTTTGTTATTTTAAAGAATGATTGTTTTTCGTGAATTCTGTTCACTTCTGAGAGAAATGAAAATAAAATTCCAAAGATCTTAGTTATTAAGCCGCTTTATTTTTATCTTTCTCCTTCTCTTTGAGGGTTTTACTAATTTTCTCGCTAATTTATCCACATACAACGCAATCATTTGACTGTCTGGAATCAGAAGTTCAACGACCGACTCAGCATTGTCTACCCACACAGGCAGGTAATAGTTGTAGTGCTTTTGTAGCGTTTTGATGATGTCCAGACCTACATTGATATGTGCTGCATTGTTGAGTCCTGATCCGTATGGCACGCCGTTGTATGTGGTTTCGCATGTTTCTACAACGCCCCCGTTGATCTGCTGATCAAAGAGTTTGAAGCGAGCAAGCTCAAACTTCCCGTTTATTTTCGCTTCCAGAAGTGCTACTTTCGTGCGAATGAATTCCTCCGTCAAATACAGTTCGCCCTCTAGTCGTTGATATTCTGTGGAAAGTCGTTGTTCTTCATTGGTCAACTCATCGATGCGAATTTGCGTACTCTCTACCTGTCCGAATAGCGCTAACTTGCGTTCAAACGCACGTAGAGCATCCCGTTCGTCGATGGCTTGCTCGCGTAACTTATTGACCTCCGCGAGTGAGGATGAGCGTATTTCAGTGATCTTGGCTTGTAGATCCGCTTTCTCTTTCGCCTTCTCTTTGTAAGTTTGAGTCTCGGAAGAGGTAGAAAGTTTGCCTTGCAGATTATCGATCCTACTGGAAATATCATTCAATTTCTGCGTTTCAACATTTTTCCTATCTTCATTTGCTAGTTTGTCCGCATCAATCAACGCGAGATCATGCTTGATTTTTTCTAAACGAGCGGCGTATTCTTTCCCTTTTTTCTCGATCTTCTCAAGTCGCTCAGACTTGTGAGTATTGAAGTGTTGCAAAGCCTTTGCTCTAGCTTCTTCCACTTTTTCAGCAGGCAACGCTTGTCCGCATGCAGGACAAATTTCATCTATAGATTGCATAAACTCTTCTTCTTTGACAGCGGCCCATTCTTTTCTTAACTCTTGGATAGTTTCTTGGGCAGTTTTCATTTCTCTCTCAAGATTCGAGGATGTCATGTCCGCAAGGTGCAACTTTTGTTCAATATTCGCAATCTCATTTGAAACATTAGATGATTTCAAGCGTTCTGCTTGGAGTTCAGCGTGTATTTCTGCATTGGCCTGGGTATTCATTTCGATGAGAAGGGCTTCGATTACTCGAATCTGTTTCTCTAAGATTTCAATTTGCCCACCTGTCTGCAGTTGGCGCATGGTCTCTTCGAGTTGCGCGATTGTATCCCGCTTAACGTCGATCTGCGCTTGTAACTCCTCTTTGCTAAGACCTGCTACGTCTGGCAAACTCCTTGTAGCTTCGTCGATCCGCACGGGAAGTTTGTCTAGTTGCTCATTGATCTCTTTGCGCTTGGCTATGATGATTTTGCGGTAATTCTCAAGCGATTTATTGCCCAGGATATTAGCAAGGTCCTTTAATTCGATGTTGTTTTTAATGACTTCTTCGTCTGAAATATCTCCAGAAATTGCGAGTAAAACTTCTCGACGTTTCTGCCATGGGAGTGCTTCGTTGAAATAGGAAGGAGATGTAAGAAGCTTGAACAGTTCTTCGTCGACCAAACCAGCAATGCGCTGTTTGTATTCAGCCAGTTTCACAGGAACAGAGTCCACGAAGTAATCAGTTGTGTGACCTGAGAATTCAGGTGTGGTATTGCCGCGCTTTTTCGTCCACCTCTCGCTGTATACTTTGCGCAAAGTGAGTGGTGTATCGTTGACCTGTAGTGACAACTGCACTTCTGTATCCAAGTTGTGAATCGGTTGATTATTTGCATCCAGGGGTTTGAGATCAAAGTCTCTTTTATTGTTCGAGTCCTTATCAAATAGCACCCAAGTAAAAGCGTCGAACAGAGTCGTTTTCCCTGTCGCGTTCCTGCCGTGGATCCTTGTGTAGTCCGAAAAGTTAACAGTTAGCTCTTTGATTCCTTTGAAATTTCTAATTAGCATAATTTCCAGAGATATCCTCAATACAATTCTTCCTTTCCCCTCTCAAGCATGGTATACTTGAGTTGCTTGGTATTTACTTAGCATTAGGTCGGTGGTAGCTTTTAAGCTATAAAATCACCTGCTTAACTCTCAACAAATTCTCCATCAACCAGCCGATACCATGTATCAGCTTTAATCGTCACACCGTCCACAAAAGTGCATTGGACATCTTTTCGATGCCAGTGGTTGTCGCGTTCTACCCATTCTGCAAGAACAATCCAGCAACCTAACGAGCCCTTTGCTCTACTTGATATACCAACGGCCATTGCAACGGATTCTTCACCCTCCGCACTCGCCGCTCCTTGGTATCCTGCTGCACTCGCCACTCCTCGGTTGCCTGTAGCGTTCGCCGCTCCTAGGTATCCTGTAGCACTCGCCACTCCTTGGTCGCCTGTAGCACTCGCCGCTCCTCGTTCGCCTGTAGCGTTCGCCGCTCCTAGGTATCCTGTAGCACTCGCCACTCCTTGGTATCCTGTAGCACTCGCCGCTCCTCGTTCGCCTGTAGCGCTCGCCGCTCCTTGGTCGCCTGTAGCGTTCGCCGCTCCTTGGCCGCCTGTAGCGATATGTTCAGCTTTAGACCAATCCACTTTTTCAAAGCGAAATTTGACCGCTGATTGGATCAAATCATATAACTCGATTTCGGCTCCAATTTTGATCTTAGAAACGGCAACCTTTGAATCTTCGCCATCCTCGCGATCAATTTCGCCGTCACCCTCCACCTCGCAATAACGGCTCGTGTTTGGCGGGTAATAATTAAATACATCTAGTGGATCTTCACAAAAGTGAAATCCGTTTTTCGTGCATATAACAGGCTTTTTACCCGTTTCGTATGTTTTTCCAATTTCATATTGGAAATTCCGGCATGTCAGGTCTTTGTTAAACCCTTTATAACCTTTAATCAAGTGATTTCCCCTTCTTTCTTATTGTAGTAAAATTCAGGAAAGTAGAGATATTTCAGATACGTTACCCGTTGGCGTCGGTGGCGGCTAATTCTTCGCATGTGCATTCATCGACAGGTAAACCGCAACTTGAACAATAGATGCAAGAAAACCATTTGCGTTCGCAATCAGTACATATCACCTCCTCAATGAAGTAATCCCCCTCGAAATACCCATTCATCCGGTATTTAACGACTTCTTTAGAACCTCCGCAGTAAACGCAACCTTCGAATATGCTCATATCTACATTTCAACCCCCTAACACAAAATGAATGATTACGGCTCCAATCGTAGGCGCTCCGAACAAGAGCCCGATGATTGCGATTGTTTCCCAGTCGATTGATGTGAGAAATTCACTAATCTTAGATCTCTTTGTGCTTTTTTCATCTTTACGATCATTCGCCAGCGTAAGTCTCGATGTAGATCGTTCCTCGAAAGCACGAATTTGCACCAGTCGATTTCTGCTAGAAGCGCTTGCTTGTCCATATCTCATTTCCCCATCTCCTTCGATAATTTACGATCTGCAAATGCAGTAATTCCGCGTTCGGTAAGAATTTCGTGTATTTTCAATCGTCCTTTTTGCGTCCACCTGGTTGTCATTTTGACTGTGGTTTCTCCGTTGTTGTGCGTCACATTCATTGTCATCGACCGCGTATATCCTTTGTCGTGATGCGCGCGATAGAGCAACCACTGATCGTTGATCTTGTACTGCAATCCCTCTTCGTGCAGAATCGCGTTTAAGGCTTGTCCTGTTAGTCCGTAATCTTTAGCAATCTGTGTGACGGTTACTGTATTCGTTGACTTGAGGATGAGATCAAGGTATGTAGCTTTCGGCTCAAGCTCTCCAACACGTTGCTCAAGCATCGATTTATCCAGCTGTAGAGCGAGACGTTCCTTTTGCTCGATGATCCACCGTTCCGCTCGCGCTATCGGGTCTTCGATGGTATAGGAAGGCTGAGAAGTGAGTTGGTATGATCCCGTTTTTCGGATCGACGGCAGGACTTCGTGTGTGACCCAGCGTTTGAATTTCTGAAGAGCATCTTTGCGCGCTTGAAACTGGTCTGCATTTATGCCGTTTTTATGTTGCGGTTGCATTTGAAACAAGAGAGTGTAAAGACCTGATTCGTTAACTATGACCATGTTCTGTGTTCCTCCTAGGGTGTGCAAAGGTGACACACCCTTTTCGTCATCATCAAGGCGAGACACAGAACGCCGATAATTAGTATCGCCAAAGGATTCGCACACGTCTTTTGCCACGAACCACGGTTCGCTATTTTGCATCACCACGCGCACTTGACGATCTCCATAAGTGAATGGAACTAATCCCTCTACGATCATTGAAATTCCCCTTTCCCAATGAACTGCTTGTCCTATGTACGGAGGATCAAGCCTCCGCCGTTTCTTTTATTTGCGCTCTTGCTAATGCTTTTAAACAAATCGATGCGATGATGCGAGATGCTTCGTAACTTAAAGTAATTTGTTCTTCTTCGGTAAATTTTTCTTCTGACTCAGACATAGACTGCATAACAACACCTCCCGTACAGCTTATGCAGTAATTGCTTGTACTCTTTCGCAAAATTAGAAGATAAAAGATCAAACAGTTTATTTTTTTAAAAAAAAATCTAAAAATGCTTTACGCAGTGTTCGTAGTTAGTGTATCATTACGAACAAGTAGTTCGCGTTGATTGATCCCAAACAAGTCCTCCAACTTGTTCGCCGTATCCAGCAAAGGATCTCTTTTTCCGCTTTCGTAGTATTGATAAGCACGGACTGTAATGCCGATTTTTTCAGCGACGTATTTTTGTGTCCAAGATCGAATCTCTCTTTCTTGTTTCAACTTATGTCTCATAGTTCACCGCCAATCTATTACGAATTGTTGTTCGTTAATCATTATTATATACGAATAGCTATTCGTGTCAATAGAAAAAGGAGTCTTTATGCCTACTTTTTCAGATATCTTAATTTCGCTAAGAAAACAGAATAAATTGACTCAACGAGAACTTGCAGAAAAACTCGGGTTGACTACTAGAGCCATTCAATATTACGAAGCGGGAAGACAGCCTGAGTGGGATATCGTCATTAAGGTTGCCGACTTTTTCAAGGTATCAACTGACTATTTATTTTTGAGAACACCTTCTCCGAATTTATTATCAGATCTCGCGGTGTCTGATCATCTGCGTGTTCCGGTAGTAGGCTCTATTCGCGCTGGTGAACCTATTGATATGATCTCGGAAGATGGAGAGTATGAAATGGCCGATAGCGAACTCGTTCGTGGTCATGATGCTTTCCTTTTAAGAGTGAAAGGCGACAGTATGATAGGAGATAATATTTTCGAAGGAGACCGTGTGCTCGTAATTGCCACCTGCGATTTCAGTCCGTCCGATATTTGCGTGGTGGCTATAGATGGTAGAGAGGCAACACTTAAGCGCGTGAAATGTCATGGCGGCGTGTGCGTATTGACGCCTAGCAACACCAGCATGGAACCAATGGTGTACTCAGCTGGAGAAATACATGTGATCGGTGTAGTAGTTGAAGTAAGACATCGCATGAGAAGAAAATAGGAGGTTATTTTATGGGAGTAGCCCTAATTTTTGGTTTATTTCTATTTTTGATCGGACTTTTTCAACTCAGAAGAAGATCTCGCAACAACAACGAAAGTTCTTTCGAACCGCGCATCGTTGGATCACACACCGTCGAATGTCCACATTGTGGTGAAGATGCGATCCTGAATGTTTACGAGGATGGAGATGAAGTGACGCATTGCAGGCGTTGCAATTACCACAGCGTAGACTAAGTTATCAAGAGAAAGGAACAGCAGAGTGTCAAACGAAGATGAAAAATTTGTCGCCCTTTACTTGCGCGTATCAACCGAAGAACAAGCATTACAGGGATTCTCGATCGATAACCAAAGGGAGCGTTTAATTGCTTTTTGCGCCTCACAGGGATGGGATAATTATCGCTTGTACATCGACGATGGTCAGACTGGAACAAAGTTGTCACGTCCGGCAATGGAACGTCTGATCGTTCACGCAAAAAACGGGATGATTAAAACTGTTGTGGTTTATAAACTTGATCGACTTAGCCGCAAGCAAAAGGATGTATTGTATCTCTTAGAAGATGTGTTTGATAAAAACGATGTTGCTTTTAAAAGCGCTACAGAGCCGTTTGATACATCTACGCCTCTAGGCAAAGCAACTATTGGAATCCTTGCTGTTTTTGCTCAGTTAGAGCGAGATATGATCATCGAACGCACAAGGTCAGGGCGTAGGCAACGCATAAGTCAAGGCATGTGGAGCGGCGGCAGAATACCGTATGGATATCTTTGGGATCGACCGAACAGGAAACTGATCATCAATCCTGAACAAGCCGATATTGTGCGCCAAATTTATCGCATGTATTTGCAGGGGCAGTCATTAGCAGCTCTATCTGACTGGTTCACAAGCAGAGTTAGTGTGATTAAACTTGATCATTCAGGCATAAAAAAATTTCTCAGCAGAGCGATTTATACTGGAAGACTAAGCACGGGTACAGGCGGGCTAGTCGATGGCACACATGAAGCGATCATAGACTTACAACTATATGATATGGTGCAAACAGAACTCGAACGAAGATCCGATGGCGCATCTCCCGTAGGGAAACATTTGCTTACGGGGCTTTGTCGTTGCGGTTTGTGCGGGGGACCCATTGTATGTGTTGGTTCGAGGAGACACGGTAAGTCTTATCGCTATTATGCGTGTAAAGACCAACATGTGCGTACTAGAGACCGTTCTGGAAAGGGTTACTGCAAGCTAGGATATACCAGGCAAGATAAGCTGGAACCGTGGATTGTATCCAAAATCATGAAATTAGCGCTAGACAAAACAGCCCTAAAAGAAGAGCTGATTCGTTCTAGCGCTGCTTATGTCGAAAGCATACAGACAGCAGAAGAAGTCCGATCTCAGTTAAAGATTGTTAAAGAGCGTTTGAACAAATGGTACGACGCATTTGAACAAGGTGTTTTCAATGCTACTCAACTCAAATCAAGGATAGAATCACTCGAAGAAGAAAAAGAAAGGTTGACTCTTCGTATGGAAGAAGCAAAAGGAAGTTCCCGCGAACCTAAAACAGATGTCCTACGGGAAACGCTGAAAATAATTGGGGATTCTTGGTCTTTTATGGACTTAGAAGAACAACATACTGTGCTTAGAGCGGCGATTAAGCGGATTGTGCTTATGCCCAAGTCTGATCCGATCATCGAATGGAACATCTGAATTTTTCATTCTACTGTAGGTTTCTTTTAAGAAAGGTACAGAAGGATGAAGAAAACCTTCAAGATAACATCACGACCTCTATCCCTCGCGGCGCTCCAATGGTTTCCTTTTGCTGCTTCGTGACCACTAAGATTTTTGGCTTTACAGGTTTTGCGGGAGGCTTTGGCTGGAACGCTCTTTCACTCAACCTCGAGTACACATGCTCATATATTCGCCACTTTTCTTGCCACGCCTTACTTCGGATCGGCGTTCTTTGCACCTCGACGAAGTAAGGCTTTTTACGCCAAACCATCCACACATCTGGAGAAAAAATTTTCTTATTCTCAATGACTTCGCGATACTCAGGAATGAAGATCAGAGGCTTTTCTACTTTCGAGATTTCAATATACAGATCTGTGATGGCAAGCCAATGATTGATCTTAGCTGTGTGAAAAGGAACCGCCTTTTTCTCGATCCCTTTACTATCCTTCGCTTTCTTCGTCAGACGCCACAACTTCGGTTCTCCAAGTTTGATGATTTCGCCCTCGACTAGTTTCTCCTTAGCGAGTTCGCTTAACGCTTCGCTCGCGCGCTTGCTAGGACTGCCACGATCTGCAAAGAAGAGTCTGCCGACTTGCTCCGTATTGGCGATCCTTACGACGGAAAAAAACTCGATAATATCATCGTGATGCGCCATACGATCACCCCTGTTGCAATCATTGCGAAGCCTTCCAACCGTCCACGCCATACATACTTCCAATGCTCACTTTCGCAACAGATGCAGCTTGATTTCGCTTGCTCATCCGAAGGAAACCGGCTCATGAATTGAGTCAGATCCACCGGCTGCGTGTACTCACTTCCCGCCAATCGCATGATCAATCATCCTTTCTGCGGTTTTCATCCATCCGTCGAACACTAGTGGTGTAAGCAAGATCGACATACAAATCGCCCATATCATGATGCCTTCCACCACTCCGTCTGAGACTTGAGCTACTTTTTGCGCGTGTCCTGCCAGCACACTTCTGATTCCTCGTGGTTTCCTCCTCATGCTCCTTCCTCCCATTCTGTAGAGAATTGTTCCTCTTGAACAACATCGATCTCTTTCGGTCTACTTTTGATTAGCAAGCTCGCTCTGAGTCTTACGCTATCCATATCCACTTTTGGCATTTGGACCATCTGTAACTCGTGTGTGAGATAGAGCGCTCGCCCTTTGATCGGCGGTAAATGTTCTGCGCCTGGTCTACCTAAGATGGTTACGCTGCTCCCCTGATCAGGCAATCTGAAAGCTAAACGTGCATCCAGGTTCGCTTTGACGAGACCTGGTACAACATCGACCTCTGGACGCTGAGTAGACAGGATGACATGAATGCCTGCGGCTCTGCCTAACTGCGTGAGACTGGCGATACTAGACCATATCTGCTCCGCAATCTTTTTTGTGGCCTTATCGTTTCCCTTCAATTCTGCGCATTCATCGATAATCAAAAAGCGATGTGGCAATGTATGCCCTCGGCTCTTGGCTTCGCGCCAGTCGGTTACTCCCCACTCATCAAGTAACTGATACGTGCTGTGCATCTCATCTACGAGATGTTCAAAAAGTTCTAACGCCTCACCTAACCTATCCTCGTGTGATTCTGCTTTACCATCTGTTTTATCGGCCAGGTATGGTGTGCCTTCCAGGAAGCGAAAGGAGATGCCGCGTTTCATGTCCACGACATAGAACTGCACAGCTTCTGCTGTGTGAGCACGAAACAAGGTATAGACAAGGGACGTGAGATAATTTGTCTTGCCCATATCAGTTGCGCCACCAATCAGCATGTGAGGTGTCTTGTCGAAGTCATGGTATAGCCATCCTTTTTCAGCGAGACCGACAGGAACTTTCCATGATCCAACACACTCCTTGATGAACTTTTTTGAGTACGGCACAACCGTCATAGCCTTTTGATCAAGAATGGTCAGATATAGTCTGCTTCCTATACCCTGCGCTCTCATATCTGCATCTAGCCACTCGCTGATCTTGTCTAGCTTACTTTGCACATCGTACAAATTTTTTCCCGCAGGATAGCGCATGATGAGTTTCCAGCCCTGTAGTAGTCCATCACCCTTGCCCGATGTGATCCTCTGTACCTTGTCGATTGGCCAGTCAGCACCGCCCTGCAATCCAAGGCCTGCTGCGCGAAAGGACTGTTGCACCTGTAGCACAATCTTTGGTTGCCACTGCGGACGGCTATTGATGAGTCGCCAGCCAAGAAGCGACGCGCCTACTGCGGTAGATATTCCGAAGGCCGTTGTGAAGATTGGCATGGTATGCACCTCATTGTATTGCGATTTTCATATCATTGTGGCTATGCGCCTATCAAAAACAAGCCGGATCAGTCAACGGATGTGAATCCACGCTTGTTCGCCACGATCCAAAGCGGATGGAGAGATGTGTACAAGCACATCGTGTCTTAACGATGCAATAGAGGATGAACGGCGCGAAAATTTTTATGGTCTCGTGTCGATCTGAACGACTGCGGATGCGCTGCTTGAGGTAACGCGTGCTGTGCGCTTCATCTCATTTCTGAGATATTTTCGCACCAGTTTGCTAAAGTTGTTTTTACTAGCGAATTCAAAAAGTTCTTTATCTTCCTCATTCGCCAGGTTGAACACTACTGCTTTTCTTGCCTCTAGTCTATGCGCCATTTCATTTCCTCCTTGTGGGGTGATGGTAAATGATACGGGCGCAAGTACAAGAAATTGCACGTCCTTATATGTGGACAAGATAAAAATTTATAGACTAAAAAGGATTTCTCATTTTTATGAAGAAGTTTATTGCGGGTGATTAAATGTTGACTTCTAGATTGAAAGATATATTGGAGGAAAGAGGAATAAAACAGTCTTGGCTAATAAAAAAAGTTGGTATTAGTTCTGGAGCTATGAGTTTACTAGTAAATAACAAATCAACTCCGACATTAGAAGTTGCATTCAAAATCGCAAAGGCGTTAAACCTACATATTGAGGATGTATGGCAGCATGTAGACGAAGAAAAAGAGCCCCAGGATTGAGGCTCTTACTACTTGCGTTCAAGCTAGGCACTCTGAGGTTTTTTAAGCTCTGCTAGTAAGTCCTGCACCTCTTTCACGGCGGACGTGACGGCTTCTGGCGTAACGTCTGCACGCCAAGAAGGTTGAATATGTTCCTTGACAAACTCTGTAATATAGCCAATATCGTATTTATTGAGCTGGTCTAGCTGCTTCCCGCTTGCTACCGCTCCGATCTGTACAAGTGCTTGCATTGCGCTATCTAATGCCTGTTTCTTCGTCTCATCCAGCGCCGCCTGTAAATTATGCGTCTCGATGACACCGTGACCGCTATCCAGCATGTGTTGCATATCTTGTGCGAGAGGATCGACGACAGGAGCGATATCTTTCGCCAGATTACCCCACCACCCCTTAGTGTGACCTAACCACCCAAGACCAGGCACAACAGCACCGACAAGCACGCTTAAAATCAAATTCCAGTTGATCATCATTTTTTATATCCCTCCAAAGTTTTAATCGCGGCATCAATTGCAGTATTAAACTCCTGTGTTGTCCACATCTTATCAACAGGCTTTTGCACAGCTTTCTTAGGCTGATAGGTTTCTAATAATTTGACAGAATCTTTGAGTGGCTGTGTGCTACTCTGTATATCCCATATAGACACTCCACCAATCCAGCGCTCGACAGCCACCGCGCTAAACTCTGCAATCTCTGCTGGCATAGCTTGTGGATACCCTTGGGCGACAGGATAAATGGGATTTTTAGATAGCTTTTGTAGCTGATCGATGGACTGATTAAGCATAATCGATGCGCTCATTTGAGCATCTGCCCAGTAGACTTGCGGCTCAATAAAATCTGTCCACGACATAAAGACATCGTACGGAAAAGAGGCGTGATCATTAGGTAGTGCAAAGGTGGTTAGTCCGATTAGAGCCTCTGGTACTTTGGCTCGTATCAGCTGTCCGAGTTGCCGCGCTGCTTCTGCTGTGCCTGGAGCTTCAAACTCACTTTCAGCGTCGATGATGAGATAGTCAGCTTTTTCAAGAGCCACTAATGCCGCTTGTGCTGTCTGCTTGGCGTTGGCAGGATAGAGATATCCCCACGCACCTACCACAAGACCTGCCGCCTTGAGTGTATCGACTGATTGCTCCCACTGCGGCCATGAGTTTACGCCATCGAACGCTTTTACGACTACACCTCGCGCTCCGGTAGCTTTGCAAGTGTCTATGATGTCCTGCACGCCACCACATTTGTCCACTTCCCACACCCACCACGTTTTACCATACAAAGGCGAATAATCAACCATCTGCTAAACCTCCTAGTATTTTCGCCATACTGTGATAACCTCAGCACCCCCGATGGTGCGTTCGTAAACGACAATGTACCCATTGAGCCTACGTCTATGCACGCTTAGACGTGGTGTGCCGTCCAGAACATACGCAAGGTCAATGGCGATTTTATGAGCGCTAAGGTCCCTTTCCTCGCACCTTGATAGCGCGTGGCTTGTAAAACTGATTTCTCGGCCAAACGGACGATATACTACAGGCATGTGCCTCCCCTGCCCTTTTGACTTTACGATAGACCATAATCGGAGAGTGTGCAGAAAGTAGCTTTTAGGCATAAAAAAACCGCCCATCATAGGCGGTTTTGAATCTATAAAGTTCTAATATAAAATCTCGTAATCTATAATTTCACAGCTATCTTCATCGTGCCATTCGTGCACAGGTCTTATACGATATTTTTCTTTGCTCGCGTCCAAATTATATTCCCCTACACATCGCCAGCATCCTTCGAACGTCTCGCCGTTCCATCCATCAAGTGCGTAGATGTGTCCGTCGCTCAACTGTACTAATTCAATATCGCTGTGATAAGGCCATGTTCCAACATTTTCATATTTCATTTAGAATTTCCTCCTCTTTGTTTGTAATGCGTACTAACAATTTTGTTCTAGTTCCAACATATCATCAACTGTTATTTCTTGTTGCAATCCTGCAAAGGCTGAAAAATCTTTCCGCACCTCAGGTTCTCTGCAAACAATCGAAACTCTACACCCATCGTCTAAAATTTCCTTCGATATGGCTAGCCATATCGAATACCGAACCTCTAATTCTTCTTGTTTTGCTACTTTGCCATTTTCTTTGTAGGTATATCTCCTCATTTTCTTTTCCTCCTCTTATTTAACCTGTCTCATCGGTGGCAGGCGGTCACTCCTACCAGACGCCCGAAGGCGTTTCGACTACTCTTCGATGCAGATATAAATTAGATTGGGGTCTTCAGCGATTATTTCATAAGCGTAGTCGATAGACACTCCGAACAAAGCATCTTCTGTCGGATCTGCGAATTTGTTCAGGGAGCCGCCGAATTCCTCTACGTATTCAACCGCTTCTCTTCCCATTAATGTTTTCATTTTTATTTTCCTCCTCAGTTTTAAAGGCGTTT
>JAKACU010000166.1 GCA_021821185.1 Bacillota bacterium
AAGCGCCAATCCGTCCCCATCACGGCGCAGTTCCAGGATTCCGTAACGATCCATCGTATCCGCTATAAACCGGGCAATGGCAGATGGCACCTCATACCGGCTGACGGAACGAAGCCCCTCCAGGATGTCAGCGGATTGGGCACCAGCTGAAGCCGCATTCCACAGGGACAAGGCAGTCACACGATAGGTATGAAAATGGTCAGGGCTTTTCTCCAGCTCGGCAAATCGCGCCAAAATGGACCGCGCGCGTTCCAAATCTGGATGGTGAATGTCAAGCAGCAACGTTCCGTCCATTTGTACGATCACAGCGCCTCCGTCTTTTTGTGCGCTCATCCGATCACCTCCTGTAACAACAGCTAAACCTGTCTTTGAGTATAACACCCAAAGACAGGTTCACCCTTATTGTAATCTGGCTATGCCCATTATGAAAGTTGTTCGATTACAGCATTTGTCATTTCTTCAGTGGACAATACACGCTCACCTTCGCGTGCGAGGTCTTTTGTCCGCCCACCTTGCACAATGACGTTTTCAACCGCTTGTTCAATACGCTGTGCCGCATGTTCCAAAGAAAACGAGTAACGCAACAATAGCGCCGAAGACAAAATGGTGCCTAAAGGATTGGCTATGCCCTTACCGGCAATATCCGGTGCTGATCCGTGAATTGGCTCATAGAGCCCGGGTCCTTCACCTACACTGGCGGAAGGCAAAAGTCCGATCGATCCAGTCAGTACGGCCGCTTCGTCACTTAATATATCGCCAAACAGATTTTCCGTAACAACCACGTCAAAACGGTGTGGCTGTGTGACAAGGTGCATGGCACAGGAATCGACCAGCACATGCTCAACGGCCACGTCAGGATAGTCGCCAGCCATTTCTTGTACCACTTCACGCCACAAACGGGAACTGTCAAGCACATTGGCCTTGTCTACCGACGTTAATCGCTTGCTGCGCAAGCGTGCCGCCTCAAAGCCCTTTTTCACCACGCGCCGAATCTCTGATTCGGTATAATACATCGTATCTTTGGCAAAACGTTGACCATCGGCTAAATTGCCGCGTTCGCGCTCACCAAAATAGACACCGCCTGTAAGTTCGCGGATGATCAAGACATCGACGTTTCTCGCCACATCTTCGCGCAACGGTGATGCTCCGATCAATTGAGCGTAAGCCTTTACCGGGCGCAAATTCGCGTATACGCCAAGCGTCTTGCGCAGACCTAACAATCCTGCTTCGGGACGCAAGTGTCCAGGGCCCTTATCCCATTTTGGACCGCCAACAGCACCGAGCAATACCGCGTCTGCCGATGTCACAGCATCAATGGTCTCTTGTGGAAGTGGGACGCCAGTTTCATCAATAGCCACGCCGCCAAGCAAGTGGTAGGAAAATTCCACGTTCTCTTGTTCGGTATCAAGGACTTTTTTCAAAACCCTCACGGCTGACGCAACAATGTCCGGTCCTATACCGTCTCCTGGCAATAAAACAATTTTACGTGCCAAAGAAAATCTCCTCTCCAAATCATCCGAAGCGACATGCGCAATTACTTTTTAATGAAGCTCATCATGTCGCGCAAGGAATGGCCAACTTGCTCAAGTTGATGGTCAGCATCAATGCGGCGCATCGCCGAAAAGGAGGGACGTCCTGCCTGATTTTCTAGAATCCAGTTGCGGGCAAACACGCCTGTTTGGATATCGTGCAAAATTCCTTGCATGGCCTTTTTGGTTTCTTCTGTGACAATTTTGGGTCCCGCGGTATAATCGCCATACTCTGCGGTATCGCTGATTGAATAGCGCATACGCGACAAGCCGCCTTCATAAATGAGATCGACGATTAGTTTAAGCTCATGGCAGCACTCAAAAAACGCAATTTCCGGTTGGTAACCGGCACTAACCAACGTTTCAAATCCTGCTTTGACAAGGGCGCTGACGCCTCCGCAAAGAACCGCTTGTTCGCCAAAAAGATCGGTTTCGGTTTCTTCCTTAAAGGTAGTTTCCAAAACACCTGCACGCGTAGCACCAATGCCTTTTGCATAGGCAAGCGCAGTCTCTTTGGCGCGGCCGCTCGCATCTTGTGCAATGGCAATAAGGGCAGGGACCCCTGCTCCACCTTCATAGACGCGGCGCACCAAATGACCAGGGCCCTTTGGCGCTACCAACAGCACATCGACAAATTCAGGCGGCACGATTTGGCGAAAGTGAATGTTGAATCCGTGGGAAAACATCACTGTCTGCCCTTTTTTCAAGTACGGTTCGATCTCTTCACGGTACACTTTAGCCTGACTCTCGTCAGGTAAAAGGATTTGCAGCACATCGGCGGTTTGTGCTGCCTCTGCCACGCTTACCACGGTAAATCCATCTTCTTGCGCCTTGTTCGCGGATTTGCCCGGACGCTGTGCAATGATGACATGCACTCCGCTGTCACGCAGGTTTTGCGCCTGAGCATGCCCCTGACTGCCGTAACCAAGTACAGCTACTGTTTTGCCTTTAAGTGCATCAAGATTAGCATCGTTTTCATAGTACATTTGCATTTGATTCATTCTCTCCCTTAGTAGTAACTCCTGTATCTGCTCCGGCACGAACGAGTGCAGTTACGCCTGTACGTGCAATCTCTAAGACCCCAAAGGGCTGCAGCAAAGCGATCAGTGCGTCGACTTTTTCTGTATCACCTGTGATTTCAACCATTAAAGAGGAATGCCCAACATCAACGGTAGAAACACGAAACGGTTCAAGAATATGGGCAATTTCCATTCGCGTTTCTTTGGTGGTTTGTACTTTAATCAATGCCAGTTCACGGCGTACAACCTTTTGTGTCGAGATATCCGAGACTTCAATCACATCGACAAGTTTTAATAATTGTGCAACCATTTGCGTAGCCATGGCATCATCACCACGGCTGACGATGGTCATGCGGCTTAATCCAGGCTTTTCGCAGGCACCCACGGTAATACTGGCAATGTTGAACCAGCGGCGGGAGAACAGGCCTGCAATGCGCGCCAACACGCCGGGATGGTCATTGACCAAGATCGATAAGGTGCGTTCACGGTCCATCACTGTTCCCCCCATTCCAGCGTCATTTCATCTGTGCCTTTACCCGGAGGAACCATGGGAAACACATTTTCCTCTTCCTCAACGACAAAATCCATCACAACAGGGCCATCATAAAGAAGCGCCTGTGCGATCGCATCTCTTGCCTCTTGTACAGTGGAAGCGCGCAACCCCAAAGCGCCATAGGCTTGCGCCACTTTAACAAAATCCGGCGAACTAATGCGGCTTTCCGCATATCTGCGGTCATAGAAAAACTGTTGCCACTGCCGGACCATGCCAAGAAAGTTATTGTTGATAACAGCAACTTTCACTGGCAGCTTATTTTCGATCAACGTTTGCAACTCCTGAATGTTCATCTGAAAACTTGCGTCCCCCGCCACACAAATCACGGTTTGTTGCGAATCAGCGACTTGTGCGCCCAGTGCGGCCGGAAAACCATAGCCCATGGTGCCTAGTCCGCCTGATGTCAAAAATTGGCGCGGTCGTGTAAAGGGATAAAACAAGGCTGTCCACATCTGATGCTGTCCGAC
>JAKACU010000167.1 GCA_021821185.1 Bacillota bacterium
AGTCTCAAATGCGGAACAGCCGCATCAAGCGCACCAAGACGGTTTGCACCATGGTATTGGTAATCCACCTCACCGCAGGCAAATAAGCCCGGAATGCTTGTCATCTGACCAAAGTCAACCCATAGTCCACCCATCGAATAGTGCACAGCAGGGAAAATCCGCATCGGCACTTTGCGAGGATCATCGCCCACGAACTTCTCATAAATCTCAAGAATGCCTCCGAGTTTCACGTTCAACACTGACGCAGGAATGTGAGAAACATCGAGGTAGACCATGTTTTCGCCGTTAATCCCAAGCTTTTGGTCTACACAAACGCTGAAGATCTCGCGGGTTGCAATATCACGTGGCACTAGGTTTCCATACTCGGGATACTTCTCTTCTAAGAAGTACCACGGTTTACCATCCTTATAGGTCCAGATTCTGCCGCCTTCACCGCGTGCGGATTCTGACATCAGTCTTAGCTTATCATCGCCAGGGATAGCCGTGGGATGGATCTGAATGAACTCACCATTGGCATATACGGCACCCTGTTGATATACCGAGGATGCTGCCGTTCCAGTGTTGATGATCGAGTTCGTGCTCTTGCCAAAGATGATACCAGGGCCACCTGTCGCAAGAATCACCGCGTCTGCCGCGAATGACTTAATCTCCATCGAACGCAGGTCTTGTGCGACAATCCCTCTGCACACACCCTCATCATCCATCACAGCGCCAGTGAATTCCCATCCCTCGTACTTTTGCACGAGACCCGCTGATTCGAACCGCCGCACCTGTTCATCGAGCGCATATAAAAGCTGCTGTCCTGTAGTCGCCCCAGCGAACGCGGTACGATGGTGCTTCGTGCCACCAAACCGGCGAAAGTCGAGTAGTCCTTCCGGCGTTCTGTTGAACATGACACCCATACGATCTAACAGGTGAATAATGCCAGGCGCAGCTTCGCACATCCCCAGAACCGGGGGTTGGTTCGCTAAAAAGTCCCCGCCATAAATCGTGTCATCAAAATGAATCCAAGGTGAGTCACCCTCACCTTTCGTGTTTACAGCACCGTTGATACCGCCCTGTGCGCAGACAGAGTGCGATCGCTTCACGGGCACCAATGAAAATAGATCCACAGGTGTTCCGGTTTCAGCGATTTTGATTGTCGCCATGAGCCCCGCAAGGCCACCGCCGACGACAATAATTCTTTGCCCTGCCAAATCGCATTCCTCCCACACCAAAATAACTTTCCAACAACCGATCCTGCGTCAGGCGGTGTGTGTGAAAGCCACCAACGCGTTTACGCCAACTGCAGCGAGTACCACAAAAACCACCAACATCACGATGCCCGAAACCCGCTGCGCCCTCGGACCGACAGTGAATCCCCAGTGGATCATGAACGACCACAAGCCATTTGAGAAGTGAAACGTGGCTGCGACTACGCCGATCAACATGAACCAAAAGTCAAATGGGTGCGACACGAGGTTATGTACGAATTCAAAATTCGGTTCGCTACCACTAAACCTCGTGGTCCACAGATGGAATACTATGAAGATGAACGTAATGACACCGGTTACGCGTTGCCAGACGAACAATTGGTTCCGCGCCCACGTATACTGCGCGCTGTTATACCCAGACGTATAGGCCGCATATAGACCAAATACACCGTGATAGATCAGCGGCAAAAAAATAAACACGAACTCCACCACGTGAAGATACGGTATGTGTTGAATCGTATTTACCGCAGAATTGTATGAACTGGCCCCCATCGTAACGGTGGAGTTCGTAAACAGGTGCTCAAGCAAAAACAAACCGACTGGAATCACACCTGACAAAGTATGAAGCCTGCGAAATAAAAAATCGCGATTGACCGCCCCTGTTGCCACGGACTAGCCTCCCTCTTAGCCGTCGTCTACTTCTCGGCTGATGTAGCTTAGGCAATCCCTACCAGCCCCGAATATCGGCACAGCCGAATATTCATTTCGAACCTTGCTGCGCGGCAATGCCATGAAAGTCCATTCCGTGAAAATCCGCGATCGAAAAAAAGCACTGTATGGTTTGATCAGCCCATCACTTCGATCGCAATCATCACGGTGAACCTGTACCTACATTATTGTACAAACTGTGGAAACCGCATGTCAAGAAACACACCCCTGACGGTCCTTAGCAATCATACTCCTCAAGCTCGTTATTATGCCCTCTCCAGTGGCAATATAGCCACTTTCCCAGTTATGGGAAGCGGCGCATCAAATGGAAGACAAATCCATGCTGCTGGCGAATAGGATCGTGCAAATTCGCGTGCGGTATTCTCTTGTACGTTACACAGGATGACACAAGCATCGCTGATAGCGCCGTGTTGCGCTACGAGAGGTACGATATCACCGCCGACTGCCATCGCCACACGAGCTGCCTCGTGCATGAACTGTTCCCCAGTGACTTTGCCTTGTATATGAACGCGTACATAATAGTTACCTGGTACTGGATCTTCATCTGCAGATTTGTCAACAGAAGGCAACTGCAAGCGCGTCGGGCGCGGCTGTGGGGCGTGCAAGACCTCCATCAAGTCTTCAATCACGGCGCTCGCTGTAGGAAGCTCTCCTGCCCCACGCCCGATAAAGGTAAGATCCCCTACCACATCGGCTGATAGCGTGACGGCATTAAATACATCCCTGACACTCGACAGTGCGTCCACTTTGCTGATCATACGCGGACCCACACGCAGCATAATATGGCCTTCACGAAGTTCAGCAAATCCGAGCAATTTGATGACCGCACCCATGTGCCTCGCCACGACAATGTCTACGGGGGTGACATGGGTAATACCTTCACGCACGACGTCACCAATGCTCGACTTGATTGGAAACGCCATATTAGCCAGAATCGATAGTTTATAAGCCGCATCAAAACCCTCTACGTCACTTTCAGGATTTGCCTCTGCATAACCTAACTCTTGGGCGCTGAACAAAGCATCGGCAAACGGTTCATTGCGCTCATCCATCTGCGTCAAAATATAGTTACAAGTCCCATTTAAAATACCTCTTATGGCAAATATGCGATTGGCAGTTAGATACGCCTCAACCATGCGAATGATCGGAATACCGCCGGCAACGCTTGCTTCGAACAGCAAGCGTACACCCATATCATTTGCAACCGATATGAGATCGTCTCCATGCTTCGCCAACAGTTCCTTGTTGGCCGTGATCACATGCTTGCCTGCATGCAGAGCTTGCAGGATCAGGGATCGCGCCGGTTCGATTCCACCCATCACCTCTACGACGATCTGAATTGCTGGATCTTCCACGATGGTTTTCGGATTCACCGTCAATAGAGCTTTATCGATCACAACTCGTCGCGGCTTATCTATATCCCGAACCAGGGCATGCCTCACCTGCACAGAATACCCGGTACGTGCTTCAATGTGAGAATCATTGGACGCCAGCGACTTCACAACACCACTACCGACTGTGCCGAGCCCTAACAAGCCGATATACACTACCTTTGAACTTTCCATGAACGCTCATCCTCTAATCCATACTCACGGGATT
>JAKACU010000041.1 GCA_021821185.1 Bacillota bacterium
CGGAACTTTTCTTGGCACAGTTTATATTGTCTATTTGTAATTCATGTTCATCTTTTATTCTCGCTCCATTGCATTAGTCAGCACAGCAATATTTGCGTTCTCCAATACGCATTATGCCTCATTAGCATGGGCTTCTGCGTTTTCTGAAACGGGCGCAACACTTCTCGCCGCTCTCGTTCTCTATTCTGTTGCAAAAGATCGAAATAGGCTATCATATATATTCTTTGCTCTCTGTCTGATGTCTAACGAGACGACTATTACCGTGCCCGCTATGGTAGCCCTCTACTATGTGCTGATCCGTCGTAAAAGCATCATCGATACACTGTTTAAAACGAGAGTGTTGTGGATCGAACTTTTCATTTACATTATTTTTAGGGTTTTTATTGCCGGGCTGCACACAGCAGGCGCATTCTCTACAGTTTTTTCGATATCCAAATGGTTTCATCTCACCTGGTTATCTGCCGTGGATTCGATTGGAATTACTCCGACATTCTATAATGCACTTGGGTCATCTGAATTGTGGCATTATACCAGCATTTTAGCGCTAACCATATATATTCTTAGTGGAATTGCGCTTCTCGTATTTTTCACCCTACGCATCAAGGATTCTGCAAATGGCGTGGCGCTTGGATTGTCGTGGTTTATTGTTGCCCTTCTTCCTGTTCTGCCGTTTTCAAATGATTGGTCGTATTATAATCTTTCTATACCATTGATCGGCTTGTCTTTGGCGATTGGACATATGTTTCAAGCGGTGCCATTGCGAAAATCTATCGCCATACCTCTATCCATGGCTATTCTTTCGCTTAATTTCGCCGCTATTTATGGTCCGCAGGGAGATAATCAAGTTCATGGCATAAGGGTTTTGGCTGGAGAGGCATATTTTTCAGTACTGCAAATCGAAGCCGCGAAAGCCGCTCAAAGGACGCCAGTGTCGATTAACCTGAGTGGGAATATCCCTCTCGTCGAATGGACGCTATCACCACAGTGGTTATTGCCTTTAATTGATGCAGGAGGCAGCGTTTCCTACGGAACGTCACACGCCAATGCGCGGGTATCGCTTGTTATGACGCTACAAGGGGCACATTTGAGTAAATAATTATAGCATTATCCTTCTATTACTGTCGCATTAGCCAATGTCGCTCCAGTCGTCGTAAATGAATACCACCATCCTGGAGGAACAGTCAAATTACATGGTACGGTGGCGGTTGAACTACTACCACCAGAGATGAACTTCGTATAAATCGCACTTGGGGTATTCGTGGCTCCAAGCGCAACCGCAATATTACCCGCTGTTCCTGCCGTTGTCGCGTAGGCTGGTTGGTAGATAGCAATGGGCATTGTGTTTGTATTTTGGTAAACAGTTCCCGACACAAGAGGCGATGCGGGGGGGGAAATGGCGAGCGAAGCGCCGAGTTTACCCGAGCTTACTCTTGCCACCAAAGAACCATAACTTCCATTGTTGTGAACGATGCTTCCCGATCCTTCAACATGTACTTGAAACATCATGTTGGGATCTTGGCCATTTGAGATGTCGATCGGATAATTCACTTCAATAGCAGTAGATGCAGTGTCGCAAGATAAGTCAGTATAAAGGATTGTATTCCCATATGCCTGCGTGCTTTCACTTGTACCGATTTGGAGAAGTATTGGAGTTCCGGTCTCGCTTTTCATGTTTGTGATCTGCAAGTGATTTATAGAATTGTTATCGAGAAGAATGCGAACACCAACCTCGTATGCGGAAATACTTTCCATAAATGTTATGGTGCTCTGAGTTGCATTTAGAGTAATTCCTGGATAACCTTGCTCTACGATTAAGTTGTTGATGGTTAAATTCGCAATAACGTTCCCAGCAGATCCTAAGTAAACACCAGGCGATACAAAATTACCCCATACATATAAGTTGCCAATAGAGCAATGACCTCCAGATACTTGAAAAGCAGGGGAAGATCCAATGTTTGCCGAACCGTCTATCTGGATACCGTCTATACTACTGTAATCGCCCTGTAGAATAAACGATCCATTATCCACTCTTATAACGCTATTTTTTGCTGGTAGAGCTTGAGTTGATCCAAAAGAAGACCCTAACACCCGAACTCCACTAGGAACCCAAACATTTTTAGTAATAACGTAAAAACCAATAGGAAAAAATAATATACCACCGGTAGGGATTGAAGAAAGAGCCATTTGGATCGCCAATGTATCATCTTGAGAGCCATCACCTAAAGCTCCGAAATCCTTCACGTTCACGACACCATACTGCTGTTTCCATACATCATACCCCGCTTGTCCGCTGATGCGTTTGCCCATCGCCATAGCTCATCTCTCCTTTAGTGTGATGATTGGGCTAGTCACAGGTAAACTAGCCCACAGCAACATCCTAGAATCCTTCGACGATGATCCAATTTGTATAAGCTGTCGTTGTGTCCGGATCAATGCTAAGTGTCGTTGTCGTAGTTGTAACACCTGGTACGGCTCCTGGATTGTAGATGTTTGGTGTATATGTGAAGGCCGCGGGAAATGTGATGGTCTGTGCTGTCGTGGTGTCGTTCTCGTATGCGTCGAGAAATACGGCTACTTTCTTGTATCCTGCGCCTTGCAATGGCGCTGTCCAGTAGATTGTTCCTGCTGTTGTTCCTGCGATACTAGTTGCGCCCGTTGTGTAGTTTACTGGTCCGCTTGATGCCATAGTTCCTGTAATGGTAGCCCCTGCCGAGGCAGAAAAAGCTCCACTGGCTGTAACGGTGGCTGCCATCGTAATATCTCCTGTTGCGGTCGCTACTGTGAATTGTGTGTCCCATACGGATGATGTGCTATTCCACGTTTGAATCGTTACGGTTCCAGCCGTTTTGTCCGTTACGATTTGTGCCACATTAGGAATCAGCTCAATGATTGCTGGCATGTTTATTCCCTCCTAGTTAAAAGCTCCTGTTTTGATCGTCCCACCATCAGCCAATATAAGTGTCGCTCCATCTTCGATCGTCAGGTTTTGCGTGACAAGAACGCCCTCCACTCTTTCCACTCCGCCTAAAGTTAGGTTGTAGAAAGCTACTTCTTCTCCACTGCTGATGAATCTCACTTCTCCTGAATTGATCGTGTCGTTGATGACTTCTGTTTGAATCCTGCTCTCTGAAATCGGCGCAGCTCCCGCTCCTTGAACAATCGCCAAGGCGTATACTTCTCCTGCGGTTGGTGCGGTTGAAAAAGTAATAACAAGACTCATATTCTGAAATGGCACAGGATGTGGTTGCCCATGTTCCATTGCAAAACGCCACTGATAGGTTGTTCCACTTGCGACAGACATCAATGGCGGACCATTAAATGTTGTGCTGACAGCTACTCCTCCAACGGTATCACTAAGTACCAGCTGCATAGATGTGATCGTTTCAGCCGTTCCTGAATTGTTGATAGCTACACTAATCGCCTTCACATCGAAAAGACTACCGACATAACCAGCAAGGGAACCGAGCGATATAGTGAAGCCTGTGGCTGTATTCGTAGCTGAAATAGCTCCTGTATTCCCTGTTGGGTAAAGCCCTAGATCAACGCTCATCGCAGGTAAAGCAGGCACGTTTGCTGTGGCAGAAGTTACAGGAACGTTTGTTGCGCCTATTTGCGATAAGTTCTCGCTCGTTGATACGTTCAAGGAGATTGTTTTTAAGATAGTAAATAAATCTCCCTGCGCTGGCGCTACTCCCAGTGCCGAATCAAGAGTTAGTGTACCTGTAGAAGATACTCCGACAATCTGCCTGCTTGATTCTTGATTAGCGCCTGAATTAAATTCGATGATTGATCCGACAAGTTCATTTGCTGCTTGTCCAGTTACATCCACAGCTTTTCCCGCTGGATTTCGTGATTGCACAGGAATACTTGTCGTCGTTGCATTGTTTCCCACTTGCCAGTTATCTTGCGCAACATCTCTCGTATGACGCGCAAGTGCTTGCGTCAAATTCCCGATGCCAAATCCGCTCATAAGCTCACCTCTTCAATGTCACAATGGCTATGCGCATTTCTTCCACTTGTAGGGCTCGTATAGGTGTCTCCACGTGAGATTGCGCATGGACGCGGCATACGAAACAACGTGCAACTAGCTGGCCATGTATACCCTTTTGTTCTGTATGTGTGATGAGGTCTTCCATTTGCCTCCGTAATAAGAAGTTCCACGCCATGAGTGATGCACATTAGCACTCTCACGATTGTCCACTTCCTTGCAGATTACTAAATTTTTGCGCCAGATCCTTTAATAACGAATACTGGCCTTTCATTAGAGGTTCGTAAAATGTTCGGGTAAACTCACTATTCATAATGACGAGTTGAACATCACTCGTAAAAGTGATATCAATCGAATCATTATTTACAAAGGTATAAACGCCTCTCACATGCGCAGGAGGAAGGAAAGCGCCAAGTACATTGATGTCTTTACTCATGGGTGTTTCCGTCATGAGCGGAGGATCATTGTCCGCCTGAAATGTAACAAAAAAGTCTGAGCTATCCGTGTCTACGCTCATCGAAAGCAAATAAACGACAGCCGCGGTATCGCCCTCAGGAATCGATATGATAATATTACTTGTTCCTCCCGCTTGTACGGTAATCTCTTGACGTGTATAGTACGGGAATACCTCTCCGATTTCTCCTGCTGTCAAGAATGTTTCAAGCAAGTTATTGTACGCAAGAGGTAGTGATAGGTTTTTGATCGGATCAAAAACTCTGCCGTTCGAAACTTTTGATTGTGGATCCCCATAAGAATCAAATCCGTTCACTTTATACCACCACCCCTGCTAACACTTGCTCGTAGAGATTTAGCTCACTTTTACTGAGTGTTGATGGATTAACAAGCCCGAACATTGAAAGCAGAACCGAGCTTATGCTGAGTCTCAATACCGTGAGTCGAATTGTCACATCGGCCGTAGTAGTTACCGCAGAAATATTAGCGATAATATTCCTTCTAGCCGGAACCCAGCAATCAAATGGCGTATTAATGTTCGCGTTATCGCCGAGGACTTGCACGTAGTTGTTGTCTTGGTCACGTGTGATCGTGAGAGTGACTTGATTTCCGATTGGAACTCCACCAATTGCTATGGATGTCAAAACAAGAATCTCTCCTGCACCTGGCGTTGTGGTTTCGAGCGCGGTTGGGTATGTTGTTGCGGTTTGCTCGTAAGCGTATACCTCTTCGCTTACAACGCGCGACAGCCAAGTTTGTTCTAATGATCTTGACAAAGAAAGTGGTCTCAATCCTTGATTTCCAATCTCAAATTTTTGTTGCAGATGTTGTTCGGGCGATGTGAGAGGTAAATTCAGCATCACTTTATCTGCTACTGTTAAGTTTTTAACTCCGACAGAGTAATTGAGTTGAACATTGGCTACTGATGCCCCTGTATTATTTAGAAAGTATAGCGACAGAGCGTTTGTGCTTCGAAGTCCGCTATCTCTATCGGTGAAAACTGGAGCAAGATTCGAAGGATATCCGGTCGTTGCGGTCATTGGCGTTTTGCTATTCGACTGTGTAGTGAGATATACATTCGAAGATTGTGTCACGCCAAGATCACTCAAAATTGCCATTTTTGAGTTTTTCGTCGTAGATGCTAGGTTATTAATTACCATCGGAACGGTTTTACCGACTTGCAGCGAGTTGTTGAGATAGGTATAAGGGACTTTTTCGTACCAAAATTTAGCTAATTGAGCTTGGGAGTCTGAAAACGAGGTTCCCACGCGATCACCACCCGTCAGGATAATATTGTGAAGGTAGCCCCCTCATAGGAGGAGGCATCATTTATGTTGTGAATTATAAAGAAGCAGGAACTGCGCCAACTGGAACATAAGTTACAAACAGTACACCATTCGCGGTTAAAGCCGCATCGAACGTGAGCGTTTCGCTTGGCGCATTAGCAGATCCGGTGAATTCAACTTCGGTAGCTGATGCTGGAGCGGTTGATTGCACGGTATAAGTTGTCGCTGCAATAGCTGTAGCTCCACCTGCGAGTCCAACTATTGCAAGGACTTGTACCGCTTCCTCTGGTAGTGTCTGTGTAGCTAATGCGGCAGTATTGATCGTCGCTGTTCTAGTCGTAAAAGCCATGATTCATTCCTCCTAGTAATGCTTATTTTTGTTCGAACAAAATTCCAGACTTCGCAAAAGACACGGTATTTGCCGCGTAATTTGTAAAACCTGTCGTATTGATAAATGGTGCGAGAGCAGATCCGTAAACAAGCACTTTTGCCAAGTTCTTTACGTCATGCAGCGATGTATAATCTACGCTACTTGATACTTGTGGTTCGAGATTGCCATATTGAAAGTCATTCGTGTTTGCTGAAACCGAGTACCCAAGTTGGCTCGGTTGCGGAATGATATCAGACCCGCCTGCGGTAAACCCTGTATATGCTTGTCCACTAGGAATACGGAGACCAAAATCAAGCCATAAAAACGCATTTTTGCTCTGCGTGAAATCGTCTCCTAAATCATGGATATTAGTCGAAACGTTTGCTTCATTTCCGTTTAAGTTTGTTTTCTGCGTAAAGGCGAAGAACCCGTTTGTCGCCACAGCATTATAAGCGTAGGCGATCCGTCTTAACACTTTCACAGGGCCAATTTGATTTTGGCCGCCAGATAGGCTATCCCATGTTGATGTGCTAAGAAGCCCTGCAAGTACATGTGTCGCAACAAATTCTTGAGCAGGAGGCTGATAAATCGCTAATCGACCATTATATCCTGTAGCTAGTCCAGATAGATCGTCTTGGGTGTATTTCTCCCCAAGAACACGAATGCGAAAAGGAGTGACTACTGCTCCGTCATTACCAAACCCCGCATTGCTCTTAATTGATACCGTAATTGATTCTGTATATTTAAGCCCTGTCAAAAGTGTAGGCATATTCAAAATTGATCCTGGATTGCGAACGGCGCTAAGTAGGACATCCCTTACACTAAACCCCAACACAATTTGTCGTCCTGAACGATTGACCATTTTACGAGGAAACATATTTGCATAATATGATCCATCGATTACAATTTGTTCTTGAATGTTTTTGGTGTCGATATTAAACGTGATCTCAACATCGGGGAATTGATTTGTTGATGCTGCATTATCTACTGGCGAAATAATCTCGATGATTCGCGCATCTGCCACATAATTTGCAGATAGTCGAGATGTTTGAATCGTGCCTGGTGTAACGGTTATATTTGAACCTGAAATGGTAGTTGCCCCCGATGTCGGGCTTACCGCGGTAACTCCTGGGCTAATTTGCGAACAAGTAACGTCCAAAAGCGGAATCGTTTGTTGGTATGCTGTCCAGCTTGCCATTTATCGAACCCTCCTTGAGGTGCTAATTAGTATGTGGTGCTAAGGCTTGATACCGTTCCGCTCGTACGGCTGGAACTTGTGCTTGATGAGGTTGGAACAGAACTATAAACTTGATTCGACGGAATAGAAGTCCCCACGTTTACCGTCGCGGTTGAATTCGACGAAGTAGTCGTTCCGTTCGAGGTCGTATTGAATAGGAATTTCTCAGTCAATCGCTGGCCCATATAACCGGCTGCGTACCCGCCCATTCCGTTGGCGATTTCTTGACCGACAGGATGAAGATGCTCTTCAATAAAAGCATCAGCTACTAAAACGCCTGCTGCCGTCCACAAATCTAAATCGGTGACTTGAGGAAGTAATTTTCCACTGCGAATTGTCCCCATGACCACCCCGAGAACAACTCCACCGCCCATACCAATCAAATTGAAGTCTTTCATCTAGCTTCCTCCTAGAACTGCATATTTGCTGTTTTGACTATAAATCGAAATGAAAAGTCGTGCAGAAAGTACAGTTTTGCCGTTTACAATGCTTGTTGACCACTAAATAACTTCAAGTGACCCGTTATATTGATTGTCAGCACCGCCGCACTAGCTGCAAGAATGCCGAGCGAAACATCTCTTATCCCAGCATTATTTCTCGCTCCTCCAGCAACAAAAAAAGAAGCTAGTCCAACACCTGCCGACCAATATAGATCCCGTTTGCGTGTTTCCAGAAACCAAGTGGCCCCTGCGGCTGCGGCTGCGAATACGCCAGCCTCTACGACACCTGACGCGAGAACGCGATCCATCACATCATTATCTTGATTCACGCCGCCACCTTCTTTCTTCGCCTTCCGTTTTAGATGAGGCACTTTATATGGAGATTCGAAGTCATTTGTTTCTCGCACATCTCTGATGACCGCTTCTTTCCTGTGATGCGTCTTGGCTACAGGGATGTAGCCACCCCCGAGGTAATCCGATGAATCGTACCTCATCTGTTTTGGAGGAAGTTTTATTCCCGTTTTCTTTTTTGCGGATGCTTTCTTTTTCGTCGCCACTAGATCTCACCCCGATCTTTCAGGCGTTTCACTTTTTTTCGATACTTTAGATCTTGGTTATTGAGTTTCTTCCTCGTTCTTACTTGCGCCTTGGAACTAACGAATTTTTCTCCAAACTCCATCTCCTGATGCTTAAGATAGAGAACCCCAACGAACACAAGCCCAATGCCAGTTAGGATGAAAGCAGGATTTAAAAATAATGATCCTACTTGGTTTTGGAAGAATTGACCTGGTGTCGCGGTTTGCCCATTTACCACATTCACAAACTCGCCTTTGCTATAGCGCCAACCTTCGAGATAAAGCCAAATGATGGCTGTTACAACAAGAATACTAATCAATATCCAAATGAAAGGTTGTCCTTTCGTCCATCTGAGTGCTACTGTGTTTGTGCCAGTTACAAAGGCAATATCGGTATTACCTGTCCACGGAAGAACTCCCTTTAAATTAGCTTGATGATTAATCGTTGCCGCCGCAGATTGAAGTTGGTTGGCAACTGACGAATTGATCGTCAGCGCCAGTTCCATTTTCGTACCTTCCGATTGCGCGAGTTCATCATTAATCAGCGCTTGTCTATTGTCGTACAGAGATGTATTACTCGACCCGCTTGCAAGTGTCGTGTATTGTAAGACGGTTGACACTGTCACCGCCTCCTATGGTGTGCCGTTTCCGTACGTGTTGGTTGACCAGTCGTAAAATCGTCCAGATGGTACGAATGTTTGACTTCCTTGGGGATAATTACCGTATATAAAATATGGCGTACCGTTGACCAAATGAGAATATCCTCCAGCAGCATTAATATCCGATTTATAGTTTTCTGATAGGAACATGCGACCCTGAGGCGTGATATCCTCTTGGATCGTGGTCGTTTGGTTTCTTTTTGACCCGAGGTAGAATCCTATGCCAAATGCTCCGACTCCTACGCCAAGAACCCAAGCTGTAGCTACTCCATTCACGCGAAACACCTCCTAGTAAGATACGGTTTGTACATATTGATCGTAATAACTATCTAGGGTATAGGCGGCCTGCGCACCAGAAGGAGCTTGATTGATCGTTGGATACCATTTCCCGTTCGCAATCCATCCGGGATCACCTAATGTTGGATATGTTCCTGAAATGCCGGATGGAAGCGACCCGCTCAGACCAGATGTTTGTTGCGATGTAACCGTACTAGCATCTGGCTGGAATGTAGATGTTTGATTTGAACTAGAACTAGAACTAGAAGGAATCGTATATGTTACTGATTGCGTAGGTGTAGACGAGCTAGTTGTCGTCGAAGTTGGGTAGGATGAGCTGTTAGTTGCTTGTGAAGATGTGCCAGTTGAATACGGAATAGACTGAACGCTTGATTGATTCGTGGCCGTTGTTTGCTTCGATTTTTCATATAGGAACCACCCGATACCAGCTACCGCGCCGATACCGACTACGCCTAAAATCACTTTATCCGTATGATCCATGCTCATTTTAAACGTCCTCCTTGGCTAACTAGCCGTTTATTCTTTTCTCAAGATCGTTGAGCTTGTAATGATTGTTGAGCCGCAAAATTGATGGTGATGGCAGATTGCACGGCCACTTGATTAGCTCGCGAATAGCTAGCTGCAACAGTCATTTGTTGCGCGTGGAACGTGAGGATATCTAGTACAGCTAACCCGTTATTATCTGTTCTAATTTGCACATTTTGTTTCTGACCGTTGCTCGTATAAGTAACTTCGATCACGGCGCCGACAACAGGCTGGTTATTTTTCATAAGCGCGATCCCAATAGGTTGGTTGTATCCCGCTATACCAGGGATCGTAAACATGCTGAGTTGATAACCGTTATCTGTTGCAGTTACTTTTTTTACGTTTTTCATAGCAAAATCCAGAACGCCAGCCTCAATGCCGATGACTGCCCCTGCCCCTACGGCTACACCTAGTAATCCAGCTACCCAGTGATTCATCCTCAAAACCTCCATGTAAGCATTTTTTTGCGGTTGTTATACGCACTCCAAATAGCAACTGCCACAACCGAACCTGCCGCACTTATGGCAACACTTTCAACAAGATCACGCATATTTTTTCGCACGGTATCGCCTCCGCGTATTCGTTTCGTTCTCTCGGCCAATCATAAAACGGATATTAGAATCATGCAGAAAGTAGGAAATCACTGATATTGTTGTGCAATGTCTAAAATATATTGATTGCGATTCGTTGTGGTCGATGGAGGGGTAATGACATAGTGAAACACTGCTTGATTTTTTGAAGCTGAATTATACTGCGCGTATTCGGCACTTGTTTTTGCGCGTTCTGTTGCTGAAGCTTCTAGTTGAGCTTTTTGCATAGCTAAATGATAGTCATACCATGACGCATAACAGACATGATTTACCCATACACAATTAGACTTAGAACTTGAGCTAGTTGTTGCTGAACTAGAAGTAGTGGATGATGAGCTTGAATAGGATGTAGGACTGGCTTTCGAAGTAGATTGCGCATAAATAGAAAACGATCCAGAGTGTTGGTACTTTACGACTAATTGACACGTAGAAGGATCAACGAGTGATAAATAGTACCCGCCACTAAAACTTTGCTCGTATACGTCATAAGCGGAAGATGAACCGAAATCCGCTCCATTACCTACGAGCGTCCCGAACTGACCATTTGCATTGCACCCCGTTTTAGCAACTGGAGATACATCAGTTACAGATGTGGTATAAGATGCAGGTGAAGCATAAGAAGTTGAAGGAGTTTGGCTTGCATTTGCTGTTTGCTTAGTCGCTGTTTGATTTTTGAAATATTCATAAGCCAAACCTAAACCAACTACCGCCGCACCTCCCGCAATGATGACTCCTGTTGATGACATAAAAACAGCCCCTTTCTCGTTAGCTCTAGGCTAATACAAGATAAGAGGCTGTGCAGAAACTACAGTCTATCTATATATGCAGTGAGTTCTTCGATTTGCTTGTCATACCATTGCTTGTTCAAGAAGAGGATCTGACCTTGTACCGGACGATAGGCAAGGAGATGATCAATGATCAAATTAGCATCCACGTCTAACTTAAATAGCATCTTTCCTATCTTCATTTTCGCTTCGTGCGGTTTTACTTCTTCAACGAGAGATTCATTCGCTCGTATCTTTCTCTCTAGTTCTTGAGGAGACATGCTATCGATCCATTGCACAAGATAGTCAAGAAGCGGTGACTTGGGGTTCGGCATTGGACCAGTCCACCTCCATGCTTTCTTTACACTTCGGGCAAATCACATTTTTTATCCCCATGAGATCAACCCACTCATTACCGCATTCCTCATTCACGCATTCATAGCGCGCTAAAGGAACTCTGGCCATAGGAGCTTCTGGCTGTTGCGGCATAGCTTGTTGCTGTTGAGGGTGTTGATTCCCTTGCTTCATTTGAGCGATAATCCCTGAAATAATCGTAGCTGCCGACTCGATGCTAGAGCCTATCTTTTCAGCCTTTAATTCTTCTACCTTGATACGCTTCTCTTCCATATCACCTTTTTGCTTGATCTCCAACTTTTTCAATTCGTATTCTAATTCATTGATTCCACCTGACGAAACGACAGGAGAAGGGAATAGAGATGATAATTGATTAACAACTTCTTTTTGCCGTACCAGCGATTGAATCGGATCTTCTGGCTGTCTAGGTTTTAAAATCTGATCTAAAGTCGAACTAAGCAGCTTTTCTTCAATTGGAGATTTCTGCTTTTCACCTACGATCGTTTTCAACATCTCGCGCTGATTGATTTCCATTTTTTCAAGCTGTTTCTGATTGCCTTCTTGCACTGATTTGATCATCTCTTGCATATTCTTTGTACTTTCTTGATTCATCTGCATCATAAGCTTGAACAGTTCTAGGGATTGATTCTGCGCCATCGCTCGTTTCTGTTCCTCTAACCTTTCTGCTTCTATCCTCTCGCGTCGTTCCACTTCTTCTCGTTTGCGTTCTGCTTCCTCTTGATTGGAACGAAGTCCCGCCATCGTTTGAAATACTGTTGCGGTCTTGGCAAATTGATCGATTGGATCAGGAGCTTTTGGATTCAGGATTTCTTTTAAGTTGTCTGCTGCCATCTTAGCTTGCGCGGCTTCTCCGAACTGACGCATGGTATCAGAAATCGTAGCGTTAATGTCTTGAGCGCTCAAACTGCTAGAAGACATTTTCCCTGCTTTTACTAGCGCTAAATTCATTGGGCTTGGCCTAGCCATCGATATCTTCCTCCTCCAGTTGCTCTGCGTTCTCTTTATCTGCGATGCGATCAATAAACTCTTTGATGATCACGTTGCCAACTTCGGTTTCGAGATAGATATTAGCTACAGCAACCATTTCCTCAATGTAGGCACTAAACTGCTCTTTTGAGCCACCGCCGTATTGATCCGGCCACAAGATTTGTGCTTCGCCAAAGGCCAATTCGACCATACGAGGAATCACGAGATCCTTCATTATCGTTCTTCCCGTTTGCTCTTGTACAGCTAAGGCAGCCTTTTCTTTCATGGTTAGTTTCCCTGGTTTCTTTGATGCAGCATCAGTCATACTGGCTGCCTTCTCAGCCGCCTTCTCTTCTGTATCATCAAGTAAACCTCGATTACGTGCGGCGGTAAGCTTCGATGATCCCCACCCAGCATACAGCACTTCCCCCGTACGAGTATCGATCAACCCTTCGATGACCTCTCCTGGGTTATCCGTTTCGTGTTCCTCCTTCGCATGCTTTCCTGCGGCAGAATGTCCCTTTCCATTCGGCGGAAAATTCTCTCCGCATTCCGCGCAATGGTAAGCGTAATGCGCCCTCGGGTCCTCTTCCATTTCCACACCACACTTTCGTAATTACTATATATATTGACTTATATAGCCTGCGTGTAGCCTACAGCTTTGCTACAGTATCTCCTACAAGTTCGCTACAGCTTCCCTAAAAGTTTGCCGCTGTAGCAAATAGCACATTTTCAATCTACTACAAGAGATGATGTAGTGCAGAAAGTAGGTTTTTGTAGAAAAAATCCGCTACCCACGAGCGTGGGTGCGGATATATTTATCAAGCTTTTCATTTATTTCTAGTCGGATATCAACCTGAGCCAAATACTCGCTTTCTTTCATTCGATCTCTCTTTGCTCTTGCTAAGTCAATAGCTGCTGTTAATTCAGATTCCTTTGCAGCGCAATCGGCTCTAAGAGCTATTGCCTGTGCGACCGTGATATAAAATCTATGATCTCCATCGTCGTCTGTTAATCCGTTGATGGAAGAGTACGGCCACGGTTGATACTTGATCGATCCTTTGTACTTAACACGTTTGATGTACTTTCTTTCGATTAGATCGTTTACGATTCTCCGCAAACTAGACCTGGACAAACCAGAAGCATAACTAAGCTGTTGAAAACTAAAGGTCGACCATTTTGTGTCATCGCATCTCCTGAGTAGGAGAAGCAAGATATTGCGTTCAGATGGAGACAATGTGGGCTCATCCAATACCTTATCGATTGCCTCTTGACGTTCCAAATTTATTCCTCCCAATGTGCTATTCGATCTCTCGCCCAACGATTAATTTTTTTATATGTTTCTGAATCGATGATCTCAATGTCAATCTCAGGATAATACAACGACATCCTTTTTAGCTTGATTTTGCTTTTCGCGTCCATGTACCCCTTGATCTCATAGTAATTGGGTCTTGCTCCTTCGTAGTCCCACACCTTGAAGTCTGGAACGTATGCTCGTGTACCCTTTTTTACCCTGTGAAAGATAAAGACCTCTGGCTCATACCGCCACCTATAGACGTTCCCTTCGTCCTTCATGTAGTTCAGATATCGTGCAAAATTCGCTTCCCACGAGCTGCGCACATAGAGACCGATATCACTACGATAGCCGCCTTTTGCTTGGCGACTACCGTAGACTGTCGGCTGATGATTAAAGCGCATGGATCAAATGGTGTACAGAAGGCACAAGATTGATACCGTAGGTTCCGCATAGCGCGAAGAGTGAAACAAGCATATGAGCGGCTAGTTGAGCGGTCTCTGTGTCGTTCTTGTCCTCATACGCGATATGTAGCTCTGATAGATCCTTGTGGATCTCAGCCACCTTCTTGCTGAACGACTTAGTGTGCCTCGAATCGTTTGACTGAGCGATATTGACGTATTCTTGAAGTGCTAAATCGAGCATAGAATGATGAAAGTTTACTAGTTTTTGCTCATGCTGATGAACGGCTTCTTTGATTGTCTCTACCGCAAAGGATGTATCCTCTTTTTGGTTGATGATCGTCTCTGTGTTCATGGTTGGTTCCTCCTTGGTTTCTAATTCCTCTTTATGATCCGATACCATGCTTGCTTCCCTTGGCTTATCGAAGATGGTTCGCTTCTTCTCTTGTGGCATTTTAATACCTCGATACTCTCGCAATGCCTTAATCTCATCATCCGCTGTACGCAAACCCCACATCGGTAGATAATAATCTCGAAGCGACTTGGTATTAGCGATCCCGTGCTTTGCGCAAATTTCTTCTTTTGACATGCCTACAGACCGTTCTTGTAGATACTGAACATTCGTTATTTTAATCACTATACTATCTCCCTTCATCCTAACCCAATGAGCTTAAGAGCCATAAACACGCCTTCTGCAAGTGCCATACCTAATACCAAGAAAAGCATGTTCATTAGAATGTGATTAGGCACTCTGCACCTCCAGTTCGATCTCTACCCTTGGATGATGCTTGTCTACCGTGAAATCCATTACCTGCGGTAATACCTGTCGATCATCCAGCCATAGGATATCGGTCAGCGAGTCTTGAAGGATCTTGACTTGGTTGTCCGCATCTCTTCGCCTGTTGTCTGGCCAGTAGATCCACATGCGCATGATGATCTTCTTTTCTTGATCTGGAATTTTCCACTTCGCGATGATCATCCACCGCTTCGCGAGCCAGCCCGTATCAGACATGTACTCTTTTGTCTCTCGTGATCGTATCCGCATGATTCTGTCGCCTTTGCGGATGTTGATATGGCTATGATTCACACTAGGCGGTATACCTACGATCAGCCTATACATCTTGAACCTCTCTGCTTTCTGTAATCAGTGCTTTCAGTCGTCTTTCTGCGGCCAAATACTCTAACCATGCTGACTCTTCAAATGCGTTATCTGCCATGTACCACAGTTGCTTACGCCGTTCAATTTCTGCTCGCTGCGCTTGGATCTCTTCCGTCCTCCGTGTCATCATCAACTCTCCTTAGAAACTTAGTAGCAAATGCACCACTGAATCCTGAAAGCATTACGACTTCTCGACCTCCTGAAGACCACGGATGCGACTCTACGATCCATACGCGATCTCGATACGTCTCATGTTGTGCTTCGTGGCATGTGTGCATGACCACCTTGTCACCAATTGCAAGAATAGATTCGTCCCGCTCAAATTGCGCGTTGTTATTCATCACCAAGTCCCAATGATGCTTAATGAAATCAACGTGACGTTTATCGCGCACGTTTGGGAATCGGTTCCGCAAATATTCTTTGCCTACATGGCTGATGGACTTCGGCGGAGAATTAAAGAAAGACCAGTAGCGTCCACGGCTGTTTTCAAATGCCACGTATATTCCATTTTCCATTGGAGAGAATAAAAGTCTCACTCTTCATCATCCTCCCATCCAGCACCCATCGCATATCCCGAAAAACCTGTCCATTCTGTTCCGTCCGGCTCGATTAGGAATAATGTTAGTTTGTTATCTTCACCATCGTAATGCCATGCATAACGATAGCCTTCCAATTCGCCACTTCCTTTTGCCTCATCCACATCTCCATCCATAGCACTGATGTCCATTGGAACTTCCTTTCCGTCCATAAAAAGCTTAGGGTACACTTTGTATCCACACAATCGAACTCTTTTCTCTCCCGGTACCCCATGAAATAGATCTTTATGGAAGTTCCATATTTCATTTTCTCGATACGTGATTGCATCTTCATGATTTTTCATCCGCACGCCGTTACGAAACACATTTCCTCCGTAATTTCCGTATGCCAATATCACCGACTCCCCTTCCACCATGTTCCTGCCACGAATCCGATTAGCCAACCTATCCACAGGAACAGCCACCATAGGTTCATTCGTAGAACCCCTTGAACACCTTAGGAGAGCAGATTACTTCTCCGTCACAGTCTTTAGTCGGGCATATCATGCCAACGCAAAAATTAACGATTTTGCGCAACGGCTTACCTATAAGGTTTGCGTACCATTCTCTTTCGCATTCTGAGTAAGTGAAAATGGATAGTTGGGCGAAACTTGAATTATCATTAGTTTGTGTCATTGTTCATCGCCTCCGCTTGTGCGCATATGTCAATAGTTTTCTATGGCTGGAACAGAGCAGTTAATCAACGCCCAACGCATCCAGAAATCGAACCAAATCAGTCTTTCAAGCACTTCATCTTCCGAAAAATTACCACCTTGAACGGCATCAGGATGTGCTAGCTTCCATTTATTTAATGCCTCTTGAATAACCTCTAAATGTTCGATTGTAATTTTTCGGCATCCAGGATGAGGTTCAATAAGACCGTGATCTTCGTCATAAAATAATTTTTTTGTTCCTGTTTTATCAGCGAAGTCACTCATTCGAGAGTGAGAAAGATGTCTTCCGTTCGACTTGCCTGATACATCAGGACAATCCATAGGTGCCGCATGGTGTTCTGTGCGTACTACGCGAGCGTATAGTGATGTGTCGTATTCTTCATGTGTCAGATATGCTTCGCCGATGTAAATTGATATTCCCAATATGACCATCTCCTTTTTCTGCGTTCATTTTTCTAACGCGCCCAGTTCTGAAAGCGCGGAGTCCACATCGTCATCTGCAATATAGAACCTTTCGCTGTTCTCCTTAAACCACAACTGATACTCTTCGCTCTCTTCATCCTCTGTTTGGCATATCTCTGTACACGCGGCATTCCAACGTTTGCACGCGTCATACAACCGTT
>JAKACU010000168.1:0-623 GCA_021821185.1 Bacillota bacterium
GATCCTCCAGACTGCTCAAGTCAACGGTTTTACCAGCTCCAGACAATCCAGTAATAATCACGAGTCTCGGAAACCGCGGCATGTGTCTCCCCCCTTACCCCAAAAAGGCTTACCATCATCAAGAAAACAGCGCTAGCCGTGCGGCACCAACGACGCCTGCATCGTTGCCAAGCGTCGCAGGAACTATCTCTGCAGCCATCGCAGCCCTAGGCAAGGCATACCGTTCAAAAGCGGCACGCAGTGGTGTAAACAGAACATCACCGGCTTTGGCCATGCCACCGCCGATCACCATGACTTCCGGATTAATCACGTTGGCAAGAATACCAAGCGCCCGGCCTAAAGTATCCGTCGCATGAAGAATCACGTGCTTGGCCACTTCATCACCAGCACGAGCGGCAGCAAAGACGTCCGCCGCCGTCAAATCGTCAGGTTGCATACTGCTTTTGATACCCGCGAGCAGTGCTTCACGAGCCAGACGAACAACACCAGTTGCAGAAGCCACCGTCTCAAGACACCCGCGATGACCGCAATTACACTTAGCCCCGTCCGGTTCAAGCACCATATGGCCAATCTCACCGGCCATGACATTCACGCCGCGCAGTACTCGTCCATCAATGACGATG
>JAKACU010000168.1:633-3477 GCA_021821185.1 Bacillota bacterium
GTGTAATGAAGACAGCACTTTTGCGATTGCGTCCTGCACCCACCCATGCTTCGCCAAGAGCAGCGGCATTGGCATCGTTCTCCAAATAGATGGGCAAATCGAGTTTTGCCCGAAGCGGATCTCTGATTGCGACATCATGCCATCCTATGTTGACCACTTCAACAGCCACGCCAGTTTCATCATCGATAAAGCCAGGAATGCCAATACCTACGCCTTCAATTGCGCGAGGCGCCAGGCCTTCTGGGGCAGACAGGCGAACCACAAGCCGTAAAATGCGTTCTAAGATATCCGGCGCGCCACGATGCGCGAGTGTAGGGATCTCTTCTTTGTATAAAATGGTTCCATCTTCTTGAACAAGTGCGCCTTTGATAAATGTGCCGCCCAGGTCGATTCCAACAGCGCTTCGCACTGACATCCTCCCGCTTTCTCTTGCAAAATCGTAGTACGTCATTTCACATTCTATTGTATCATGCGAACAAAAAAAAGACGCAACGCGAGGCATTGCCCACGTCGCGCAAGGATCATCATCAAAAGGGGGTCAAATGTGCTTACAGGTATACTATAAAATGTGTTCATGACAGTAGGATTACGAGCAGTTGAAGATCGCATTACTGAATCGCGTGCAAAAGCCGTGTGAAAAAGTCAGGAAAGGTTTTGCCGACACATTTTGGGTCAGCGATTGCTGTCCCAGGCACGCGTAAGCCTAGGATAGAAAATGCCATAGCCATGCGGTGATCATCATAGGTATCGACCGTGACCCCATGTGCCAATTGCTCACACGGATAGATTTTCATGCCATCTTCAAATTCATCCACTTGTACGCCAAATTTGCGAAGTTCTGTGACACAAGCATGTATGCGATCGGTCTCTTTTAGCCGTATGTTTGCCACATTGCCAATCGTTACAGGCGACTTGGCAAAAGGGGCGATGGCTGCAAGCGTTGGCACAAGGTCGGACATATGAAACAAATCAATAGCGATGCCAGAAAGTCCGTCTGCAGGTCCCGTAACCTCGGTATAATGTTCTCCGTACACCACGCGGCAGCCCATTTGCTCAAGTACAGAGGCAAACTGAGCATCACCTTGCAGCGAAGACGCGGTCAAGCCCGGTATCGTGACGCGGCCTGCAGTCACTGCGGCTGCGGCGAGAAAATAGGATGCACCGGACGCATCGGGTTCGATGTCGTAATGCCTGGCCTGATATTTTGCGGGTTCTATCTCATACACGCCGTCTTGTTCATCGACCCAAGCTCCAAATTGGCGCATCATGGCAACGGTCATGTCGACGTACGGCCGTGATACCAGTTCACCTTTGACGCGAATTTGCACCGGCTTTCTGGCATAAGGTGCTGCAAGCAAAAGGCCGGAAAGAAACTGACTGCTGTCTGTCCCACGCACTTCGGTGCTACCGCCGGCAAGTCCATGCGCGTTGATTTTTAGCGGCGGACAACCTGTTTGCAATGTGTCGACGGCATTGACGCCGAGCATAGAAAGCGCCGCCAACATGTCGCCAATCGGCCTTTCGCGCATGCGGGGCACGCCATCGATGCGGTAGATGCCCTCGCCCAAACTTACAAATGCACTTAAAAACCGTGCGGTTGTACCGGAATTGCCAACAAAAAGATCAAGACCCTCCGGATGATGCATGGGATCAGTGCCTTGGCCAACAACACGGACGGTAGAAGATGCCTCGTCCGCCTCCACTTCATAGCCAAGGTTTTGTAATGCCCGGATAAAATAGCGGCTGTCATCGGAAAATAAAACGCCCGACAATTCACTTTCCCCATACGCCAAGGCAGCGATGGGCAGTGCGCGATTTGTGATGGATTTCGATCCCGGAATCGCAACAACCGCGTCAATGGGCCGCCCTAGCACCGGCACCTGAAATACCTCTGTCATGCATGCTCTCTCCATTTCTTTTATCTCTCTTTGATCAATCACTCTATGTATTGGCGTGAATCTCCTATGCGCTTGGTGATTTTTTGCCGATCGAAATACTCCAGCAAAGCGACGGCAAATTTTCTTGACGTCCCTACTTCATCACGAAACTGTGCCACCGAAAAACCACCATGCTTTTTAAAAAGCGTTTGCGCCGTCATCTTGCTGACCTCAATCAGCGCGCAACTCACATACAAGTCCGGCGCAAGCGCAACTATTTCACCATCTTGTTCCAATAGATGAATAATATTTTTTACGACACGTTCCTTGCCCGGAAACCAGGATTCCATTTCCTGCATGGTCGGTGGATCAACCAACCGGGAGCGCATAGAAAGTGCAAGACGATCATAGATCATTTGCTCATTCGAAGTCAGATCCACAAGATACCCTGCAAGACGAACCCGCTCACCGAAAATGTCCAACACGCCTTGCAACGATAACTTTTGCAGCACAGCATTCGCCAGTTTCGTATCTGCGCCAAACGACTTTAGCACCGACATGACAACAGACTTAGGCAGAAACCGTTCAAAACGATTTTTGCGATAAAAATCCTTGATACTCTCTTTTACATCGACAAGCCACTGATCAAAAAGTGCGAAAGCCATGTAACAGGCGGCATCAGGCAACAGTATCACCCGGTTGTCTCTTAGCAGATCCTGCAGGGTTTGCTCAAGTTCCTCTGTCGACTCGCCCCAAGATGAAGCAAGCGCCGCAGGGTCATAAAGAGGTCGAATGGCTAATTCAGCCATCAAACGATCACGCAGACTGCCTTTTTCCTTTAACAAAAGCATGGACTGAATCGTTTCATTGTGACGTCTGTGTAACCGCGCCGGATGGGCATCGATCACAAATCCGCCGCCGATTGTATACATAGGGGAGTAAGTTCGCAGGACAAACCGATCCTTTT
>JAKACU010000169.1 GCA_021821185.1 Bacillota bacterium
GTGTTACGCTATGACAGCTAAACTGAGTATCGTTGTATCCGATGAAATGATGAACCGCATTGATGACTATCGTTTTGGTAATCGAATTGATAAGAAGCAAACTGCTGTGATTGACATTCTGGAAATAGGATTACGTGTAATAGAAGGTAAAATGCAAACGAGAGAAGAGGATGCACAACCAAGCGAAAATACTACGGCATAAAATCAGGCGGTGAGATAGCATGCAATACGTTCAACCTATTCGTGATCGCAAACAGATTGACGCCATGAAGAAAATTCTGTTGGCCACGAACAAACGCGACTACTGCTTATTTACAGTCGGCATCAACAGCGGCCTTCGCATCAGCGACTTACTTAGCCTATCCGTAGGAGATGTGATCGAGGAACGTGGCAAGCTCAAAGAGCGTATCGAACTGCGAGAACAAAAAACAGGCAAGATGAAAAACTTTCCTTTGGGCGAACAATCTAAAAAGGCGATACGCGACTATTTAACGGATCGTTTCGGTAAATTGAACCAAGCGAACAGGGAACAACCGCTGTTTTTATCAAAAAAGGGTGGTTCTCTTCAGCGTGTCCAAGCGTGGAAGATTCTTAACTATGCCGCATCTGCAATCGGCATTAAGGATCGCATCGGCACGCATACCCTGAGAAAGACATTTGGCTATTGGGCCTATTCGATGGGGACAGACATCACGAGGATTCAGAAGCTATTGAACCATTCGTCGCCGTCGATTACATTGGCGTACATTGGGATTACTCAGGAAGAGCTCGACAATGTGTACTTGACACTGGAATTGTAAGCGGAGTAGACGTCTTATTTGTTTTTCTAGCTACTAGTGGAAAGCCCCGCAGAATTAAAGAAGTAGATCTGCTAGAATACAAGCTAGGAAGGGAGTTTTACTTCCGCCTTTCCTCCTACGTCCAAGACGGAAGGGGGTGAGGGATATGGTACTTTCGTTGTTCATCGCTTTGTGCGGCGTAGCCATTGCGCTCTTCGGAGTGCTCAAAGCATACCTTGAGTATGCGGCAACAAAAGCCAAAACGAAGGCAAACGAAAACGGGGCCTCCCGCAAGAGAAAACCCCGTCACTAGTATCCCGGCGGAAGGGCAGGTATTCGCCTGCCGTGCCCTTCCACTTTCTTAATATTGTAAGCATAGCACCGTTCCGATAAACCTGCAAGGGAGAAAAGGCCTATACTGCGTCGGATCTTGGATGGGTATACCTGGATTTTGAATGTCCTAGTCGTTACAAGCTACTTCGTCAAGACAAACTTAACTGAATACATTGGCCTTTTCATAATGTGGCTTCTGCCACTGCATTGTCATACGGACATCCCTTTTTACTTAATGAACGACGAATTTAAGGTGTGTAACAAGTTAATTTGATATAAATCGGTCTGAATAGATGCAATCACTTGATAGACCAGTTTGGCATCTTTATTGGGACCCGCACTGTGGTTGATGATTTCACGGTTAAAAAGATCCACGATCAAGCAAAGGTACTGCCATCGAAAATCAACTCTCATATAGGTCAAATCACTGACGACGACCGTTAATTGTTCTTCTAGTTGAAACTTCCTAATAATAGGTACTTCGAGGTAATTGCAGGACGTGACACAACGCTGATATCGAGTATTTGTGTTGGTTATGGCGAATCACATTTACTTTCGTCCTAGTATCAGCGCCGCTTGTTTAAAACATCGTTCTCCATTAACAACTGCTTATTTTCTTTTCGAAGTTGGATCAATTCACGTTCTTCTGGTGTGGATTATCCTTTTCTTTAAATGGAATGAAACTTAGCTCCTCTCGCCACAAACACCATGAGCATAACGCAGACTAGCAAGATTCCCCGTTGATGTAAGGCGGGCGGAGGTGAACATGTGCTGGTTCCACCCAAATGCATATGCGCGTTTAAACGAAATGGGCCATTTGCGAAAATGGCCCATTTTTATAGCTAATGGTGCCGCGAAAACTCGCGGATTAGAAATTGGCCGAAGGTTCAACATGCTTCAGGATGTAGCTTCAAAGGTGCCGACAGCCTACATAACATTGTAACCGTTAAGTATGTAAAATAAAACGCTCTGATTGCATTGTCAACCCATTTAAGACGATTTTCTGTCAACGGGGCTAGCTGCAAATATGATTGTTAGATAATGTAAGATACCTACTTGACGAACTCGGGCTTGCATGCCAATATAAGGATATTGTTAATAACCATGACTTTGTACATACTTAATCATGTAAAGATGAAGAGGGTGGTTAAAAGGGAGGCACACCGTATGATTCAATTTTCGATCGATATCGCAAGTAATAAGGAGGTGGGCGCTTGGCATATGCGTATTATTCTGAAATGTTCCGCAATGCCTGTGGTCTGGAGCCTTATGTGTATCAAGAGCGGCTGGCAGCCATGGACGAGTTCCCGATTCTTCTGAAGGTAGAAACGGGACTGGGCAAAACTGCAGGGGCGATTTTAGCGTGGATTTGGCATAGGAGATTTGCCGGTCCGGACATTAGAATGCGGACACCGCGGAGGCTTGTGTATTGTCTGCCACAGCGATCGCTCGTGTCGCAGACTGCAAAAGAGGTCGAAAGGTGGCTCGATAACCTGGGCTTGTCGGATGAGCTAAGAAAGAATGCACCGATAGGTACAGGCGCAGCGTCGGTCACACCTAAATACTCTATAAAAGGAAACGACAGGAGCATTGGGGCGTGTGATCCAGTCATGGGGGCCTTGGACGATAGCGGGGATGTCGATGCGGTTCCTTCTGGTGGCCCCATCGGCCTACGCGTCTTAATGGGTGGAGACCTTGATCGTGACTGGGATCGTTTTCCTGAAGCGGATCAGATCATTATTGGCACGCAGGATCAACTCTTGTCGCGGGCTCTTAACAGGGGATACGCAACCAGTAGATATCGCTGGCCGATCCATTATTCGCTGATCAATAACGACGTGCAGTGGATCATCGATGAGTGCCAGTTGATGGGTCCAGGTCTTGCGACAACGACCCAGCTGCAAGCCTTTCGTGAGGACTTGGGCACATTTGGCGCTGCGCAAACCATGTGGATGTCAGCCACGCTTGAAAAAAGCTGGCTGGCAACGATTGATTATGCGAAGCAGCTGGAGCATGCGGAAATTTTTGCGTTGCGCCCAAATGAGACTGCTGAGGCAGGGGTTCAAAAGCGACTGAATGCGCATAAGCGAGTGGAGATCGCGGATCTAAAGCTTGATAAAAAGCTTGCTGCACACCCCGAACAGTATGCATTGCAGATGGTTGCCATGATCAAGGATGTACATAGGTCTGGCACCTTGACGCTCATCGTGGTGAACCGGGTGAACAGAGCGCAAGAGATCATGAGGGAGCTTCTAAAGACTCAGTTTGCAGGTGCGCCACGGTTGATCTTAGTACACTCGCAGTTTAGGGCCGCCGAGCGAAGTCACATTCAGAGTCAGATTGATGAGGTGAAAAACGGGTA
>JAKACU010000170.1 GCA_021821185.1 Bacillota bacterium
ATGCCAGTACACCTATTGCATCTGAAGTGGCACAAGTGATGACACCTTTTTTATCGGATTATTACGGTAATCCGTCAACCACGCACTGGGCTGGAAAGACGGCTAGACAAGCGTATACCTTTGCGAAAAAGCAAGTGGCTGATTTGCTCGGCTGCGATCCAGAAGAAGTTATTTTTACAAGTGGTGGCAGTGAAGCCAACAATCATGCCTTAAAAGGGGTCTTTTGGGCTCTCAAAGAAAAAGGCAACCACATCATAACCACGCAAATCGAACATCCAGCCATCTTCAACCCATGTAAATTTTTAGAGAAACTCGGGGCAAAAGTAACGTACGTGGGTGTCGATCATTACGGTCAAGTATCCCCATCCGATATTGAAGAGGCCATTACTCATGAGACGATTTTGATATCGGTGATGCATGCCAATAATGAAGTCGGCACCATTCAGCCGATCACTGACATCGCCAAAATCGCGAAGAAATACAATGTTCTAGTCCATACCGATGCAGCCCAGACGGTAGGAAAAATCCCGACGAGAGTCGACGATCTGGGTGTTGATTTGTTATCGTTAGCCGGCCACAAATTGTATGCACCAAAAGGTATCGGCGCCCTTTATATACGAAGAGGAACTCCGATTGAACCGCTTGTACATGGAGCTGGACACGAGGGTGGTAGACGAGCTGGTACGGAAAATATATTGCTAAGCGTTGGACTTGGCAAGGCTGGCGAACTAGCTGCAAAGAGCATCGGGGATACGAAGACAGAAAAATTGCGTGACTATTTCTGGGACGAATTAAAGAGGTGTTTCGCAGAACGTGTTGTATTACATGGACATCCGCAAGAACGCCTGCCAAATACATTGAGTGTAAGTTTTGTTGGGAAAGTTGGCCAGGACATATTGGAAAGTATACCTGAACTCGCTGCTTCAACAGGTTCCGCATGTCACTCGGGCATCGTCCATCTTTCCCCTGTCTTAAAGGCAATGAAAGTCGAGGAAAATGTCGGAAAAGGAACGATCCGGTTCAGTTTGGGCAGATATACCATAAAAGAAGAGATTGATGATGCCATTTTGTTGCTACGGGAAAGGATTTAAGGGCATTGGAAAAAAGGACTCTATTTGATCAGAAGGCTGACACTTACGATGATTTTTGCCATATGCCGCTTGGGCACTACGTTGACGTGATTGAACACAATATAATAGGTGATGTAGCACGACCAAAACAAGGGGAGACAGCCATTGATCTCGGCTGCGGCACAGGTTCTTACGCAACTTGGTTATACGATATGGGTCTTTCTGTAGTTGGCATTGACATTTCACAAAAAATGTTGGAGGTGGCGCGGGGCAAACTTCCAAACGGTATTTCCTTTTTACAAACGGACTTATCCTGCCTGCCTTTTGCCGACAACACGTTTGACTTGGCCATTTGTAATGCTGTGCTTGAATTCACCAACGACCCTGTTGCCGTTTTACGTGAAGGGTTCCGTGTCATAAAACCAGGTGGTCGGCTGGTTGTTGGTTGTATCAGCAAGGATGGCGCGTGGGGAAAGAAGTACGCCAAGCGCGGCCAAGAAGATTCGTCAAGCATCTACAGTCACGCACAGTTCTTCACGATTGAAGACGTATCAAACATGTGGCTGAACAAACCCTCTGAGGTACGTTTAGGACTTTACGTGGGGCCTGACGAATTTCAGGATTTTCACTCTGCCATCCAGTTGGAAGACCGATCCGAAGAGCAACATCAGGGCGCTGGCTATTTTGTTGTTCGATGGGAAAAGTGACTTTGGCATCTCAGTTCCCTAATCAATCCTTTGTCGCGCGGCTATTGATCACTTCTTGAGCAATGATAACAAAAAATTATCGTAACTATTCTAACTACATATTTTAGTTATCAAAGATAGTGCGATATACTTTTTACATTGAGCAAGAGGGGGAGTCAGTAGTGAGCATTATAAAACAGTTTGGACCCAATTGGTTCACAACGGTAATGGGTATAGGCATAGTTTCTGGGCTCACGTATACTTCGCCCATTTCCATCCCATATCAACACGTTATCGGTGAAGCTTTATTTGGACTCGTCAATGTGGTCTTTGTCATCGCTATTATACTTTGGTTTTTACGCTGGGCACTGCATACAAATGAGGCTTTAGATGATTTTCGTCATCCCGTTCGAGCTTTATTCTATGGAGCGTTTGCCATGGGAATCAATGTTGTAGGAAATGACTATCTCCTTATCGGAACACACATCATAGCTAATAATGCGGCAATTGATGTCAGTAAAATAATCTGGATAATCGGAACAATCGTATCCATTTTCACTGTTATCGTTGTACCGTATCTGTTATTCACTGAACATAAGGTTGAAACTTATCAAACGTTGGCAACTTGGTTGATACCCGTGGTTCCACCTATTGTCGCAGCTGCGACAGGGGCAAATCTGATTCCCTACTGGAATGGAACGAACACTCAGTTCGGCATTTTCGCATTGATTATTGCCATGTTCGGTATCACCTTCTTTCTGTTTGTCATGGTGAGTGGACTTGTCTACTCAAGGTTGGTATATCATAAGCGTGTAAATGGGCAGGACGCTCCAAGTATCTGGGTTGAAATAGGCCCGATCGGTATGTCAATGGCGACATTTAGCACACTACCGTTAAAAACCCAAACGATGTTCGCCCAATATAGCACGATCCTGCATACCGTTGGCCTTGTGTTTTCGATCGCTATGTGGGGCATCGGCATTTGGTGGATCATCATTGCTATAATGCATTCATTACTACACCTCAGTAAACGCGGCGATGGTTTGTCCTTTCACATGGGTTGGTGGAGTTACGTCTTTCCAATCGGTAGTTTTACCACTGGCACGTATGCTTTATACCACCTGATGAGTTACCCGTTTTTTAGTATTGCAAGTGTTATTCAACTGGCTATTCTATGGGGATGTTTCACGATTGTTTTTACACGAACTGTTATAGGTGTATGGAACGGCAGTTTACTTCAATGGCGGGCATCCCATTTCTATCACAACCGGCTTACTGAAGCAACAACGAGCGCCTAAACGAATCCGTACGTAGACAAAACCCTCAAAATAACACCTTAGCCGCTTCCATACATGGCTAAGGTGTTTTTCGTATCCATCCGCCTTTTTCATGACACAAAAATAGCCCTAATAGGCCATTTCATACGTAATAGGGACTGTGGCATCCTTGATTATGTGACCATCTACGATGACTCTAGTACCAATTCCCTTAGAGTCAAATACAACCGAAGCGCCAATTTCAGTTGCGCGGTTCTTGATAATGTCAATTCCATATTGATGTGATGAAATAGAGGTGGTATCAAATCCTGTACCGTTATCATCAATAATAAATGTCCAGTCGTAGTTTCCTTTTTTATTCCAATTAAAGGCAACTGACACATCCGTTGCTTTAGAATGTTTTACGATATTAGCCACGGCTTCTTGTAAAATTC
>JAKACU010000171.1 GCA_021821185.1 Bacillota bacterium
CATGGCGATTCGGGATATATCGCCGCAAGTTTCTTTTTTGCTTTCCCTTGCGATCGCCGTTATCTTGTTCGTATTTGTCTTACAGCAGGTGACAGGCGTTTTAGCGCCGATCGAAAAACTTGCTGCTATGGCAAACGTCAATGTGCTGTTTTTTGCAACGATCGTGAAGATTATCGGAATCGCTTATATAGCTGAATTTGGCGCTCAGATTGCTAAAGATGCGGGTGCGTTGTCGATTGCTGGAAAGATTGAACTTGTCGGCAAGCTTTTCATCATCGTTTTATCGGTACCGATCATTCTCGCTGTAATTGAAGCGGTTCAACACCTGCTGCCTTAGGAGGTAAAGACGGTGATATCTTCCTTTTCGTGCAGATGGAATGGAGCACAGCGATTGTTGACGCTTGTGTTGCTTTTTGCCGCTTTAAACATTGTGACACCTGCGCACGCGGCATCGTCTGCCATCACCACCTCAGGACAACCGCCGCCAAGTGCCTTAGAAACCGCGCAAAGTCAATACCAAGCGATTTCCCAAAACAGCATTGAACAAGCCTGGAATAATTTGCAAAGCGAGTACAGTGGCTACCTTCCGACGACAAGTGCCGGCTTGGTACCAGCTTTTTTACCAGGTTCAAGCGGCTTTTCTTTTAGCGATGCAGCGCGCGGCTTGCTGCGGTTTTTCCTGAACACGCTGTGGTCCAATGCGCGGTTGTTAGGAACACTGCTTATCTTGACCGTTCTTGCAGCCGTACTCGAAAACGTGCAAACAGCGTTTGAATCACAGACGGTAAGCAAGGTAGCGTTTTTGATCGTTCACCTTACCTTATTGGTACTGGCCATTTCTTCGTTTCACGATGCGACACAGTTTGCAGGAAGTGCCATTGCCAATATGACGGCGGTCATGTACGGGTCTTTGCCTGTCGTACTAGCCTTGGTCACCGCGTCAGGAGGTCTCACATCGGCGGCCGTTTTCCACCCTATGGTGGTTTTTATTGTCAATGCCATGGGTGTCATCGTGCAACAGTGGGTATTTCCCATGATCTTTTTTGCAGCCGTCCTGACGATTGTCAGCGCGATTTCTGGCCGCTTTAAAGTGACGGCGTTAGCAGGTTTAATTCGTAACGTCACGTTGACCGTGCTTGGGCTTTCCATGACAGCGTTTCTTGGTGTGATGGCTGTTCAAGGGTCCCTGGCCAGTGTGACAGACGGTGTCGCATTAAAAAGCGCCAAATTTGTGGCAGGCAATCTTGTCCCTATCGTTGGCAAGGCGCTCTCTGATGCAACGCAATCGATCGCAGGCGCGACGCTGATCGTAAAAAACGCAACAGGCATAGCCAGCGCCATCTTGCTTTTGCTGCTCAGTGCCTTTCCCGCTGTAAAAGTGTTAGTGCTGTCCATGGTATACAACGGTGCCGCTGCACTCATGCAGCCCTTAGGGGATTCCCCAGTCATCGCAACGTTGTCCACCATTGGCAAAACGTTGACGATCGTGTTTGCAGCGCTTGCTGTGGTCGGGCTGATGTTCTTTTTCTCCATGGTTATCATCATTGCGGCGACTAATGTTACGGCATTTGTGAGGTAAGGCCCATGATCAGCGCATTGTCAGACTGGTTAAAACACTTGGTGGTGCTGATTCTTTTGGCCGTGTTTCTTGACATGGTATTGCCAAGCACCTCTATGCAACGCTATGCACGTACTGTGCTTGGTCTGATCGTCATGCTGGCGATGCTTGCACCTTTGCAGGCACTCATCAACTCTCATTTCAACATTGGCCTTTTGGAGAGTCAATTGACAGGGCCGCTTGTTGCGACCTCACCGTCTGTCGCGCAGGCAACCGACGGCGTACAGACATTTCGCAACGATCTTGCAAGTACGCTTGTGCAAGAAGTGCACGACGCTTTAGGCATCCAACTTGACAACGTGTCCGTTCTCACGGCGGTGAAAGCGGATGGCACACCTGTGGTTGAAGGAGTTACGGCAAACTTATCGACAATTGGCGTGAACAACCCCGAAAGTGCAGCGCAGGCGGCCAAATTGCAGATCGCGACCTTGCTTGGGCTTTCACAAGGGAGCGTTACGATCGTCTATCCTGGCGGACAAGCGTAGAGAGGGGGAGTGACATGGGTGAAAGAAGCCTTTAAAAATTTGCTTGGTAACAAGTGGCTTTTAGTTATTACCATGATCGGTATTTTGTTACTGGTTTTTGGTGCAAGCGGCGGCGTGAATGGATCAGGGTCAGGCGGTGCCACACCGGTCGTTGCCGCGCCGAGTACCGGATCGTCTGCAAATCCGTCGGCAAATTCCGCTCTTGTGCGAGACACAGCTTTACAAACGGCCATTTCCTACGAGAACTACTACGATCTTCAACTAGAGCACATGATCGATCAAATTGCCGGAATCAGTGATGCGTTGGTTATGGTCACCGTTGATTCAACGAGTATTGAACACTACGGGCAAAACATTACCACCTCGAGGCAAACCACTTCATCGGGGGGTACAAGCAACCCGTCAACGACAACGACACAGTCAACGTCATCGCAGATCGTTTTGTTGCCGCAATCAAGCGGCAACCAGTCTCCTGTCGTTGTCGATCAACAACTGCCGCACATCACGGGTGTCATGGTGGTTGCCAAAGCGGCAGATCCGATTCGCATGGAGTCGGAAATTGTCAATGCCGTGCAGGATGTACTTGGCATTCCGGGTTATGAAATTACCGTTTTGCCGCGCAAGTAAATAATTTATCATGGGAGATGGATAAAAATGGTCAAAAGGCAAACAGTATGGCTATCCACGATGATGGTTCTGTCTTTGATGTTAATTGGCTACTACACGCTTGGTACCCCGCCGGCACAAACCGGTAAAACGACAGCAAACGGCGTATCGGGCTCGACTGTGGTCACAGGCTCACCGGGTTCTCTTACTACGGCGAACAGCTCAGGAGCAAAGAGTAAGACGACAGGTTCTGCCGGCTCAATAAACGCGAATACTGCATCAGCAACTCCGAGTGATTGGTTTGTGCAAACGGCTCTTGATCAGCAAAATCATCAGCAACGGTTGATGCAAACGTATGAAAGTACGATGAGTGATCCGCGCGCAAGCAATCAAGTAGTATCAGCTGCCTATCAGCAACTGACGGCACTGCAAACAGAGCAAGTCAACGCGACACGCGTGCATGATGAACTCGTCGGACAAGGTTATCCCGACTCGATTGTGCTCTTTAATCCGAACAATGATGTTCACGTATATGTGGAAGCCTCCAAGTTGACACCAACGGCCGCCGTACAGGTCATTAACCTCGTATCGCAGACCTTGGGTGTCCAATCCAACATGGTTACGGTTACGCCTCATGCCTAAAAGGAGATATTCGGCGCGAGAGTGAGGTCTCGCGCCGAATATGCTATACTTGTCCTGTAGCATACCATCATTAGGGAGTGGTCGTGTTTGTTAAAGGTCAGCGACATCCGC
>JAKACU010000042.1 GCA_021821185.1 Bacillota bacterium
CGTATTTTCCAGGAAAGTACGCCTAGAAAATCTCCACCTTTCCCTTGACTTCACCGACTGAGCGCTAGTGTATTGCCATTGACCAGCATTACGAGTTTCGTGACTAAACTAAATTTGACAATTCCAAGATACCAAATACCTGGAACGAACAGTGCTCAAGCGATTGATCGGACTCGCGAAGCAGGCGTCAGGGGAGTACCGGGATACCGAGGAGGAGTGGCTGGACTTTCTTGGCATCGCGAGAAATCCGCAAAACGCCTGGGTGTACGGACCCCTCATTCTGCATGGGATAAACGAGAACGTAATCGACACGGACCAGTTCCCCGGGGGAGTCGGTTTGTCAAGTGCAACTATCCTCGCGCTTGATCGGGTGTCCACGAAAGCCCTTCGGGTTTTGACGATCGAAAACTTGACCAGTTACCACCAGTGGATTGGTACGCATACCACAGATGTTGCAGAGGAAGTCGTCATCTACACAGGCGGGTACCCTCATCGCATCCTGCAGGCGCTTTTACGCAAGTTGGCAAAAGGGATCGCTGGTACGCAGGTCGAGGTGTACCATTGGGGGGATATTGACCTGGGTGGCATTCGCATTTTCGAGTATTTGAAGCGTCATTTTTTCCCTGCACTGCGTCCGTTTCGAATGGGTGTTGAAACACTGCTCGCACACGAAGATGTAGCGGCTGCTATGAGTGACGATTACGCGGAGCAAGTGCGTCAAGTGTTACAGAATCCGCATTACGTGGATTGGAGGCCGGTACTCAATGAGATGCTCGCACGCGGCATTCGTCTTGAGCAGGAGAGTATTGGATAGGAACCCATTGTCGTGCTGACGGACCTGTTAATCTCCGGTAGTAGGCAATGTATAAACTCTACGAATTTCGCGTACATTACCATTAACGCGCATATCTGAGCTCTATTTTCTGGTGCGAAAAGTCTACGATTTTGCATGGCCGTGTGCATAGAAATGGGATTTTAGAACATGGAAAAGTGCCATAAACCCAATAAACTCAAGGCTTTATGAATCCATGAGTTGATGCAGTCGTTTGAGGGGCGTGTGAGGTAACTCGCACAGGTTCAAGTCCCGTCTTCGACACCATGCAAAAGCCTAACGGTCATTGAAACATTGATGCAATTGTCGTCAATGTTGTCAGTGACCGTTATTTGTTCAACAAAGTCAGAAATCATTGCCTTCTGTTCGTTTTCACTCTCAGAAAAAAGACGTGATTTTTGTTCGAGTAACACTGGTATGATCATACTTTCGGTTAGCTCCCTGATTCGGCTCAACTTAGATAGTCGACCTAGTTCATCTTGCAAATGGGTTCGATGTTGACTTGCTTCCTTTAACTTTTCCGAGACCAATGATTGATCGATTGTCCCTGCTCCGATAGTATCTAGCAATCTATCTATCCGTTCAGATAGTTCTTTAATCTCCTGCTTAATCGGATTTTCAATAGTTTGACTTGCACTTGTAGTATGAATATCGCTTGCCCCGTGCCCCGCTGTTGTATGTTGAGCCTCGATACGGTTCGCCACAACGACCACAGAATACTTTTCCGCTAAGTAGATAGTTAATCTTCGTTTTAATTTGTTCGGGTTTGTGCTTTATTTCAGATGAAACTTTTTGAACTCTGTCTCACAGGCCACGGTAAATGATGGCTGGAATCACGCCTTAAACTTGGTGTTGTTCTGATTCTGCACGCTTGCGGCTGTTGTTTCGCGTTCTATCTGGATTTTTAGCCTGTGTGACGTCCCACGTATAAATCCCGATGTACTTTTCGTTGCTAGACCATCCCCAGAAACTATTCTTCCCAAATTGTTTGTCTTCGTAAGTACGATAACCCATGTTATTTAGACCCTCGGCAATACGATTAAGGGGTACACCATTGGCAGCGCTTGTTGACCGTTTAGTACATCATGCTCACATCTTCGTCTTAATCTTCAAATCCTGAAGCGTGATGTTGTAATTCGGAATAAGCCCATTGACTTAAAAATTAGGTCTGGAAATCGATGGGGACAAAGTATCGATCCTTTCTCCCATTCGCTTCGATCAGCGAATGGGAGAAAGGATATGTTACCGTAAATCGGAAATACCCCACCGCATGGCTACGAAAATAGCGATGCCTCCAACCACACTTCCGACGTAGGCTGCATGAACCAAACCGATCGTTTGCGCCAGCCAGCCAAAAAGCGGAAAGACGATTATCATGAAAAGCGAGAATGCAGTTGAATTGAACGACAATAAGGTCGCTCGCTGACTGGATGGAACGATTCTGTTAAGTTCCTGATCAACAATGGGGTCTGTAAGATTACCGGCTGCGGATTGAAAAAGGTACCCTAGAGCCAGAATGATGCCGCCAGGAAGCCATGCAAACAGCGCCATACCCGCGATCGCAAGTAGGCTCGCCAATCTCATGGACCAAAAAATGCCGAACCTAGACACAACCTTCGACGCTGAGAGGGAAGAGATAGCGCCAAGTCCGTTTTCTGTAGCGCTAAGAATTCCGATACCAACGAGTGACCAACCATTGTGAAGCAATAGTGATTGACCATAAAACGCAAATGTTGCCACAAACCCGGAGAGTATAGCGCTTAACGTAATCCACTTCGTAAAGGTTCGACTCTCTTTGGCAAAGTGCAGACTGTGGCGCAGGATGGTAACGGCACTGTGCCGTTTTGTATCGTCGTTTGTGTCCGATACTTGCGCATTGTTTTGACGCTTATTTCTTGGCTCGCGGATGAAAAGCACTGTGATGAATGCCGCCACATTGGCCGCCATAAACGCAAGGTAGACGTACGGCCACGACCATGAAGCAAGCGACCCGCCGATCATTTCAGCGGCTCCCATGCTGATTAAGGCTACAGCAAATAAACGTCCAGAAATCTTAAGGTAGTTGTCACGCAAACCGGCCCACGCGGCTGACTCGTAGGCGATGGAGGAATCGCTGCCGTTAGCAAGCGTGATTTGTATACCTCTCGTTGCAAACGCCAGGGCCGCCAGCCAAAACCCATGCGCAAAAAGCGAAACACCTGAGTACACCACACCGAGCAAAGAACTTAATAGCAACGCAACTTTCCATCCGACGCGATCGGCAAAGATACCGAGAGGGACGTCTGTCATAAGGCATGTAACATGAAGAATGGCTTCTAGAAGGCCTATCTGAAAAAACGATAAACCTCTATGCTGCCAATAGATGAGCCACAACGCCCCATCAAACCATAATTTTGAGGCGCCTGTATAAGCGTAGAGTGCAGTTAAATTGCTTCGTCCAAGATCTTTTTGTGATTTCATGTGTTGTATCCCCCATGTCGTCCAAGTCAACGCAAAAAAAACCGCTTAGGATACGTTCCCTAAACGGCGACGTCACAGGCGTAGCACATGATCACAAGGAATGTTTACACTTCTATCCGTTGAGATCAAGCATGCTGCGTGAATAGCCGAAAAAGGACATACGTATCCCGTTTTGACTATCCATGGGCCCAAATTGGCGGATGAAATATTGCCAAGATGTTGGTTCCATCAGCATGCTCTCACTCCTTTCTTACTATCATTTTAGTATAACAGATCGTTGATAAATAAACAGTGGGTTACACATGTGACGAAAGTAACCTCAAATCATTAACCACAATAGCGCGGACGCCAGTCTCCCGGCAAATAGCAACCTCCTCATGAGTCGTCACCGTCCAAGCCATAACAGCGATGCCCGCATTTTGCACGCTTGATACCCACGATGAATCCAGCGAAGAAACGTGAGGATGCAGACTCGCGAGATGTAATCTTTGTGCCATTTCTAATGGTGGCCATAATCGCCCGTAAAATATGGCTCCAAGTGTGATATCAGGATCGAGTTTCCTCGCATGCGCTAGCATTTCATGATCAAAGGAAGATAACATTGTCCACGATTTCGCTGTGGCCTCTCGGATTTTTTGTACAACGATTTCGACAAGTTGATTTCTCGTTTGAGGTGATCCTTTCAATTCCACATTCAGAAACATTTGTGGCGGGCACCACGCCAAAACATCGTCGAGCCTTACAATAGGACTACCTACGAAACTAGATCCCTTCCATGATCCGGCATCTAGCGCTTGAAGGTCATGCCATGTCAACATGGCGATTGAACCTTCACCGTTTGTCGTTCGTTGGATGGTATCATCGTGCATCACGACCACTTGTTCATCTGCCGTCAGATGCACATCCAATTCGATCATATCAGCACCCATGGCCGCCGCGAGCTGAAAAGCGGCCATGGTGTTTTCAGGTGCCTGTTCGCTAGCACCACGATGGGCGACATGAATCTCGTCTACGCTTTGTTGCAGTAAAGTTGCTATGCGTGTTGTCTTCATTGTGCTTGTTGTAATGCCTGGTTAGCACTTTGCACGCCGTTTTGCAAGGCTTGATTGACTGGTTGATTGCTAAACATGATGCTATCCATTGCATTTTGCATGTATTGATATACTTGCAGATAGGACGGGGAGAGCGGTGCCTGTTTGGCAAATTGGAGTTCTGCCACCGGGATGCGATGATTCGGGTGTTTTTTATAATACGCAAGCATGCTAGGCGATGAGACGGCCGCCTTCTTCACAGGCAAGTAACCTGTTTGTTCGCTCCAGTAGCTGGTTTGTGCAGGTTGTGTGAACCACTCGATGAACTGGAATGCGGCTTGCTTAGCAGCAGCAGGCGCCTTGGCCATAATGACAGCATTGGCTCCACCCGTTGGAACAGCATATGCTTTGAATTTCGGAACGAAAGCTGCCTTATAGGAAACGCCCGTTTGCTTGATTTGTCCCATATCACCAGCTGAACCGATGTACATGGCCGTTCTTCCATGCCCAAAGTCTGTAATTGTTTGTGACCATTCGTTCGGGCCCGAGTTGACCATAAGTGTTCCTTGGTTTTTCATTTGTTGCCAAACTTGCATGCCAGCCTGTGCAGCAGGAGTAGCAAAAGTGGCTTTCGTAAGACTGGAATTCATCAATTGGCCACCATTTGACCAGACCAAGGATTCAAAAAACCACCATTGATTCACAGGTTCAAATCCATACACTTGCGTTTGTCCCTTTTTACGAACGGTGAGACGTTTGGCATCCTGTTCCAACTGGCTCCAGGTTGTAGGGGCCGAGTGAATACCAGCTTTGGCGAACAGCACCGGGTTGTAGTACAGCACCGGTACGCTACGATTAAAAGGAATACCATACGTGATCCCTTTATATGATGTGTTGTTTAAAAGTCCGGCGAGAAAATCACTTTTTTTGTCGCTGGCACTATGCGCCATCATGGTGTTCAGTGGTTGTAAAGCACCATTGGCGGCAAATAGAGGGGTCGAGTGTATCTCCAATTGCACCAAATCCGGTACTTTGTTGGCCGCTACAGCTGCAAGCAACTTTTCTTGCATCGGTCCGCCGCCTGAATAACTGCCCTCATAGACCGCATTGACATGGATATGGGGATGCGTTTTGTTAAACATCTCTACCATACTTTGTAAAACGTTCCCTAATTGACCTGACATGCCTTCCCAAAAGGACACTTGCACCGGTGCGGAAGCTGGCTTAGACGCTGCGCTTGCGTAAGATGCAGAACTGGCTGACATCATCAGTAATCCTAGTGTTGTTGCGATTGTAAACACGGCTATGGGTTGTTTTGCATGAAAAAGTTTCAATGTAATTCCTCCAAATAATTTGTCTAATGTTAGTCTTTGATTCCACTGTGTGCGACAGATTGCACGAGAAAACGTTGGCCACCCACAAACAGCAGGAGTGCGGGTATGGTGGCTAAAAGCGCACTTGCCATAAGTACATTCCAAGCCGTACCACTACCGTCATTGGCAACGAGGTAGGAAAGACCGACAGGCACTGTGCGCATTGCATCCGATTGTGTGATAATCAGTGGCCAAAAAAGGTCATTGTAGTGAAAGACGAAATTCAAAAACGCGACGGATAAGAGTGCTGATTTGCTCAGCGGCAAGACGATGCGCCACAGTATCCACAGATGGTGTGCGCCATCGATTTGCGCCGCGTCCAGTATGATCTGAGGTACCTGACGAAACGCCTGAATCAACCAGAATGTAGCAAATGCCGACCCGATAAACGGAATGATCAACGCCTGATACGAGTCAATCCAATTCACCTGCTTCATCATCAGAAACATCGGGATGAACGTGATCTGTGCCGGGATCATCAACGTGGATAAAATCATGCCATAGGCTATCTTTTTTCCACGAAATGGGATGCGGGCGATCGCATAGGCTGCCAAGGAGGCGGTGATCAATTGACCAATCACAATTGCGGTTGAGACGGCGATCGAATTAAAAATGTAGCGCAGAAAATTGGTTTGCTGCAAAGCCAGCAAAAAGTTGGACCACTTTGGTACGCTGGGCCATAGTTCGGGGGGATAATCAAAGACATGCTGATTGGATAGCAACGCCGTGTCGATCATCCACCAAAATGGAATGATAAATAGTACGCCAAATGCACTTAAAACAGCCCACTTTATGATGGAACGTACGTGCCATCGTCGAACGATGTGTGCTTGCGCTCTTTCTAGGGCCCCTTCAAGAATCACATCTGGTGATGTACCCATCGGCTCTCTCCCTTAAATTGTAAAAATGTAATCAAAAGTAAGAAGGCAAACAGCACCATCGCTGTAGCACCAGCACGACCGATATCAAAAAACTGAAATCCCTCTTGAAAGAGGTAATAGATGATGGTGGTGGTACTTTGCGCAGGTCCCCCTTGCGTCAGCACGTACACCTGATCAAATGACAGAAAGGAAAAAATGATGGACATCATGAGAATGAAAAATGTGGTGGGAGTAATCATTGGCAACGTGATATGCCATAGTTTCTGCCAACCACCCGCGCCATCTATGGCTGCTGATTCGTACAGATGCCGTGGTACTGATTGCAATCCATTAAGATATAGGATCACAAAATATCCTGTGAACTGCCATATGTACAGGAGCATGATGACAATTAGTGCTTCCCCTGGACTGCTGAGCCACGGTTGAGGAGAGAGGTGAAACATGCGCAAAAACATATTCACCAAACCGTGATGTGCTTCAAATAACCATGACCATGCAATCGCGCTTGCGACGGAGGGGACCACATAAGGCAGAAAAAACAAACTACGAAATATTCGATTCGCATTGAGACGATCTTGAAGCAGCAAGGCTAATACCAGGCTCAATGGCAGAATGATCACGGTAGTTCCAACAAGATAAAGGATGGTTCGTCCGACAGCATCCCAGAAATTTACATCTGAAAACACCGATATGTAGTTTTGAAAACCCACAAATTGAGGTATCGGATTGATAAGGTTCCACTTGAGCAGGCTCAAGTAGCCCACGTACCCTACAGATCCAATGCCGAAAATGCCAAGCAATAGAATTGTGGGCAACACGAATGCCCAACCTGTGATCGTCGTTCGCCCTACTGCAATCAAATGGTCAATGCGTGCTATCAATCGCACGTTATTTATCTCCTCCTCTTTCTGTCAGTTCCCATACTATCTCGCTATGGTAAATAATCGATGTAGGATATGTTAACGAATCATTGTTAGATTGTATTATTTGAACTAAAGAGCAGGCAAAATTGCTTGCGGTTGGCGCTGAGGAAGGTTTAATTATCTAAAAACAAGTAACGCAGTGGGTGATCCCACTGCGTTACGCGATTACTTTTCTATCGTTTCATAGTACCGCTTTTCTGTATGAGAATTAAACCATACTTGTTGCCTGATCCCCGTGGTTGGATTGCTACAGCAATCACAAGGATCAATACCTCGGCGAAAAAATAGGAGAAAATAAAGTTAAGCATGCTTATGCTTCATGTACAACAACATCGCTCCTTATAAAATCTGTCAACTTCGATAACGGATAGACGACGCTAGCATTACATGTAAACGTGCAAAATATATCTTGATTTTATCTATTTATAGTATGAGTAAACGTTATTACACTGAGGTCAATTCCCAAGGGTGGTGATCATGTGGATTTGACAAAAGTTAATTCAACTCTAGAGGTTCTGTTCCCATCACATGGTGAAGAAATATTTCATCGTATCGAACAGATCATCGATAATCATAAAAGTTCAACAAGCAACCGGAGGTGGTCAGCTAAACAGTCATCGCTTTCTGAGCGGGATATCACTTTAATCACATATGCAGATCAAGTTTATGAAAGCGGATATCGGCCATTAGTTTCCCTGCGAAGATTTCTAGACAAATATCTAAAGAATAACATCACATCAGTTCATATCTTGCCATTTTACCCCTACTCATCTGATGATGGGTTTTCGGTGATTGACTACAAGAGTGTCTCGGAGGATCTAGGCAACTGGGGAGATGTCCAATCACTAGGTGAATCGTTCCACTTAATGCTGGATGCGGTAATCAATCATGTGTCCATTAAACATCAATGGTTTCAATCATTCCTGAACTCTGACTCTCCATATGAGAATTATTTTATACAACAAGACTCAAACTTTGATATCCGTGCAGTGACACGACCAAGATCTACACCACTATTTCATTCCTTCGAAACAAAGTCAGGTTCGAAACAAATTTGGACGACGTTTAGCAGGGATCAAGTAGATCTTAATTTTAAAAATTCCGATGTTGTTTTTGCTTGTATCGACGTTTTGCTATTTTATGCTCAACAAGGTGCTTCCATCATACGGCTTGACGCAATAGGATATATATGGAAAGAAACGGGAACGAGTTGCTTAAACTTATCCCAAGCGCATTTGCTCGTGAAAATTTTTCGGTCAGTTCTGCATGAAACGTATCCGCATGTTCAGCTTATTACCGAAACGAACGTACCTCATGAAGAAAATATCGCGTATTTTGGTAATGGACAAGATGAGGCACAGATGGTTTACCAATTTTCCCTGGCACCACTTGTGTTGTATTCCTTTTTGTTTGGAAATGCTCTGGCATTAACGCAATGGGCAACAGATCTAGAGTTTCCTGAAACGGATGCCACAGTTTTTAATTTTCTGGCATCACACGATGGCATTGGGGTGCTTCCGGCACGAGGGTTTCTTAGCGACGAACAAATTGAAAACATGGTAGAGAAAGTGAATCAAAAAGGTGGACTAGTCTCTTATCGCGATACGGATAAAGGGAAGGTAACGTATGAAATCAATGCGACATGGTTGAGTGCTATTGCTGATCCTGATGAGCTACTTGAAATCCAGATAAAAAAGGTAGTGACAAGTTACGCTATCGCAATGTGTATGAAAGGGGTCCCTGGGATCTATATACACAGTATATTTGGTACACCTAACGATATGGCGGGATATCATTTCACAGGACATGCACGAACTGTGAACAGACGACGCTTGCGCATGGCAGAAGTGGAGACAGCCCTTGAAACACCGACTACGATGGCAGCGCAAATTTTCACACGGATGCAAGTGCTGTTTTCAGTCCGTACGGGTGAACCGCTATTTCATCCTCGCATGAAACAAATTATTTTACATCTTCACGAATCTGTCTTTGCGCTCATTCGATCAGACTCAACACAGAAGTCCAAAGTGATTTGCTTGCATAACGTTAGTTCGCTTTTTGTAGATGTCATGTTGGATGTAACAAAATTAGGTGCAACGAAATTTTCTGCTTGCAATCTAGTAACGAATGAACAATGTACGCTTGAAGGAACGGCTTTAATTACGTTGCAGGCTTACGATTTTATGTGGTTAAAACTTACGGAAAAGTAAGCTGGATCGAATGGAGGTTCTGCTTAGAAATGTCCGCCAAACGAGAGTTGCGTATAGGGATGATCGGTCATCGTTTTATGGGTCGTGTGCATAGCCATGCCTACCGTAATGTGGGCACATTCTTTGACGTGCCTTTTACGCCCATATTACAAGTAATTGCCGGGACAAACATCCAATCTGTTGAACAAGCCGCTCATACTTTGGGCTTTAAGGAAGCAGAATCTGACTGGCATCGTTTGATCGAACGCAATGATATAGATGTTATTGATATTGCAGCACCGAATGATATGCATGCTGCTATTGCCATTGCAGCAAGCCAAGCTGGTAAAGCAGTACTTTGTGAAAAACCATTGGCTATTAATCTCTCTGAAGCACAGACTATGTATCGAACGGTTGTTGCGCATGATACTGCCCATATGATCTGCCATAATTATCGGTTTGTTCCTGCAATACAATTAGCTCATGATTTGATTCAAGAAGGCCGACTTGGACAAATTCGGCAGATCAGGGCACACTATTTACAAGATTGGATGCTCGATCAACCACATAGATCTTCGTGGAGGTTTTCAAAAAGTCGCAGTGGATCTGGGGCGCTCGGCGATCTGGGAGCTCATAGTATTGACCTGGCACGATTTTTAGTGGGGGAATTTTCCGAAGTCGTTTCATTGCTCCACCAAGGCATTCGTGATGAAGTGGATTCTGTAGATGATAGTTGTATGTTTTTGGCAAATTTCCAAAGTGGAGCTACTGGAATTTTTGAAGCAACGAGGATGTCACCTGGCAATCGTAATAGCAATCGCATAGAAATCGATGGTGATAAGGGGTCGCTTCGCTGGGACTTAGAAAGCATGAACCTACTTCAATTATATCTTCATGAGGACGATGAAAAAATGCAGGGGTTTCGCACGATTCACTGCACATCTCCTGTTCATCCTTACGCTAGTCATTATTGGCCAGCTGGACATAGTATTGGCTATGAGACCACATTTATCACATTGATATCGCAATTTCTAATCGGAATTTCCCACGGACGTTGTCAGAGCCCTGATTTTTATGATGGATATAGAAATCAACTGATCTTGGATGCGGTTGAACGCTCAGCTGTTCATCATAGCTGGATGACGGTTCCACTATAAATTCGTGTAGCTAGAAACGAGGGTTATACCATGGGGTTCAAAGTTGTCGTTGCATCTGATTCCTTTAAAGGGAGTCTTAGCAGTGAAGATGTCATTCGGGCTGTAGAAAAAGCTGCAGCAAGTTTGGATCCAAGTATTATTGTGCAGGGTATTGCTATCGCAGATGGCGGAGAAGGAACCTTGGCTGCAATTGAACGAGCCGTATCGACGCGAAGATATGAATTCCTTGTGGAGGACTCTCTCGGCCGTAACTTGACTGCAGGCTACATTACAATCGGACAAACGGCCATCATTGAAATGGCTCAAGTATGTGGATTGACGCAATTAACAGAGCAGGAACGAAACCCTCTTTTTACAAGTAGCTATGGCCTGGGACAACTGATTGCACATGCACTAGATAATCCATTAGTGGGTTCCATTTCGATTGCCATTGGAGGTTCATCTACTAACGATGCTGGCGTAGGTATGGCTCAGGCGCTTGGCTTTGATGCAATGGATATGCAGGGTAATCCTATTGGCCGAGGTGGAATAAATTTAGGCGATTTACACCATTTTGATTGTGGAAATGTACATCCTCGGCTTCATAAAGTTCCGATCACTGTTATGTGCGACGTTCAAAATCCGCTCTTAGGCGAACAAGGTGCTACGCACGTCTATGCACCTCAAAAAGGTGCTACACTGGAAGCCATTTGCGTATTAGAACGCAATATGCGACATGTTGCAAAGAAATATTATGAGTTTGTGTTGCGGGATGTGGCCAATGTTCCCGGTTCTGGGGCCGCCGGTGGTACAGCAGCTGGACTTTTAACTTTTTGTGGTGCAACTTTAGTACCAGGAATTGATGTGATTTTAGATTTAGTTGAATTTGAACGTTTTATCGCCGATGCAGATCTAATTATTACCGGTGAAGGCCGAACTGATTCTCAAACAAAAAACGGGAAAGTTGTTCTTGGCGTAGCAAGACGTGCGTTACGATTGAAAAAAAGTGTAGTTTGCATTTCTGGTGCGCTCTCAGATGATATCGACTATCTCTATGGGTGTGGCGTTACTGCTGTATTTAGCCTGTGCACAGGACCTATGTCACAAGCCAATGCAATGAAAGATGCAGCAAATCTTCTTACGTTTGCAGCGAGCAACGTGCTACGTCTTTATCAAAGATCAATTCCGAAGTGAACATGGGGCGTAAAGTTCGAAATCTAGATTTCATTTTCAGATTGTTTAATCATTAACATGTATTTTATACAAATTAACCTTGATATTATCCATGGAGAAATCATTATAGTGATTTTATAATCTTATTAACAAAGCTATTTTAGAAATTTTTCGAGTGTTTTAATGATCTGTAAATTTCGGAAGGTGGTAGAAATACGTGCCAAAGCGATTAGTTGCAACAGCGCCACGGGTGGCCGAATTACTGGATTATACGGATCCATCACTAGAAGACACACAAGTGCGAGTTGCAATTTCTCATGCCAGTCCAAAACACGGGTCTGAATTAGCTGCATTTCGGGGAGAAAGCCCACATGATGAAGACTATTACGATGATGACTGGAAATTATTTTTACCGAGACAATCACAAAAAGGCGTTCCGTTTGGAGATTGGAATCTAGGGAATCAATGGGTTGGTATAGTGACCGAGGTAGGGGCGGGAATCGATGATGTTCAAGTTGGTGACCGGTTGTGTGGCTATGGAGGTATTCGTGAGACGCACCTTGTTACGGTGGGTAAGGATCAACGACTTAAGAAAATGCCTGTCGATATGCCTTGGCAAAATGCTGTATGTTTTGACCCTGCGCAATTTGCCCTTGGTGCCGTGAGAGATAGCGGACTAAAGCTTGGTGATACAGTTATCGTGGTTGGATTGGGTGCTATTGGCCAATTAGCAGTACAAATGTGCAAATTGGCTGGAGCTTCCCTCGTTATTGCGGTTGATCCCATTGCATCGCGTCGAGAAATTGCACGACTTGTCGGGGCTGACGTTGTCATGGATCCTGATACGATGGATGTGGGTTTCGAAGCTAAGAAATTGACAAATCATTTGGGTGTTGATGTGGTACTCGAAACAAGTGCACATTGGAAGGCATTACAACAGGCATTGCGAGGACTTGCCTATGGCGGAACCATTGCGTACGCAGGGTGGGCCCGTCCCTTTGGAGAAGGACTTGATTTAGGACGTGAAGCACATTTTAATGCTGGACAGATTGTTTTTTCAAGAGCTTGTAGCGAACCTAACCGGGATTATCCCCGGTGGTCATGGAAACGTATTCAGGATGAATGCTGGAGTTTATTACAATCGAACCAGTTGAATTGTCTACCATTGATTGAACCAGTTGTATCATTTGAAGATTGTGGATTTGCTTATATGGAACATGTCGACAGGCATCCTGAGACAAGTATTAAACTAGGAATTGTATTTCCATGACGGAAAAAAACGGCGTTTCACAGTTGCAAAATGAATATCTAACCTTTCTTCTTAGTCAGGCCCGAATTCAGGTAGTTGCCGTTGATATTCATGAAAGAACTGAAATGAGTACGTTTAATCGTAGCCGTCCTGAGTACGTCATGTCTTATCACAAAATGGGTAATGCAAACCTTCGCGTCAACAACAAGGTCTATGCAGTGACTCCAGGTACAGTAGTTCTTATACCGCCTAATGTTGCACATGATCATTATAAAACTTCTACGGAACGAACAGTTTTCATGTGGTGGCATTTTACGTATAAAATTTCTGGATCGTTGGACGTACTCAAATTTTTTAACTTTCCTTTAACGTTTCAACCGTTACTAGCAAATCGTTTTGAAAGTGTATTTAACGAATTTGTAGGAGCAACCAAGGATTCCAACCAGTTTCCCAAGGTATTGCTCAGAGAAGCAAAAGCACTGGAATTACTGTACTTATTACTTGAAAGCGCCATCAGGCAATCAATAACATCATTACAATTTAGCAATGATTCTGAACGATTTTTTCTTATTCTTTCTGATATGGTCAAGTGTCCGGAACAGAAATTTTCTCTATCCGAGTTGTCAGATCGGTTGCACCTTCATCCAACCTATGTAAGTAACCGTTTTCGAATGTTGTTTGGGAAATCTCTTGGGCAAGTTCAACGTGATCTGCGGATAGATAAAGCAAAAACGCTATTATCGACCACAAGTTTTTCCGTTGCAGAAGTTGCGGAGAATGTGGGTTTGCAAGGAAATTCGGAATTGACACGTATGTTTACGAGGTATGTGGGCTTGACGCCTTCTCAGTACCGAAACATTTCGACACGAGAGAGATGATCAGTATGGATTTTGGGGTTCAACTTAGAGCAAACTTTGGTACAACCTTTCTTGAACGAATTGAAACCTTAGCATCTGCCAAGATTTTTATCGCTGAAATTGACGGTAAGGATTTGCTCGATCAGCATTATGCTGTCATGGCCAGTGCAAAAGCTAATGATATTTCAATATCCACAGTAAGCGGTGGATATCGTGGCTGGATTGGTCACTTAGATAAAGAAATGCGTGATTATGCTTTAAATGATATCGAAGATATTTTAGATAAATGTGCTTTGATTGGCGCCAAGGGTATCGTTGTTCCGGCATCCTATGGTATGTACTCTACACGTTTAAATGCGAAAGTCGCTCCGCGTTCGCTACAAGAGGATGAATCCATTTTGCTGGATGGCCTAGCGAGATTACAGCGTAGGGCTGTGGAAACAGGAACCTATGTGTATTTGGAACCATTGAATCGCTATGAGGATTATATGCTCAATACTTTGGAACAAGCCGCCAAACTCATTGTTGATGGAGGATTTACGAATATTAAATTAACAGCTGATACGTTTCATATGAACATTGAGGAAAAAGATCCAGCACAAAGTATTCGAAATTGGCAGCATCTTATTGGCCATGTGCATGTGGCTGACACCAATAGACTACAACCTGGGCTTGGCCATTTTGATTTCAAGAAACTGTTTGTCGCATTAGAAGAAGTTCATTATGAAGGGACTGTTATTGTGGAATCTTCGTGGGAAGGGAATCTTCGTAACAGCCTTGAAACTTGTATGATCTACCTAAAAGCACAACATGAGAGGTGGTGATGGACAACTCGACAATTGTATTAACACATCAATGTAGTCAAACATTAAGGGGGTAATTACAAATGAAAAAGACAAAAACGACGATTGCAATTGTCTTGGGGTCTTCAACACTCTTACTGGGACTTCAGGTGTTAGGTGCTTCCGGGTTTCAAGGAGCACAAAAACATACAACACCAAGCATTAAGATCAAACTGTGGGATCAATTTACGGCTCCAGCCGATGCTAAGGTCATGCAAACGATTATCAATAATTTTGAGAAGTTGCATCCTAACATTTCAATCACACGTACTGCCATGCAAGATCAAAGTATGCAAGAAGTGATTAAGCCAGCCTTGATGAGCGGACAGGGTCCCGATCTATTCGCTTATGATACAGGGCCGGGATATCTAGGGGTACTTGCCAAGGATGGCCAACTGTTAAATATCACGTCGTATGCTAAGGCAAACGGATGGTATCAAAGATTCCCGCAGTGGATTTTGCATACCACTTCAATTAATGGTCAATTGTATGGTCTTGGAAATGAAGTTCAGGCTCTTGGCGTTTACTATAACAAGGCTATTTTCTCCAAGTACCATCTTGCTGTCCCCAAAACCTATGGCCAGTTTTTACATGTAGCTCAGGTGTTGAAAGATCATCATATGGTAGCACTTGAAGTGATGGATAAGGATCAATGGCCGGGATTTCACCTTGAAAGTGCATTTTATACAGCGATAGCTGGTCGTCAAGCGGTGCAAAATGTCATTGATCTAAAAACGAAGGCCGGTTGGAATCAACCCATTTTTGCACAGGCACTCAATGATCTGCGTCAACTGGTCGTTAAGGGATATACGAACCCATCGCCGCTTGCAGTTTCTTATGATAATGGTAACAATGCATTTATTGCAGGGAAGGCAGCCATGGATTTGACTGGCAGTTGGATGGTAACTGAATTGTATCAAAAAATGGGCAATAAGGTTGGATTCTTTCCGCTACCTCCTAAAAACCCATCACAACCTGATATAGCACCAGGTGGACTCGGCGGAGCCATGCTTATTTCCAAGCATACGAAAAATCCTGCCGCAGTTGAATCGTTCTTGAATTATATGCTGTCAAATCAAACATCATCGATTTGGTTGAATGATAATATGATTCCACCAAACAAGTCAGCAGCTAAAGCTCATATCAAGGATGCTAACCCCTTGTTCAAACAAGTGGTAAACGTCATTGACAATCCTGCAGGAATGTCATACAGCTTGGATGTACTCATGCCGCAGCAAGTCAATGATGTAACGCAAAATGATATTCAAGAAGTATTGGCAGGCACGATTTCGGGTCAGCAAGCTGTGGCTGATAAAGAAAATGCATTGAAACAAGCGATTGCAAGCGGTGCTTATTACTAAAAACCACCAATTGTACTCGTTATAACTACACGATTCCAGGATCGGATTGTGGTCCTTTCCTGGAATCTTCCATAAGGCGGTGATGGCATTGAGTATTTCCAACGAAATTTCCAATACACCTACGATTTCTTTACAAAAGAAAATTAAAAATTGGCTACGTATGCTCATGCCAATGGCGTTTATTTTACCTGCCTTAATTTTTTACCTTGTTTTTACCATATGGCCAATTATCGGGACATTTCGACTTAGCTTATTTACTTGGGATGGCGTAAGTAGCGTCATGCAATTTGTCGGCCTTAAAAACTATGCGACATTACTGTCCGACCCCTTATTTTGGGAATCATTTGGTCATAACATGATTTGGATTGTTGCCATGGTTTTAATTCCTGTGTCTTTAGGACTTATCTTTGCTTGGTTGCTTTCCTTGCCTGGTATTCGTGGTATCAGCTTTTTTCGAGTAACGTATTTTATGCCCGTCGTGATATCGCTCGTTGCAGTGGGCATCGTGTGGAACTGGATTTACGATCCAACCTTCGGTGTGCTCGATTCAACGTTGCGCTTTTTTGGCCTCAATTTTTTGGCCTTGCCTTGGTTAGGTGATCCTCAAACCGTACTAGGTGCGATTATAGTTGCAGCAAGTTGGACTTATTATGGTTTTTGCATGGTTATTTTTTTATCAGCCATGCAAGGTCTAGATCCAAGTTACTTTGAAGCTGCTAAATTAGAGGGTTGTAAAACATGGCAATCATTTAT
>JAKACU010000043.1 GCA_021821185.1 Bacillota bacterium
CATTTTGTTTCTCGATCGTTTTTGCAAAAGGGTAAAGATTCACAATCACATAATCAATCATCGTAATTCCGTGCTCTTGCGCTGCTTTAACATGCGCTTCGTTGTCACGCAGCGCAAGCAACCCGCCGTGAATCATCGGATGCAACGTTTTAACTCGACCATCCATCATCTCAGGAAACCCTGTTACTGCGGATACTTCTTGAACAGCAATCCCAGCTTCTTGTAACGTGCGATACGTCCCGCCTGTCGAGATAATCTCCACGCCGGCTTCTTGTAGCGCGCGCGCGAATTCTACAATACCCGTCTTATCCGATACGCTGATCAAAGCTCTAGTCATTTGTCGTCGTTCTCCCTTAGCAAAAGACATAATGTGCGAACAACTTCGGGAAGCAGTTCATGCTCAGCTTCATGTATACGTGCACTAAGCGTTTCTTTCGTATCTGTTGGTTCTATAGCCACTGGTGTCTGGGCAATCACAGGGCCATCATCAAGTCCTGCCGTCACATAATGAACGGTAACCCCTGTTTGCTGCACGCGAGCATCAAGAGCTTGTCCGATCGCATCAAGACCTTTAAAAGCCGGTAATAAGGACGGATGTAAGTTAATGATTCGCCCTTCGTAAGCATCCAGCAGTACACTTCCGACAAGACGCATATACCCAGCTAAGACCACCAAACGAACGTCGTTTTCGTGCAAAAAGGAGACGACTGCTCGTTCAAATGCTTCCTTGCCCCCGGCTTCTTTGTGCCTTTTGGCCCACACAGGAATGTTCGCCAAACGTGCAAAAGCTACCGCCTGACAATCCGGTTGATCGCTCACAAGGACAGCAACATGCGCTGGATACAATGCATTTGCTCGTTCAAGCTCAATCAAATGGCGCGCATTCGATCCTGCACCTGACGCGAAAACCGCGATAGACACCTTATCCATCAAGTTGATTCTCCCCTACATAAACAACGCCGTCACCAGCAATGACACGACCGATGACATAAGGTGTCTCGCCAAACTCCCGAAGTTTATCGCATGTCGTAGTAACGTCCTCTTCGTGCACCACTAAGACATACCCGATTCCCATGTTCCAAGTCCGATACAAAGTTTCGTGCGATATCTCTTGTAGCCCAGTCAAATACGAAAAAATAGCCGGCATAGGCCATGAACCCAACGTAATCTCGCAACCAAGTCCGTCAGGCAAAGCGCGCGGCACATTTTCCGTTAAGCCGCCGCCTGTGATATGCGCCATACCGGATAACGAGATCGTCTCTAACAACGGTAAGACAGACGACACATAAATTCGCGTCGGTGCAAGCAATGCTTCGCCTATCGTTCCAGTAAGTTCAGGCGACGTGTCCATGAGATTAATGTGATGATCATCGATGAGCTTTCGCACCATAGAAAACCCGTTAGAATGAACCCCAGACGAAGGTAATCCGAGCAAGATGTCCCCTTTTTTCACGGCGTTTTTATCCATCATACGGGATTTTTCGGCTACGCCTACAGCAAAACCCGCCAGATCATACTCGCCATCAGGATACATCCCAGGCATCTCAGCTGTTTCACCGCCAATCAGCGCAGCATGAGCATCCACACAACCCTCGGCGACACCTTTGACGACTTGCTCCATGACAGCAGGTGACAATTTCCCTGTCGCAAAGTAGTCAAGGAAAAACAGCGGTTCAGCACCCATCGCTAAAATATCATTGACGCACATCGCAACGGCATCGATACCGATCGTATCATGACAATCAAGCGCAAAGGCAAGCTTGAGCTTTGTCCCGACGCCATCCGTGCCCGACACAAGAACAGGTTCATCATAGCGATTTTTATCAAAGAGAAAACCGCCTCCAAAGCCGCCCAAAGAACCCAACACTTCTTTTCGCATGGTGCGCAAAACATGCGGTTTAATACGGTTCACAGCTTCGTTTCCAGCATCGATATCGACACCAGAAGCGCGGTACAAATCATCATCGTATTGCCCCACATCACCACTACCTTTCTAACGAACGAGAGGGATACACATCGGTAGGATACTTTCCTGTGAAACAGGCATTGCAAAATCCATGATGCATCACATCATCGACACCAAATACCGAAAGCATGCCAGCTTCATCAAGATAGGCTAAACTGTCAGCTCCAATAAACTCCTGAATCTCTTCTACCGTCTTTCTTGCTGCGATCAATTCTTCACGAGCCGATGTATCAATCCCGTAATAGCATGAATGCTTGACCGGTGGCGACGTAATACGCACATGAACCTCTGTGGCGCCCGCCTCGCGTAAGAGACTGACAAGGCGCGCGCTTGTCGTGCCGCGCACAAGCGAATCATCCACCATAACCACGCGCTTTCCTGCCACGATCTTTCGCACAGCATTCAACTTCAACCGTACGCCTAGGCTGCGCAAATCTTGCGAAGGTTGGATAAACGTACGCCCACTGTATTTATTTTTAATAAGCCCAATTTCATACGGTATCGCTAATTCTTCCGCAAATCCAATGGCAGCGGATATGCTCGAATCAGGCACACCAATGACCACATCGGCTTCAACGGGCGTTTGCCGAGCGAGTACACGACCAAGTTGTTTACGCACCATGTGCACATTGAAACCGTCAATATCACTGTCAGGTCGCGCAAAGTAGATATACTCAAAGGTACACAAAGCCTTTTTCGCCGATGATGCATAGCGCTCACTATGCAGGCCAGCTTTGTCTATGATGATCATTTCGCCCGGTTCTACATCGCGAACAAATTCCGCGCCGATCGTATCAAAAGCGCACGTTTCCGAGGCCACCACATACGCATCGCCCATGCGTGCAAGAGCAAGCGGACGCAGTCCTTGTGGATCACGAAGTGCAATCAACTGATCATCTGTCAAAATCACAAGGGCGAAGCCACCTTTTAGCATCGAAAGACTGACGCGCACATTTTCCGCAATCGTTGGAAAGGCGCCGCGCGCGATCAAGTGAGCCACGACCTCGGTGTCACTCGTCGTCTGAAAAATGCTTCCCTGGCCTTCGAGATGGTTTTGCAGTTGCCTTGCATTGACCAGATTGCCGTTATGCGCCATCGCCAGATTGCCCTGCCGAAAGCTAAACACAAGTGGTTGGGCATTAGCGACATTGCTTGCCCCAGCCGTCGAATAACGCACATGACCAACAGAGGCCGTACCCTTAAGACTTTGCAACCGATTTCCCGCAAACACTTCCGTCACAAGCCCCATCGCACGATGACTATGCATCGTCAAACCATCAACTGTCGCAATACCTGCACTTTCTTGTCCGCGATGCTGCAGTGCATAAAGACCATAATACGTGAGCTGAGCTGCTTGCGGGTGCCCGAAAATGCCGAATACACCACATTCTTCATGCATCTTGTCACTACAATGCATCATCCATTCATCCATGACCCAATGGCTCCTCGCCACGCGGTTTCAAGCTCCTGTATGTTTGCTTGAACAACCACGTCTTGATCAATGTAAACGGTAAACGTGCTATCTGTTGTAACTTCACCCAGGCGCACACAAGGAACACCATGCATTTTTGCTAAAGACGCCAATGCCTGTTCGTTTTGCTCTCTTACTTCAACGATGATACGAGATGGACTTTCACCAAAAAACACAGCTAAAAGATCATTGGCACTAAGAGCATGATCTGGAGACAAATGAACCTGTACGCCAAGTTTGTTTTCTGTCATGGCCATTTCGGCCACAGCAACGAGCAATCCACCATCGGACACATCATGAGCTGCATCAAGCAATCCCTCTTGGATCGCTTGTAAACAAACATCTTGCACCGCTTTTTCATGATCAAAGACAAAAGCTGGCAAAGCATAATCCAGATGATGCATAGGATCCCGCATATGGAGATACTCTGAACCTCCCAAGCCATCATCAAGCCCCGCAAAAAGATCACCAAGCAGGTAAAGAGCATGGCCTGGCGCTTTCAGATCACTTGTCATGATATCTTTGACGTGTTCAATCAAACCTACCATACCAATCACAGGCGTCGGATAGATATCAACACCATGTGACTCATTGTATAAAGAGACATTGCCGCCGATAACAGGCGTGGCAAACACTTCACAAGCCCGACTGATACCATCTGCCGATTGTTCCAATTGATAAAAAACTTCTGGTTTTTCAGGGTTGCCATAGTTCAGGCAATCAGTGACAGCTAGCGGTTGCGCGCCTGAGCAGACCAAATTGCGGGCCGCCTCAGCCACAGCCATGGCTCCACCTTGGAAGGGATCCAAGTAAACGTATTTGCCATTGCCATCCGTCACGAAAGCCAACGCTTTTTTGGTGCCAGGAACTCCAACGACAGCAGCATCAGATCCGGGTCGCACAAACGTCTCCGTACGCACCATCGAATCATATTGGTCATATACCCATTCTTTACTCGCGATCGTTGGACGCGACAGCAATGCCACGAGTTCGTCTGTCATGCTTGATGCGACGTGACAGACAGGCCGATCCACCCGCAAGTCATCCAGATAACGTGGTCGCAAAGAGGGCCGATAAGCAATCGGCGCTTCATCCACCAATGCCGTTACAGGAATTTGCGCCGCAATCGTTTCGCCTTCAACGATGCGTAAAAAACCGTCGTCGGTTACATGACCGATCGCCGTCGCTTCCAAGCCCCATTTTTCAAAAATCGCATAGGCGATGTCTTCTTCGCCTTTCTCCATCACGACAAGCATGCGTTCTTGCGACTCAGACAGCATCATTTCATAAGGCGTCATCGCTGTTTCGCGCACAGGTACTTTCGTGACGTCAAGCACGAGGCCACTACCAGCACGGCTCGCCATTTCAGCAGAAGAAGAGGTAAGGCCAGCTGCGCCCATATCCTGGATACCAATCACCTTTCCGGTGTCAATCAATTCAAGACACGCTTCAAGCAACAGCTTCTCCATGAAGGGATCACCGACTTGCACCGCAGAACGCTCTTTAGCGTGTGGATCTTGCGCCGAAGCAAACGTGGCGCCATGGATACCATCGCGTCCGGTTTTGGCACCCACCACGAGAACCGGATTGTTGGTGCCGCTCGCCGTACCTGTCGCAATCTTGTCATGCGCGATCAAACCGACGCACATTGCATTGACAAGCGGATTATGTGAATAGCGATCATCAAACACAACTTCGCCGCCGACCGTCGGAATGCCAATACAATTACCATAACCGCCGATACCAGCGACAGAATGGGAAAATAAATAACGATTGTGTGCGTCGTTTAATTCGCCAAAGCGTAGACTGTTTAACATCGCGATCGGTCTTGCACCCATCGTAAAAATGTCGCGAATAATACCGCCAACACCCGTCGCCGCACCTTGATAAGGCTCGATCGCTGTCGGATGATTGTGACTTTCCATCTTGAAAACCACCGCAAGGTTATCGCCAATGTCAACAATGCCAGCATTTTCACCAGGTCCTTGCAACACACGCTCACCTGTTGTGGGAAAACGGCGCAAGACAGGCCGTGAACTTTTGTAACTACAATGCTCAGACCACATGACACTAAAGATGCCTGTCTCTGTATAGTTAGGTAACCGACCTAACGAAGCAATGATTTTTTCGTATTCTTCCTCGGTTAGACCAAATGTGCGATAAATTTTTTCTTCTTGCACCTGTTGTGGCGTTGGTTCACCGTGTGCCATGTGCGTCCCTCCAGGTAGTAAAAATCGACGTAAAAAGCCGCACACCATCGGCAGAACCTAAAAGTTCGTGGACAGCGCGTTCAGGATGGGGCATCATACCAAGGACATTTCTCCGAATGTTTACAATGCCCGCGATGTCACCTACCGAACCGTTGGGGTTATGCTCTTTAACATACCGAAAAACAATCTGTCCATTTTTCTCAAGCTCTTGTACCGTCGCATCATCGGCATAATAATTGCCCTCGCCATGCGCGATCGGAATACGCAACACTTCACCCTCCTGATATGAGCGCGTATAAGGCGTGTCTGTATTTTCTACAACAAGCTGTGCCATTTCACAGCGAAATTGCAAGGATTCGTTTTGTCGCAAAGCACCAGGCAAAAGCCCTGCTTCGGTCAAAACCTGAAATCCATTGCAGATACCAATGACCAATTTGCCTTGCTCAGCCTCTGTCGCCACCGCATCCATGACAGGTGAAAACCGCGCAATCGCACCGGCACGCAAGTAATCCCCGTAAGAAAAGCCACCCGGTACCACGATCACATCGTAAGCAGAAAGATCTTTTGTCGTATGCCAGACAAGCTCAGCTGTTCCTGTTGTCGTGCTCTGCACCGCTTTAACCGCATCAACATCGCAATTGCTGCCTGGAAATTGAATGACGGCTGTCTTCACGACACTACCTCCGCCAAGCGATAGGTATACGTTTCAATGACTGGGTTCGTCAAAAACTTTGCGCACATCGCTTGCACTTGTTCATTTGCTGCTTGCTCATTGTCAGCATCAAAAACCACTTCAAGGTACTTGCCCACGCGGACATCATGCACATTCGTGTATTGCATGGCGTGCAACGCTTTAGTCACAGCCGCGCCTTGCGGGTCAAGCACACTACCTTTTAACGTTACGTAAATCAAAGCCTGCCATGTCATGCGTTTGTCCCCCCAACGCGCCGCCAGATCTCTTGGTACGCTTCTGTTACGCCGCCAAGATCACGACGAAAGCGATCTTTATCGAGTTTTTCTTGCGAATAGATATCCCATAAGCGACAAGTATCTGGTGAGATCTCATCAGCCAAAACGAGTTCACCCGTCGTTAAACGGCCAAATTCGAGCTTGAAATCAACAAGGGTAAGGTCGCGAGCAAGTAAAAATTCCCGTAAAATTTGGTTGATTTTTAATGCTTGATCTTCCAAATAATCGATCTCTTCACGTGTAGCAAAACCCATGGCAAGCGCATGCGAGCGGTTGATCAAGGGATCGCCAAGCGCGTCGTTTTTATAATAAAACTCCACGACAGGACGTGATAACATCGTTCCTTCATCCAACCCAAGGCGCTTAGCCAGACTTCCTGCCGCAAGATTTCTTGTTACCACCTCAAGGGCGATAATTTCCACTTTTTTGACGAGCATTTCCGTGTCAGAGACAGACTCAACAAAATGCGTCGCGATCCCCGCATTCTCTAGAACATGAAAAAACGCTGTACTGATATGGTTGTTCAGTTCACCTTTGTGTTCAATCTGTCCCTTTTTCTCACCATTAAGTGCAGTCGCATCATTCTTGAATTCCACCAAGAACACGTCTGGTTGTTCTACTTCAAATAAACGTTTTGCTTTCCCTTCATAGACCATTTTACCTCGTTGCATGAGAGCGCCTCCTAGAAAGTAGTCGTGTCAAGCAAGCCCAGACGGGCCAATATCGTATCAACGTGTTTCAAATGAAAGCGATAATCAAAGCATGCATCAAGATCATGCGCTGTCAAATGCTCAATAACAAGCGGCACCTCTTCAACCAACTCACGAAAAGATCGTTGCTCTTCCCAAGCCTGCATCGCCTTTGCTTGTACCGCATCATAGGCTGTTTCACGCGTCACACCATGCTCAATAAGCGCAAGCAACACCCGTTGCGAAAAAATCAAGCCAAACGTGCGATTCATGTTGCGAATCATATTGTCTGGAAAAACAGTCAGATTACCGATAATGTTCGTGATTTTTGCCAACATATAATGAAGGAGGATGGTACTGTCTGGTAGGATGATCCGTTCAACGGACGAATGCGATATGTCACGTTCGTGCCACAATGGGACATCTTCGTAGGCGGCAAGCATATTGCCGCGAAGCACACGAGCGAGTCCAGAAAGTTGTTCGCAAGACACAGGGTTACGTTTATGCGGCATCGCTGAAGAGCCTTTTTGTCCAGCATAAAACGGCTCTTCCACTTCACGAATCTCCGTCTTTTGCAACGCACGAACTTCTGTCGCGATCTTATCGAGCGTCGTCGCAATCAAGGCCAGCACCGAAAGGTATTCCGCATGGCGATCACGCTGTAAGGTTTGTGTTGAAATCGGTGCAGCTTTTAAGCCGAGATGTTCGCACACAAGCGTCTCCACTCGTGGATCGATATTGGCGTAAGTGCCAACAGCACCAGAAAGTTTGCCGTACTGTACGGTGTCTGCCGCATGTTCAAACCGTTCCAAGTTGCGCACCATCTCCGCATAGTAAAGCGCAAGTTTTAGACCAAACGTTGTGGGTTCGGCATGAACACCATGCGTGCGCCCCATCATCACCGTATCTTTGTAGCGCAAAGCCTGTTGTCCCAACACGGCGATAAAACCTTGAATTTTTTCTCGCAGTAATGTGTTTGCACGTTTGAGTTGCACACCAAGCCCTGTATCGACAACATCGGTACTCGTCAATCCATAGTGCACCCACTTGCGTTCAGGACCTAACGTCTCTGACACTTGCCTCGTAAAGGCCACAACATCATGTCTAGTTTCTTTTTCAATAAGAAGCGCACGGTCGACATCGACACGCGCGTTTTCACGAATCAATTGCGCATCGGCCTTCGGAACCACGCCTAGGGTGGCGAAAGCTTCCGTGGCTGCAATCTCAACTTCTAACCAGGCGTCATACCGACTCGACAACGTCCATATCGCTGCCATTTCCGGTAGGGAATACCGTTCAATCACACAAGTTCCTCTTTCCTTGGCTACATCATGACCATTACTCTTTGTAAATTCAGTCTATCAATACATCCTAGCTTCGGTCAATACAGAATACGAACATTTACGATCTTTACAAGTGAAATGTTCGCTATTCCCGCTAGACTCAGTGCCTTGACACTCTAAGGAAAACTTCGCTACACTACGTAAGATAAGGGTTGCAAGAAGTGGTCTACTAGGAGGGCACGCTCTGTGCAAGATTCCAACCATTCATCTATCGATCAACAACAACATAACGTATCCGCTGTAGCAATCGTTGGACTCGGTTTTATCGGGCTCCCACTTTCGATGTCTTATACGCGCAATCACTATAAGGTCATTGGCCTTGATGTCAATGAGGCGCATATTCAACGTTTGCAGCAAGGAATCACCGACAGCATTGAAAGCTATGATGGTCATACACTCCAATATTATCTGCAAGATGCCTTACAAAATAACCTCTTTATACCAACTACAGACTATGCAAAGGCAGCTCAAGAAGTTAGCGCCTATATCGTTACGGTGGGCATTCCGATCATTCAAGGTGTGCCTTATTATGACGCTTTAGAGTCGGCCACCAAGGAGCTTGCCAAAGTCGTAAAACCTGGCGACTTGATCCTCTACCGTAGTACCCACGTGCCTGGAACCGTCCGCGAACGTTTGATCCCACTTTTACAAAGCATCAGCCCTTATCAGATCGGCGTCGATGTGCACATCGCTTACGCACCAGAACGCGTCGCAGAAGGCCGGGCCATGGAAGAATTCCAGACCGTGGATGTACTTATTGGTGGTATGAACCAAGCAAGCATAGAACATGCCAAAGAAGTTTTACGTCGAATTAACCGCGCCACATTCCATGAGACATCTTCCATGGAGATGGCGGAAACAGTTAAAGTGGTGGAAAATGTGCAACGCGATGTGAATATCGCGATGGTGCAAGAAATTGCACAGTTAGCCCAAGCAACAGGGCTTCGTACAAGCGAATTGATTCGATTAGCGAACACCCACCCACGCGTCAACCTTTTGACACCAGGGGCGGGCGTAGGTGGCTACTGCATTCCTAATGCCTATTATTATCTGCAACATAAAGCCGATGCCGTGGACCTCAATTTACCGATCTTATCGACGGCAAGAAAGACCAATGATTATGTACCTAATGCGATCTTAAGCCGCATAGACCATAAGCTTGGGGGCATTGATTTTACACAGACGCGGTTTGCAGTCCTTGGGCTTGCAATGAAAAACTTCTCCAATGACGACCGCATCAGCCCGAGTGTTACCTTGATTGAAGAACTATTGCATCGCGGCGCAAAGGTAACGGCTTATGATCCATTGGTATCTGTGGATCATCACGACTTTTCGGTGCCCACACTCGAAGCTTGCCTTGGCGACGCCGATGTCATACTTGTCACCATTCGGCAAGAACACTGGGACAGTATGGCATTGTCGATGCTTTTACAGATGGCTCCATCTTGCCGTTTGGTGTTTGATGCTTGTGAAGCGATCGTCCATGATGGCCTGTCCGATACGCCGTTATTGCGTATCTGAGGAGGCCTTCTATGCTAGCTAAAAAAAACGTCTTACTTATCGCACACGAATTTCCACCGATCGGCGGCGTCGGCGTACAGCGCCCATTTAAGTTTGCCCAATATCTCAAAGAATTTGGCTGGAACCCAATCGTTCTTACCCAAGTTGCACGTTACAGTGCGACTTGGGATGCTTCGTTGCTTGACGCGTTATCCGATGTTCCTATCTATCGCGCCAATGACCCTATGACGCATATGCAATCGAGACTACGAAAAAAGGATCAAAGTGCAACGACATCAACCACCACAACGTCATCATCTACAACCATGTCATCACCCAGCTTAAAACGCAAAATCATCAGCACAGGCAAACGTGTCAAAGATGCGCTACTGATCCCTGACGAAACGATGTTGTGGATCAATCAAGCCGTAGCACTTGGTTTACAGGTCGCACAAGAGCAGACCATCCATGCGATCTACGCGACATCGCCGCCTGCCTCTTCTTTGCTCGTAGCAGCTACACTCAGTGAACGCACGGGAATTCCGCTGATCCTTGATTTTCGCGATCCTTTTGTTGCTAATTTACATCGCAAGCAAGAGGGTTTTCGCCACCGCATCGATGAGTTTCTCGAAGCATATGCCATCGTTCGTGCAACACGCGTCATCACTGTAACGGAGTCCTTTCGCCATGACTTTGCCAAACGCTACAAAGCACAGGAAGAAAAGTTTCACGTCATTGCTAACGGCTATGATCGTGCCGATCTCACACTGTCGCATGACGTGGTAAGCGACCCTGCGGTGATGACGATCTATTATGGTGGTATCTTATATGGTAAAAGGTCGCCAAAAAGTTTTTTAGAAGGTTTAGCCGCTGCCATTTCAAGTGGGACTATCCCGAAAGATAAGATACGTGTATATTTTGCGGGCGTATTCGATTATCCAGGCAAGCACGATAATCATGACCTCGTGGACAGTCTAGGATTATCAGATGTTGTCCATATCGTCGGCTATGTGGCGCACAGTGCACACGTCGAGTGGATGGCAAAAGCCGACGTCTTACTACTTGTGGGCGATCAAACGCATGGTGCAGGAGCGTATGTTCCCGCCAAGTTGTACGAATACTTAGGTATGGGTCGCCCAATTTTGGCCTTGGTCCAAAAAGGAGAAGCAAGTCGACTTATTGACGAATGTCATGCTGGACTATTGGGCGAACCTGACCGAAGTGCAGACGCCAAACGGGCCATCGAGCATTTTTACGCCCTCTGGCAAGCGGGCGACTTGGCCAACTGGCAACAAAGTCCGCTTGCAATCATGTACGATCGAAAGGAGCAGTCTCGCATGCTAGCAGAGCAACTCGATGCCATCATACATGAATAATCGCACTATCGCTCGCTACTTGCGCTTACTTGCCTCACTTTTCGAAGTACAAAAAGAACATCATCCTAAGGCCGTTGCCTATCGAAAAGCTGCCGATACGATTCGTGCCTTACGAGATGATGCCGCAGATACGCCTGACATACAACCACAAGGTATCTCACAAACAATGTGGTCTGTTATCAAACAACTCATGGAACACGGCATGGATGCGGCCTATACGGCGGCATCCATCACTGTTCCCATGACATTGTGTGAAATTTTAAAATTGCCAGGCATTGGACCTCGCACCACGTCGACGTTGTACCACAGCTACCACATTGCATCCTTAGAACAACTTCAAGATGCACTTAGAAAAAAGCAAAAACTACCTCTATCTCATTCCATACTTACCCAATTGCCCGCAGAAATCACCGCATTACAAGAGCGTGAACGGCGCCTTCCCCTGCGAGTTGCTGAAGCCGCGGCACAAGCGGTCTTCCAAGAACTCGCCGTCTTACATGGCGTGATCGACTGTGCCCCATCAGGCAGTGTGCGCCGACGAGATCCCTTATCAGATCGTGTCCTGCTCCTTGCCTGCGTGCGACAAGAAGGCATTGAACAGGAAATCGTCAGCCAAGAAATCGCCGAACAAGTAGAGCATATATTACTAACAAAAAATTATGTACTAACTTCTGTGGATGACTGGTTGCAGGATCCCGTTCGCTCGATGACGGGACCGATTCGCGCCTTCGCGCGAATCATCGAGCTTGAAGATCACAAAATCCCCGTTTATGTTCTCTTGATTACGCCACCCTCATGGGCGAAAGCGAATGTCTACCTAAGTGGTGACACACTTCATAATGAGGTGCTGCACCGACTTACAGAACAACAGTCACAGCTAGACACGAAAACTTCGCCAAAAACCGAACCGAATTCCGAGTATGAGGTCTATGCCAACGCAGGATTACCGTACATCATCCCGCTTCTTCGAGATGGTGTATCGATGACAAAAGACCCTCAAACCCTCGTTGATCATTCGGATATACAGGGCGATTTGCATATGCATACCACCTACAGCGATGGCCATGATACTTTGGAAACTATGGTCAAAGCTTGCGTAGATCGTGGTTACCGTTATATGACGATCAGTGATCATTCGCAAGGGTTGACTGTGGCGCATGGTCTATCCTATGATCGCTTGCTTGAACAACACGAGGAGATTTTGCGCATGCGCGAAAAATATCCGCAAATCATGATTCTTCACGGTTCTGAAGTCGACATTACGGCTGGTGCCAAGCTCGATTTCCCTGACACGATCTTAGGTCAACTTGATTTTGTCATCGCTTCGATTCACACTGCAATGCGACAAACAAAAGCAGAATTGACCGCGCGCGCCTTGTATGCCATCCAATCACCGTACGTGCATATCCTCGCACATCCGACAGGACGAATGCTTGGTCGACGCGACTCGTTCCCCCTTGATTTTGATCAGATATTTAACGCCGCTCGCGAACACAACGTCGCTATCGAATGCAATGCAAATCCTGAACGCCTCGATCTTGATCCGCTACTTTTACGACGTGCTATGGAAGCAGGGTGTCTGGTAAGTATCGATAGTGACGCCCACTCTGTCGCAAATCTCACACGTATTGAACAGTATGGTATCGATATGGCGAAAAAAGGTTGGATAACAAAAGAACGCGTAATCAACACTTGGCCTTTAGAGCGACTCATGGCCTGGATTATCACATCTCGCAATAACGATCATGTTTCGCATACTGGCCCAGATGAATAACCCAGATGATCTAGCTTAACTGGTGTGGATCCATAAGCGAAAGTATTGCTCATCGATAAAGGCGTAGAGGCACGTTATCGCCACTGAATTGGGAGGCTACTTGCAGGAATTCAGGTTGATGTGCCGATTCAATCGAGTTATTCCTTTCAACAAAGCGCAAGATACAGTATCGACACCTGTGACATGCACAGGGCAATCACTAGATGTTATCGTCGCTTTTTTAAAACAGCATCGTACCTACTAGTTAGCCTTGACTCACTTTCGCCAAGGTTTCTTCTTCCTCTTGCTCTTGATAAAAAGCGGTCGGACGAATCATCGCAATTTCATCACAAACAGGAAATTTCTTACAATGAATACAGTCTTTCCAGATCTTGCGGTGTAACGATGCTTTTTCTACGACGTGAAATCCACAATGATCGAAAAAATGTTGTTGATACGTCAACGCCAATACCCGTGGAATTTCCATCATTGTCGCCGCGTCATACAAAGCATCGACAAGCAGTCTTCCATAGCCCATACCTTGTACAAATTCCATCACAGCGAGCGAGCGAATCTCTGCGAGATCGTCCCCTAAGATATGCAGGGCAGCCGTACCTACCACCTGACCTTGATGTTCGATTACCCAAAATGCCGCGAGTGTCTCACAAACCGATTGCCGTGTACGCGGCAACAACAACCCTTGTTGCGCATACGTTTGAAGTAAATTGACGATGGCATCGACGTCACCGATTTTGGCTTTACGAATCACAGAAATCCCCTCCCCTCATAACGACAATCACGTCGTATATTCCGCATTGATGGATACATAGTCATGCGTCAAATCACAGGTAAAGAACCGGCACTGCGCGTCTCCTCTTGCAAGGTCAATCGCAATCACAATGTCTTTTTGCGCCATTACCGACTTAGCATCATCAGGTGAAACCTCCTGAAACTTCCCATCCCTAAAGACGATCTGTCCGCCGATCTGCATCGTCAAGCGCTCCCAAGAAATCGTCACGCCAGAGCGGCCAATGGCAGAAATGATGCGACCGGGATTGAAGTCCTCTCCGTAAAACGCGGTTTTCACCAAAGGCGATGTTGCGACCGTAGCTGCGATCTGCTCTGCCTCACGTTGTGTAACAGCATGCGACACTTCAATTTCAAGAAACTTCGTTGCCCCTTCGGCATCGCGTACAATCATCTGCGCAAGATCATTCGCTACCTCATCAAGTGCAGCACAAAACACTGAAAATTCATCATCCTCTGTCGTCAACAGATCGCCTTCACCTGTCGCTAACAGGATGACACTATCGTTAGGACTTGTGTCCCCATCAACAGATATCGCATTGAAACTCGTCTTTACAGCTTTTGCTAACGCAACTTGTAATGCCGATGCATGGATTGGCGCATCCGTGATCAGCACAGACAACATCGTCGCAAGCCTTGGGTGAATCATGCCAGCACCCTTGGCGACTCCGCCCACCGTATACTTTTTCCCATGAAGCATAATCGTACGAAGCGCCGTTTTCGGTACCGTATCGGTCGTCATCATCGCACGCGCTGCTTCCATACCTGCTTTTGGTTGATCGGACAAAGTGCGTACAAGCGATGGTATGTGTTCAATCAGGCGATCCGCATGCAAAGGAATGCCGATCACCCCTGTATGCAACACAATCACTTCATCAGCATGGCAGCCAATCTCTTTCGCTACGGCAGCGGCTAAAAGTTCCGTGTCAGCGCGCCCTTCGAGGCCGGTGCCTGCGTTGGCATTGCCGCTTGTAATCAGCACAGCCTGCACCGATTTGCCAGCGTGCAGACGCTCGGATGCACTTTCTACACAGGCGCTTTTAAATTGATTCGTCGTAAAAACACCTGCATATGCAGCTTTTCGATTCACCACAAAAAGTGCCGCATCAGTAGCTCCATTGGCTTTGATCCCAATCACGCCTGATGCACAACGTACCCCTTTTACATTTGTCATGCTCATATCTTCCATGCCGTCGCCGCCCATCGTTCCATCATTCGTTGCAATTAACTATACATACAATCTAATAATTATGCAACTGTTGATGATGATATAACGCAAGCGCAGACACCGCATCCTGTGCATACGCCCTAAGCAGTAACGTGTAGGTGACAGGTGCTGTCACCAATTCATAAGGTGGCAATACACCTGGACCACAACTTGCACTGCCTAGACCATGTTGTGCATAATCCAAGTTAACTGTCGTTCTTTGTTGGTCTTTAAGTTCATACGTATGCAACGCTTTGTCCAAAACTTCCGTCGAGTAAGGATGCGCACTGAATTGAAAGACAGGCGCCCCTGTTACGTGTATGCCATAACCTTGATCATCGGTGATGGATAAAAAACGAACATCCACATGGTTGCCGTTTTCCTGCGGTAAAACATAAGGCGTATGCAGATCCATCACGCTTTTTTCGTAGATGCCATGGCGCATTGCTTCTTGACTGTCACTATAGGATTCGCCAGGTCCGCGCCCTTGCCATAGTACACGCGAAAAGTCAGGGAGCAGATCCAACTGCATCCCGATACGCGGTAATACCCGTGGATAAACGCCCGTCGGAACAATCGATGTCGTTACTTTAATCGTCCCTAACGCATCGATCACATATGTAATGATACATTGCAATCCCCATGCTAACGCAGGCGGCGCTATACGACTTTTCACTTTGACTTGAAAAGAAAACCCAGGATCAAGCCATGTCGTGGAGAAACTATCCAAGCGATCCATTAGCAGATGCACGCCAAAATTCTTCCAATACGAAGCTAAAGTAGGGTTAGGATCTCTCGTCGGCGGGTTATCATTGTCTATCATGGCACGCCAAAAATACGGGTGCAATCCCTTTTGCAACAGAGCGATGCCGTGATACGACCACGAGGTCATCACACCATCGATTTTGCTAAAGGCTAGCGAAAAGTCAAAGCCAGCAATCGTAAGGGTACTATTCGTTTCTCTGACAAAAAGTTTCTTGTCTGTCACGGGTACAGCGATGCCTATACGAACTGTCTTTTGTACTTCAGCTAACGGGAATTCGGCAAAACCTATCTCAAATCCGCGATTGGCAAAACGCTGACTTTTTTCAAGCAAAAAATCAAGCTGTAAGACGCAATCGTAGCTAACATCGGGTAACAAGGTTAACGTATACGGGATCGTGATTTCTGTGCTATCACGAGCTTTTACCGGTGGCAACTTGATAAACCCTTCTTGCACCGTGCGCCCTTCGGACATGATTCGCCATTCGCAGCGAAGCACATTTAGTGGCAGAAAATCAAAACGATTGGTTACAGACACCGTTCCAGCGCGCAAATCAACGACTGAAACGAAAACCGGCTGTATCGCCTTTTTATACGCGAGAAGTGCGGGCGATGGCGTATGATCGGGAAAAACCATCCCATCAATAACGAAATTGCCATCATGAGGTTCATCGGCAAAATCCCCACCATAGGCGTAAAACGCTTCACCATCTTTTGTATGGCGCAAAATTCCATGATCAAGCCATTCCCACACGCAACCACCTTGCAACCGAGGATAGCGATAAAAAGCCTCCACATACTCTTT
>JAKACU010000172.1 GCA_021821185.1 Bacillota bacterium
GAAACCTTCGCCACCGTTACGGCGGAACTCAAATTTGCCACAGCTGGCACATACAACTGGCAGTGTGACGCAGCATGCGGCACAGGTTCACGTGGCTGGATGGGCCCGATGATGACAAATGGCTGGATGCGCGGCACCTGGACTGTGGCGAAATAACGCTTCCGGTCACAGAGCGCGTCATCTCCATAAGAAAAGAAGACCGTTTGCGACCAGGTGATCGCAAACGGTTTTTACTTTTTCACCAGAGGGTATAAGTCAATCAATTGACTGACGGTAGGAACCGTAGAGGGAATATCCCCATCGTAATATTTCGCCAAGACTTCATTTCTTGTCATCCACACAAGGCGCAGTTCCATGTCTTCAAGTCCCGATTTCAGGCGCTTTAGACCTAGCGGGTGATGCAAGACCATGATCAATTTTGTTAAAAGGGATACCCATTTATTGTTTAAAGTTGGTGGGATTGTTTCTACGTGAAATCCCAAACGTTCAATACCGCGATGCATTAAGGTGTAACCAAACACGCCTTGTGCCTGCCGATAGCGATCATCATAGATAAGAGCGCGGGCGATGCCGTGCATGCTGTCACGCACTTCACGCAAGCCCCGTACAGCCATCTTTTCCGGGGAAGGGATCTTAATAAGTTCTTGCAAGGCGACAATTTGCATGTGCATCTCAACGAGCAAATCCCCATCACGCAAAATCGGCTGAATGGCCGCGGCAACTTGACCTTTCGCTTCCGTTACGCGTGCAGTTACCACACCGTCAGGTCCTACTGGTAATCCGGACGGCGTACCCGAGACAAGCCTTTCCGGATAGCGCGGCCCGAAATGCCAGTGTCCGACATTGAGCCGAAAGATGCGCGTCATAGGATAGACGTGCTCCGTCTTGTTGTAAATATTGTCCCAAATTTTCCAGATGGGTCGAATGAGCTTTTGCGACAGACGCGTTACATGCACCTTGCGCTTTGTGGCCGCCGCTTGCGCTTCAAACAAAGGGCCTAGACCAATCGTAAAGCCAATTTCCTGCAAGCGCGGGATGGCTGCTTTAAGCGCATTCAATGTATTTTTCGGTGACCCCGGTGCTCCGCCGCTGTCATGCAAAAGTATAATGGCTCCGTTTTGGGCCCGGCTCATGATCATGTGAGCAATCGATTTCGCACGGTCACCCGGTGCCCAATCCTGACAGGCATAGGTCCACAGAACGGGTGTCAGGTGAAGCTTATTCAACTGGCTTTTTAAAACAAGGTTGAAGCGGCCCCAAGGCGGCCGAAAATACACCGCAGGTTCACCAATAATGCGTTCGAGCATGTCATTGGTACGTACGATCTCCCGCCGCATGCGCCAAGGCGAGGTAAACCATGCGTTGACGTGACGCTCGGTATGTACGCCGATGACGTGGCCGCGCTGGTGAATTTGATACACCAAATCAGGGTATTTTTCCAGGCATTTGCCAACGACAAAAAATACGGCGCGAGCTTTATACTGATCGAGCAAATCAAGCAAGGCTGGCGTGTACACAGGATCCGGTCCGTCATCAAAAGTGAGCGTGATTTCACTTTTTAACTCGTCACCGCGATACACTGTGCCAATATGAAGTACATGAAACAAGAGATCAGCCAGCGGCGCATAAATGCCCCACAACAGGATGATCAAAAGCAAGATGATGAATAAGGACACAGGGTATCAATCCTTTAGGACCCTGTCAGGAAGCTTTGGTGGTTGGTCGCAGGTACCGTTCCAATCCGGGCAGGCGTAAAAACAAATAAAGAATACCCATGGTCCCTACTACGATGGCGCTGAGCAAAAACGGCGCTTGAGGACTGATGGAATCCCACAAGTGGCCGCCAAATAAGGGCCCTGTAGCAGTGCCGAGCCCCTCGATGGTCATGAACATACCCCACATAGCGCCGCGCTTGTCGTGCGCAATAGAACGATCAAGTACAGAGTTCCAAGAGGGCAGAATCATCGAGTAGGAAATGCCAAGCAGAACCATGAAAATGAGTGCCGGCCCGATCGATCGTTGCAAGGAAAACAGCACCAGCATTGCTGAGCAAAGCAAGAACCCCCCCGACAAAAAGGGGCGTGCTCCCACGCGGTCCACCAAGCGCCCCATGACGGGCAGCAAAATGACTGTTGCGCCTCCCACCAAAATGATGGCCAAACTTTGCATCTGCGGGCTGACACCGAGCACCAAGCGGGCATAGGGCGTTAAAATGGGAATCAGAACGCCGATCGCAAAAGTCTGGACAAACATTCCGGGAAAGAGAATGCGTATCTCCTTTAAGTGTACGATGATTTCCCGGAAATATCTACGCAAGTCAATAGCCGAAATCGTTTCGCGCATGGTGACGTGAGCATGATGCTTGATGCGCACAGTTAAAGACAGCAACCCGGCAATCAGCAGAAGGGAAACCAGCACAGTAAATGCCGCCCGCAAAGACCAGACAAAAATAAAGTTGATGAGCACAGGTCCTGCGCCGCCGCCGATGAGCCATGCCGTATAGACATAACCCATCGAGCTTGCTTTTTCTTCTTCTTTACATGTCGACGTGATGGCACTGATGACTGTTGGCCAAAGCGGCGATGCGCCAATGCCAAACAAGCCTCCGCCTGCAATCAGGGTCAAAGGCGTATCAGCGCGAGCGATAAGCAGCAAGCCAAGGGCTGCTACGATAAGGCCAACGCTAAGGGCCAGCCTGTGACCATAGCGATCAACAAGCATCCCCATAGGCGTTCGCAAGATGTTGTCAAAAAAATAGTGCACACTGATCGCGAGCCCAACAATGGCAGGCGTCACACCTGAAACATCAACGCCAAGATTGGGCAAAAGCGAAAGAATCAGTGCATTTCGCACGAATTCGACCAGCATTAAGCTGGTCAACGAAGCCAGCATGTACGGTTTTGCAATCGGTTTAAACAAGATCTTCATGATTGTTTTGCTATCAGGCGATCGGTCGAGGGGAGATCTTGCATCGCAGGCTCCGATTGAAGCGTTACGCGCGCCAGCCCTTTGGCAATGTCTGAAGCTGCTGTCGCCTTTCGAATCGTATTGGTGTTTGTGCGCATCTTTTTAAGTCGTGCGCCGTGATCGCTTAAGAGACGTTCCACATAGGCATTGACCTGTTTTCGATTGCGCGCAAATACAGCCACGCGGGAGCGCACCAAAAACGCGGCATTTTTCGTTTCCTGTCCGGGTATGGGTCTGTACAGGAGCATAGGCAGTTCCATCGCGAGCGCCTCACTCACCGTTAAACCGCCCGCTTTTGTGATGACCAGGTCAGAAACAGCCATCAATTCGTGGACATCGCGCGTAAACCCAAATACCCAAACGGGATTTTTCGCTTCCTTTGAAAGATCCTGGATCTCTTTATACAGCCGC
>JAKACU010000173.1 GCA_021821185.1 Bacillota bacterium
CGGCAATTATTACAATGGCGCGCGCAACCAAGCGACCTTCCCAAATCCAGCCAATCGCCGCGGTCTGCAATACTTTATGACCATGCAGCAAGACGGTGTCATGCTTCAACCCAGCGCTCAAGGTGGATCATGGGCTGGCGAGCCATTTGCGCAAGGTAAAGTGGCTATGGCGGCTGAAGGTGCCTGGATCATTCCTTTCATGCAGCAGACAGCTCCTAAATTGAATTATGGTATTGCCAAATTCCCGGGCATCAATGGCAAGGACTACAACATGATTTATACGGTTAGCTATTCGATGGCTAAATCGACAAAATATCCTGAGCAAGCCGCGAAACTGCTGTTCTTCATGACAGGCCCACAAGCGGAGAAATTGACAGCACTATCCGGTTTAGCGATTCCGTCTCGTACCAGCGAGCAAAATGTGTTTCTTTCGAAAAACCCGTCTTACAAAGCGTTCGTTGATGGCGTAAAACAAGCTGCACCGTACCAGTTTGGAACACTTGGCCAAAACTTTGTGGATGCGATCAATAACGCGACAGAAGCCGGCATTTTGAAACATCAGTCACCGCAAAAGGTTCTGTCAAACGCCATCGCCACGCTCACAAGTCAAAGCCAGTACTAAGTGAACCCGACTTTCTCCTCCAATACATCAATCGGCGCAAGTCGTTTAGACTTGCGCCGAAATAAGGGAATGAACCATCATGATGGATAGCGTAGAGGCGTCTCCTGTGCGCAGGCGCAGGCGTGTCAGCCGCAACGCGGTCAGTCAGGCTGTTGCCGGATACCTATTTGTTTTACCGGCGTTTGTCTCGTTGGCGGTCTTTATTGGCGGACCCATTATCTATTCGTTTTACCTTAGTTTCTTTCACTTTTCGTATCTTGATCCGCAAAATGCGTCATGGGCCGGTCTTGATAATTACTTGCACCTATTTGTCGATCCTGTTTTTCTACAAGCATTATCGAATACAGCAGAATACTCACTCGGGGTTGTGCCGGTACAAACTGCGATCGCACTGCTTCTTGCACTAGCCGTGGATCGAATTAAGGGGAAATCCCTGTTTCGGGTTATCTACTACCTGCCTACCGTAACATCCACGGTGGCTGTGGCTGTCATGTTTATTTTCATCTTCAATCCGACTGGATTACTGAACACTATCTTATTAAAATTTGGAATTCACGGTCCCAATTACTTTTTTGATCCGAATTTTGCGTTGCCCTCAGTGATGGTAATGGCTGTTTGGTCTACGGTGGGGCAATTTATGATTATTTATCTGGCAGGACTTCAGGATATACCAGAAGAGGTTTACGAAGCAGCCGCCATAGATGGTGCGCAGGGATTTTCGCTGTTACGATATATAACGATACCACTTTTACGAAGAACGTCTTTTCTTGTCATCGTCATGGGTATGATCGGAACATTTCAGGTATTTGACAGTGTATATGTGGTTTCACAAGGCAATGGAGGTCCCATGGGAGCTACCATGTCCGTTGTGCTTGATCTATTTAACAAGGCATTCAAGGATATGAACATGGGCTATGCGTCTGCAATGGGCTTTACCTTGTTCGCCATCATTCTCATTTTGACCCTGCTGCAAAATCTGATCTTGGGTAAGGAGGATTAGGAGGGGCATGATGCGAGACAAGCGAACGAAAGTTAGCGTCGGCAAGTTATTCTTTTATGCAGCAGCCATTCTGTATGCCGTTATTGCGTTGGGGCCATTCTTGTGGTCTGTGTACACATCACTGAAACCCACCGCACAAGTATTTAATTCTTGGGTTCCCATAAATCAGCTGAGCTTTACCAGCTATCGAGACATTATAACCCAGTTTCCCTTTGGGCGATGGCTGCTAAACAGTATAATCGTGGCACTTATTGTGACAATTGGAAATCTTGTTGTCAATACGTTAGCCGGTTATGCTTTTGCGCGGCTCAAATTTCCCTTACGGGGCTTGCTTTTCTATGTATTTTTAGCGATTATGATGATTCCCGGTCAGGTTGTGCTGGTTCCCATCTACATGCTTTTGGCGCAGTGGGGTTGGATCAATACGTATCAGGGATTAACTATACCGTTTTTGATGAGCCCATTCATGATCTTCTTAGCCCGGCAGTTCTTTTTAGGCATGCCTAAAGACCTTGAAGAAGCAGGGCGCATTGATGGTCTCACGCACTGGGGTGTGTTTTTCCGGGTGTTTCTTCCGCTGGCAGGACCGATGTTGTCCGCGCAAACCATTTTCACCTTTCAAGGTAATTGGAATTCCTTTTTATGGCCCGTGCTCTTGGAGACATCGCAAAGTATGTATACTTTGCCGGTCGGCTTGAATTCCTTTTACAACCAATACAATGCTTTTTGGAATAGCGTGCTTGCCGGCGACATCATGCTGACACTGCCTATGATTATAGTGTTTCTCGTATTTCAGCGTCATTTTGTACGGGGAATTGCGACGACGGGGATTAAGTAAAATAATGAAGGACAATGGACTATGGCTGCCAAACGGTGCGGCAGATATGGTCGGCTGTCTAGTTCTATCGTGGGGTCAGAGCTACTCGTTTTGCGGTCGCGTATGTTACGCGGCCTTTTATATTGCTATTTAATAGTCCGATTGTACTAATAAATGTGGTGAGGTATGATCTTTCGAGTCTCTGTCAGAATTGCATAATAAAGTTGATGGGTTTGATTACTGCGATTATCGTAGGTGAAATTGATGGTCGGTTCGCGGGAAGCTCCAAGTGAGGGAGACATGCTCGGCAAGCGCCACGATATTGTGCGAGGACGGGTACGCTGTCCACTTCAAGGGGAAGTGGACGTAGAGCTTTGCTTCTATTGCCCCTTCACAGAAGCTGTCGATATGGATAGTTCTGTCCGAACGATTACGTGCATTCCCGATATGTCCATGTCTCCGGAGGATAAAGTCGCCTATGAGCGGCTTGGTTTATTACGGCTGGCGCAAACCATTGGCAACGTAAGTCGCGTCTGCAGGGAGCGGGGTATTTCGCGTACTCAGTTTTACAAGTACAGAGACCGATATTTGGCCCAGGGGATTGTTGGCTTGAGAGACAGCCAAGGTGCCAAAAATCGGGGAGGCAGGGGTTTGCCTGAATCTGTCGCACAACGTATTATTGACAGTAATCTGGCACACCCGACGCTGGGATGTGTGCGTGTCGCAGAGATGCTGCAATCGCAAGGTATTGAAATAACGCCAGTTGCCGTGCAAAGTACCTTGATGAGACATGGACTCGGAACCAAACACAAGCGTTTATTGCGCTTAGAAGAATTGCATAGTAAGGAAGACTACCCTTTGACCGCCGAGCAGTGCGCCGAGATGGAGCATAGCAATCCCTGCTTTCGCGAGCGAAATGATGCAAGTGAATATCCT
>JAKACU010000174.1 GCA_021821185.1 Bacillota bacterium
TCTTGGCCGCCACCACCAGATCATGCGTCACGAGGATCAACGCCATGTTCCGTTCATCTTTTAGCCTGCCTAAAAGCCGTAAGATCTGCGCTTGTACAGTTACGTCGAGCGCCGTGGTCGGCTCGTCTGCAATCAGTAGCTTGGGACCTGCCATCAGAGCCATGGCGATCATCACGCGTTGCAACATGCCACCACTAAACTCAAACGGATACTGAGTCATGCGCAGTGCTGGACTCGGGATCCAACCCTGCCCCAGCAATTCAATCGCTCGCTGCTTTGCATCTTGTTTGCCTGACAGTCTATGAAAGAGCATCGGTTCCACCATCTGTGCACCAATGGTTTTTGTCGGATTCAGATAAGCATGCGGATCCTGAAAGACCATCCCCATGTCACGTCCACGGATTAGCCGCATGGCGCCCTCGTGCAGCTTTTGCACCTCTACTCCAGAAAATGAAATCGACCCTTGTAAGATTTTCGCGTACTTTGGAAGGAGTCGCATCGCAGCCTTAACCGTGACACTCTTACCGCTGCCGCTTTCCCCAACAATGCCAAGGGAGCGACCTTCGTCCACTTTTAAATTCACTTGATTCACTGCCCGAGAAACGCTACCGTCTCGCCGAAATTCGATCTTAAGACCGTCTACCTGTAACAATGCGCCCACGGTACATTCCTCCCTTCCTGAAAAATGCCTAATCATACCATATAATCTTATCGCCTGTGATGGCGCATCAGCGCTACCGTCATGAACATCTTTACGACCACTACACACCACTACATCCGATCAACTTGAGCTCTTACTATCAAATACGTTTCTCAATCCATCCCCCAAAAATGTGAAACTCATGAGGGTGAGCGCAAATGTGAGCGCCGGGAAGATCAGCAGATACGGAAATGAAAACATCGCCTGTTGGCCGTTTGTGATCAGTTCCCCCCAACTCGGAGTAGGTGGTTCCACACCAAGTCCAAGCGCGCTCAACCCTGATTCGATCGCCATGTTTGCTGGTATCCCAAAAGTCACAGCGACTACAATCGGTCCCAGAGAGTTTGGCAACACATAGCGTCTGATGATCTGCCACCAAGAAGCGCCCATGCCTCTCGCTGCGGCGATGTAGTCTGACTGTTTCACGATCAAGACTTGACTGCGAACGATACGTGCCATGCCGACCCAACTTGTGGCAGCGACTGCGATCAAGATGGCGATAATTGTGTGTCCCAACAAGACTACTAAAATAATGCTAAAAAGAAATGTTGGAAAACCATACACGATGTCTACGATGCGCATGAGAATGGCATCGATCGTGCCGCCTGCATACCCAGCAATCGCGCCTAGAAAGAGTCCTAGGGTAAGCTCCACAATCTCTGCTCCAAAGCCGACGATACACGCGGTCTGAAGACTGTAAATGAGTCTGCTGAGCATGTCCCGACCAAGCTCGTCAGTCCCAAACCAGTGCTGCCAAGACGGCGGCTGGTAAGTTGCCAAAAAGTTGGTTTGCTGATACGAGTACGGTGCGATCACGGGAGCGAAGATGGCGCAAAGCACCAGGATCGCCACAAAGGCAGCGCCGAGCATAGCCGCTTTATTGCGCCTAAAACGCGACCACAAAAGCGTTAACATGGTGCGCTTTTTCCTCGTAACTCCCGTCAAGTCTACCCGCGCATTCAGATCTCCTGCGGTTTTTGCAACACTGCTTGGCATGCGCGTTCCTCCTTAACCCGTATTTCCCGCTCGCCGGATACGCGGATCGAGCAGTCCATATGTGAGATCAACCAGCCAGTTCATGATGAGAATCACGGTTGCGTAAAGCAGCGCCGAATCCATAATAAGCGGGTAATCCCGCGTGCTAGCGGCCCCCGTAAAGAAGTGACCGAGCCCAGGCAGGTTAAACATCTGTTCAATGAGCACCGTGCCTGTCATAAGGCCCGCCAGTTGTGGCCCTACCACAGTGATAAGAGGTAACAGCGAATTTCGCAGAGCATGGGATAGCACGGCTGTGCGCATACTGCCACCTTTGGCGATGACGCCGACGATATATTCACTATGCAAACTATCTAACAAGCTGTTTCGCAGATACCGCGACATGGATCCTACCATGGGGATGGCCAGAGACAATACGGGTAGCACGAAGTCTTGCCAGTGTGTATAACCGATTACAGGCAACAGGTGCAGCCAAAGCGCAAACACGACGATTAAGAGCACCGCAACCACATAGGACGGTAACGACGTGCCGATCATGGCTAAGAACATCAAGGAGATATCCATCCAGCCGTTTTCCTTAACGGAGGAGATAATCGCAATCGGTATGGCGATGATCACCCCAGTGGCCACGGCCATCAGAGCGATCTTGATGGAAAATGGAAATGCCATGCCAATTAATTTTTCGGTCTCCATGCCTGGATACTCAAACGATGTACCCATATGAAGGGTTATAAATCCCTGAACGTATGACCACCACTGAACATACCAAGGACTGTTGAGATGGTAATAATCCACGAGCGCTTTCATCACAACAGGCGAGACGTTCAACTGACCAGCTGCCGTGCTCATCCCACCCATTTGCAAGTTCATCGATAAAAAGCTGCCGGGCGCTGATTTCATCGCAAAAAACGTCACCAGCGAGATGCATAAAAACGCCACGATCATGTAAGATACGCGCTGGATCACGTACCGAAGCACCTTTTCACCACCCCCGATGTTAGGCCTACGAGGCCGGAGATAACCCCGGCCCCCAACTCAATGAAAATCACGTTGTGATATAGCCAAGCCAAACGGGCGGAGTGGCCAGCCACATGCGCATCGGGTAATAGTTGTGAACCCCGGAGCGAACGAGAATCGAGTTATCCACGGTATACACAGGCAAAACATAAGCCATGTGGTTCTTTTCAACGATGTATTTTTGCATCAAGGCCGTGTTGTGCGTAGCGTTGGCTTTTACCCCTAAAGCAAATAGAGTACGCACTTGGGGCGACTCGTGTTTCAGGATGTAATTCATCAATTCTACATTCTTTTGCGCCGGCGCCATCGTCGCAGCTTGCAGCACATTAAATTGCTGTGCCTCAGCGCCGCTCATCGACCAACGACCTACGTTGGTAACGGTGGATCCATTGGCATATCCAGCCAGATTGGTTGGAACGAGTGTCTGCCAGTTAGGGAACTGCGGACCTTGGCCGTACTGTGTGAAACCAACTTCGTTAGCCGGTAGCACCTTGTTGATGTCGGTCAAATAAGTGCCCCACTCTTCGAGATCCAATTGCACTTTGACACCGAGGGTCTGTTGCCACATCTGTTGAATCGCTTCTGCGACGGGATCTGGAGATGGCGACAAGATCCGCACCGTCGGAAAACCCTTGCC
>JAKACU010000175.1 GCA_021821185.1 Bacillota bacterium
GCCTGGGATTGCTGGAAAAATCACGATAGGGGGCAGATTCATGCAGCGCGGCAACATGGTTTATGAAGGTAAGGCCAAGCGTTTGTTTGAAGTTGATCGTCCGGATGCGCTTTTGGTGGAATTCAAAAATGACGCCACGGCGTTTAACGGGGAGAAAAAGGGTCAGATTGAGCACAAGGGTGAGCTCAATAATCATATCAGCACCGTATTTTTCGAGGTTTTGCAAAAAGCAGGCATTGTCACCCATTTTCTTGAGTACGTTTCAGACACCGAAATGCTCGTTGCGAAAGTCGATATTATCGCGCTTGAGGTGGTCACGCGCAACATCGCTGCAGGGAGTCTTGCAAAACGTCTCGGTCTTGAAGAAGGCACGGTTCTTTCGCGTCCCGTAGTGGAGTTTTACTATAAAGACGATGCGTTAGGCGATCCTTTGATCAATCGCTCGCATGCGCTTGCCATCGGTATCGCCACGCGCGAACAGATGGATTATCTCGAACAACAGGCTTTGCAAATCAACGGGATTTTACGTGCGTTTTTACGCGAGAGAGAGATTGATTTGATCGACTTTAAACTGGAATTCGGGCGTTTAGCGTCGGGACAAATCGTGTTAGCCGACGAAATATCGCCTGACACATGCCGGTTTTGGGATATGACGTCGCGGGAAAAGCTGGACAAGGATCGGTTTCGTCGTGATTTAGGCCATGTAGAAGAAGCATACCAGGAAATCTGGCGGCGAATTAAGGGGGCTAATGCGTGAAATTGCAGGCACTTATCTATGTCACGCTAAAAGGCAGCGTGCTCGATCCGCAAGGCGCAGCGGTGACCAAGGCGTTGCACGCGATGCAATATGAAACGGTGCACGATGTGCGCGTGGGAAAATATCTTGAAGTGATTTTTGAGGCGCAAACCAAAGAGCAAGCGCACGACTTGGTAAAAAGCATGTGCGATCAATTTCTTACAAATCCAGTCATTGAAAAGTATACGTATGAGCTGGTGGAGGTACAGTCGTGAAGGCGGCGGTCATTCAATTTCCAGGAAGCAATTGCGACTTGGACGCCGTAAAGGCGATTGAAGCAACGACGGAGGGTAGTGCTAAGCTTGTTTGGCACAGTGCGAAGGATCTTTCGTCCTACGACGTGATTATCGTGCCCGGAGGATTTTCCTACGGGGACTATTTGCGCGCGGGCGCCATCGCGCGCTTTTCGCCTGCCATGGAGGCTGTCGCCAAAGAGGCAGAGCGCGGAAAGTTTGTCATTGGAATTTGCAATGGCTTTCAAATTCTGACAGAAGCAGGCCTTTTGCCTGGTGCGCTGCGCCAAAATGAATCCCTGCAATTTCGTTGTGACATGGCAAAGCTGGTTGTCGAAAACACCGACACGGCCTTTACGAGAGATTATCAGCGAGGCGAACTTTTGTCTGTACCTATCGCGCATGGTGAAGGCAACTTTTATGCCGATGATGAAACGGTCAAAAGGCTTGAGAAAAACGGACAAATCGTCTTTCGCTATGCGCCACTGCATAATCCCAACGGGTCAGTCGGCGATATCGCGGGTATTGTGAATGAACAAAAAAACGTGCTTGGTATGATGCCGCACCCGGAACGCGCGGTGCATGAGCTTTTAGGCTCAGTCGACGGTGTGAGGCTGTTTACGTCGATTTTCACAACCTGGAGGGAAGCTCATGGCACACGGTGAACCGACCGCACAAGAGGTTAAAGAACAAAAGATCTATCACACGTTTGGTCTAACTGATGCAGAATACGAGCAAATCATTGCGCACTTAGGAAGGCTGCCCAATTACGTTGAGACAGGTGTTTTTAGCGTGATGTGGTCAGAACATTGCAGTTACAAAAGCTCACGGCCCGTACTGCGCCGTTTTCCCACCAAGGGAGCACGAGTTTTGCAAGGACCTGGGGAAAACGCCGGGATCGTGGATATCGGGGACAACATGGCTGTGGTGTTTAAGATGGAAAGCCACAACCATCCGACAGCTATCGAACCGTATCAAGGGGCTGCAACGGGTGTCGGCGGGATTATTCGCGACATCTTCACGATGGGCGCACGCCCGATTGCACTGCTGAACAGTCTGCGTTTCGGAGAACTAAATGATGCCCACAACCGTTATTTATTTTCTCATTCCGTCGCAGGCATCGGCGGTTATGGCAATTGCATCGGCATACCAACGGTTGGCGGCGAAGTTGTCTTTGATAATCGCTATACACATAATCCACTTGTTAACGCCATGTGCGTCGGTATTATCGCGCACGATAAGATTGCCAAAGGAACAGCGAGCGGCATCGGCAACCCGGTGTTGGTTGTCGGCGCCAAGACAGGACGCGACGGCATTCACGGCGCAACGTTTGCTTCTGCGCAGGATCCCCATGGCAAAGAGCGTTCTGCGGTACAAGTTGGCGATCCTTTTATGGAAAAATTGCTGCTTGAAGCGTGCCTTGAACTGATCGATACTGGCAAGGTCGTCGGCATTCAGGACATGGGTGCGGCAGGGCTTACCTCATCGTCAGCGGAAATGGCCAGTCGCGCAGGAAGCGGCCTTGTGCTTGATGTCTCGAAAGTGCCTGTGCGTGAGACGGAAATGACGCCTTATGAAATGATGCTCTCAGAATCTCAAGAACGCATGCTCGTGGTTATGCAGCAAGGTGAAGAGTCCGCAGCCTATGCGATTTTTGAAAAATGGGGTCTTGAGGCGACGGTTATCGGAGAAGTCACCGATGATGGGTTTTTGCGCATCGTAGAAGGTGCGAAGGTCGCGGCAGAAATCCCTGTGACGGCACTTGTTGATGAAGCGCCTGTGGCGCATCGTCCATCGGCAAGACCGGCGTATCTGGACGAGTTGAAGCGAGAAAAACCGGTTATACCCGTGCCAGATGATCTGACAAAAGAACTGAAAGATCTCTTGGCACGCCCGACGATTGCCAGCAAAGAGTGGGTCTATGAACAGTATGACTCCATGGTGCGTACGGAAACATTTGTGCGTCCGGGATCTGATGCCGCTGTTGTCGGCGTTCCCGGCACGAAAAAGGCACTTGCTTTTGTGACCGATGGCAATGGCAAACAGGTGTATCTTGATCCGTATCAAGGCGGGGCGCTCGCCGTGGCGGAAGCCGCGCGCAATCTTGTTTGTTCGGGTGCAAAGCCGCTTGCGGTAACAGACTGCCTGAATTACGGCAATCCGGAAAAACCGGAAATTTTCTATCAGTTTGAACAGTCCATCGATGGCATCAGCGCGGCTTGTCAAGCGTTTGATACGCCTGTAATTGGCGGCAATGTCTCTTTGTATAACGAATCGCATGGTGT
>JAKACU010000176.1 GCA_021821185.1 Bacillota bacterium
GCTTCAAGGCCGTGCAAACAGGCGGTCCGTCTGGAGGATGTATCACACAAGAGCATCTGGATACACCGATTGAGTACGATACGCTTACACAACTGGGATCCATGATGGGGTCTGGTGGCATGATCGTCATGGATGAAGATACCTGCATGGTCGATGTGGCCCGGTTTTACCTTGACTTCACAAAAGATGAATCATGCGGCAAATGTTCTCCCTGCCGTATCGGAACTTTACGGCTGCTTGAGATCCTTGAAAAAATCACCCTGGGCAAAGGGACAATGGAGGATCTGGAAACATTGCGGTATCTTGGCGAACAGGTGAAAGCCGCTTCTTTGTGTGGTCTGGGCCAGACAGCCCCAAATCCGGTTTTGTCCACTTTGCATTACTTTTGGGATGAATATGTGGCGCATGTTGTTGAAAAACGGTGTCCAGCTGGCGTCTGCAAATCGTTGGTGCATTATACCATTGATGAAAACCTGTGCAAGGGATGCGGTGTGTGTGCTAAAAACTGCCCAGTCGATGCTATTTCCGGTGCATTAAAAAGTGTTCATGTAATTGACGATGATGTGTGCATTCGCTGTGGTACGTGCGCAGATGTTTGCAACTTCGCCGCAGTTGCCAGTCGATGACGCGAGGTGAGAACGGTGAATGAGCTGGTCAAATTAACAATTGATGGTAAAGAAGTGCAAGTGGCAAAAGGCACGACAGTTCTTGAAGGAGCACGGCAGATCGGTGTGCAGATTCCCACACTCTGTTATTTAAAGGGTGTCAATCAATCTTCAGGGTGTCGCGTCTGCTTGGTGGAAGCGGGCCCAAAATTGCTTGCATCTTGTTCTCTTGTGGCTGAGCCAAATATGCAAATCAAGACGAACACCGCAAAAGTTCGTGCCGCAAGAAAAACGGTCGTAGAATTGCTTTTATCCAATCACCGTGAGGAATGCACAGTATGTTCCCGTACGGGCAATTGTGAATTGCAAACGGTCGCAAGCGATCTGCACATCAACCGGATGCGGTTTCTTGGCAAGCGCACACGCATGCCGCTCGATGATGTCTCGCCGTCGCTTGTGCGTGACGCTGAAAAGTGCGTCTTATGCGGACGCTGTGTTGCGGTGTGCAAAGACACGCAGACAGTGAGTGCCATAGGGCTTATTAACCGCGGCTTTGAGACAGTGGTGGGACCAGCTTTTGGACGTCCCTTGGCGGAATCGGTATGTGTCAATTGCGGCCAATGCATTATGGTTTGTCCAGTTGGGGCGTTAACAGAACGAGAAAATATCGATGATGTATGGGATGCGCTGGCCGCTTCTGACAAGGTTGTCGTGGTGCAAACGGCGCCGGCTGTGCGCGTTGCACTCGGCGAAGAGTTCGGCCTGCCGATCGGTACGCGCGTCACCGGAAAAATGGTTGCAGCGCTTAGAATGCTGGGATTTGACCGGGTTTTTGATACAGACTTTGGTGCCGACCTGACGATTATGGAGGAAGGAACCGAGTTGATCACCCGCTTGCAAAGCGGCGAAAATTTACCTTTAATGACGTCTTGCTGTCCCGGTTGGGTGAAGTTTGTTGAGCACAACTTTCCTGATTTACTTGATCATCTATCAACGTGCAAATCGCCTCATGAAATGGAAGGCGCCATGATCAAAAGCTATTTTGCTAAAAAGATGGAGGTTAGTCCTGAGAAGATTGTCACGGTTTCTATCATGCCGTGCGTGGCAAAAAAATTTGAACAACAGCGTGAAGAACTCTCCCATAACAGCATGCAGGATGTCGATTATGTACTCACGACAAGAGAATTGGCTCGTATGATCAAGCAAGCTGGCCTCGATTTTGTCAACCTTGCGGATGAAGAGTTTGACAATCCGTTTGGCAAGGGCAGCGGCGCCGCTGTAATCTTTGGCGCCACAGGCGGCGTGGCTGAAGCTGCACTGCGCACCGTCTATGAGATACTCGCAGGCGAGGAACTTGAGACGGTTGACTATACGGCAGTCCGGGGGATGGACGGTATTAAAGAATCGGAGTTGGCCTTACCCAACGGTATGATCATTCACACCGCCGTCGTTCATGGCTTAGGCAATGCCCGTAAAGTCATGGAAATGATTCGCAGCGGCGAAAAACAGTATCAATTTATTGAAGTGATGGCATGTCCCGGCGGTTGTATCGCAGGCGGAGGGCAACCGATTGTCAGCGCCAAGGTCCGGGAAACGGTCAATGTTAAAGCGTTAAGGGCTCGTGCCATTTACGACGAAGATATCGCAATGCCCATCAGAAAATCCCATAAAAACCCGGATGTCAAACGCGCCTATGAGGAGTTTTTAGGCAAACCCAATAGCCATCTCAGCCATGAGTTGCTGCACACGCATTACATGGCGCGACAACGCCATTAAGTGGATCAATAGCAGGAGGGGTGAACCATGAGCACGAAGCAGTTGGCCGATTTCATTGACGACACGGAGATCCAAGAATCACTGCTTTTTGCAAAACATAGGCAGGCAGATCGCCAGTATGTTGAAGAATTGCTGGCTAAGGCCCGTATGGCAAAGGGATTATCGCATCGCGAGGCGGCCGTTTTGTTGCACATGCAGGAGCAAGATCTGTGGGAAGAGGCCTTTTTGGCGGCCAAAGAAGTGAAGGAAAAGATCTATGGCAAGCGTATTGTGCTGTTTGCCCCTTTGTATGTCAGTGATTATTGCGTCAACAATTGCGAGTACTGCGGGTATAAACATACCAATGACAGTTTTCGCAGGCGTCGTTTAACGATGGAAGAAGTGGCATCGGAAGTTGAAGTTCTTGAGTCACTGGGGCACAAGCGTCTGGTCATTGAAGCGGGCGAAGATCCCGTAAACTGTCCTATTGACTACATTCTTGATGTCATCAGGACAATTTACTCAGTAAAGGTAGACAATGGCAGCATTCGCCGGGTCAATGTCAACATTGCCGCGACAACAGAAGAGAATTACAGAAAACTCCAAGAGGCGCAGATTGGAACGTATATTTTGTTTCAAGAAACCTATCATCGCCAAACGTATGCCAAACGGCATCCCAATGGTCCTAAACACGATTATGATTGGCATACAACTGCGCAAGATCGCGCGATGAAAGCGGGCATCGATGATGTCGGCTTAGGTGTGCTCTATGGGCTGTATGATTTTCGCTATGACACCATTGCCATGTTGATGCATGCCGAGCACTTGGATCAGGAACTGGGTGTCGGTCCTCACACAATCTCTGTCCCAAGGCTGCGAAAAGCGGAGAATGTGGATCCGAGCCACTATGAGCAACTGGTGTCTGACGAAGATTTCAAGAAAAT
>JAKACU010000177.1 GCA_021821185.1 Bacillota bacterium
CGGCCTTACAAGCGGTCTCTTTCCAGTCGTGCGGATGTTTGTCGATCCGATCGTCTCCGCCACGTACTCCGTTCCAAAGCTTGCACTCGCGCCACTTTTTATGCTTGTCTTTGGACTTACTGAAACGGAAAAGGTGCTGCTCATTGCGACCGGTGCGATTTTCCCCGTGGTCATCAACACCATGGCCGGTGTGCTGGATATGGATCGAAAGTACATGGATGTCGCCAAAAATTTCGGTGCATCGCGAATCGCCTATTATAAAACAGTGGCGCTTCCTGGAAGCCTGCCATACATTTTCAGCGGTCTGAAAATGGCCTTGGCCGAAAGCTTGCTGCTGATCGTTGCGGCTGAAATGATTGGAGCGCAAAGTGGGATCGGGTACCGTATTTGGATGTCCTATGATGTGATGAATATGCCGATGATGTTTGTGTCATTCATTGTCATCGCGGTACTTGGGCATGCCTTTAGCAGTGTGCTGGATGAGGCTGAAAATTGGCTGATCCCTTGGCGCCGCTCCGGTATAATAAGGTGAAGTATCCTTTACCAAATCGGCATATCGCGCCAACAACTTACAAATAATGTAGCCGTGCACTGTTCACCGATTTTGGAGGCTACAACATGAAACTTGACCATGTATTGTTGGCGCGGTCGTTATTTGGAACATCACTGGCTTTCCATATTATTTTTGCCACATTAGGTGTAGGAATACCACTTTTAGTGGTTCTTGCGGAAGTCACATTCGCGCTTACCGGCGACAGCGACTACGCCATTATGGCAAAACGTTGGACGCGCGGTTTCACTGTGGTGCTGGCTGTGGGCATCACAACTGGCACCATCGTTGCACTGCAGCTCAGCTTGCTGTGGCCACGCTTCATGCAGGTCGTGGGACAGGTGATCGCACTGCCCTTTCTCATCGAGATTTTTGCATTTTTCATCGAAGCGGTGTTCATGTCGATCTACGTCTACGCAGCAGACCGTATCCCACAACGATGGAGAATTCTCAGCGTCACCTTCGTCGCATTCGGTGCCGCGATGTCCGCACTTCTCATCACCGACGCCAACTCATTTATGAATACCCCACGCGGCTTTCGTATGGAAAATGGACGAGCAATCGACGTACATCCATGGCTTGCGGTATTTAATCCTGCACTTCCAACACAGGATACACACGTCATCATGTCTGTCTATACGGCAGTTCCCTTCGTGCTCGCCACAGTCGCGGCAGTAGGGCTGGTCCGAAGGCATATTTCAAAGCGAGAGCGGGAACACCACAGCAAAGCTCTGATGTTAACCTTGGCCCTAGGCGGATTCTTCGGCATTCTGACGGCTATTTCCGGAGATTTATCGGGTAAATTCTTAGCTCATTACCAACCGGCAAAATTAGCCGTCGCAGAAGGATTATTTCGCACCACAAAGCATGCGCCGCTTGTTATCGGCGGTTGGCCGGATGTAAAAACACTGCAGGTGATCGGCGGCATTCACATACCCGGGTTGCTCAGCTTTCTTGCGACTGATCGTTTTGATGGTGTGGTAAAAGGCCTCCTCGCTTTTCCCAAAGATCAGTGGCCTCCTTTGTTTGCGCATGAGCTATTTGACACGATGGTAGGGCTTGGCACCTTGCTCATCGGAATCGCCATCTTGGGCTGGTTCTTAAAGACGATCAGACGGCGCTTAGAATTCCCATTTCCTAAATGGTATCTGTTTCTCGTCATCGTTAGCGGTTTTTTAGCCATGTGCGCAATCGAGTGCGGCTGGCTCTATGCGGAACTTGGCCGCCAACCGTGGACGATCTACGGGATCATGCGCACCACAGAAGCGGTAACCGGAGCGCCATACATTAGAACGATATTCATCCTATTTATGTTGCTGTATCTCCTATTGACAGTCGCCACAATTTTGGTTTTGCGTACATACTTTCTTCGCCATCCACTGGCGCAAGATATCGAACCCGGGCCAATAAGGCCTCGTAAGGTGGTGTGGTTACCATGAGTGATGCAACATGGGCTGCGGTACTTTTATGGGCGCTGGTATTCGTATACGCCATGGCAGGTTCTGTTGACTTTGGTTCGGGTTTTTGGGCTCTTTGGTATGCTAAAAGAAGCGATGTTCAAGCAGCTATGGTCGCTAACCGCTATCTCTCTCCACTCTGGGAGGTGACCAACGTCTTTTTGGTACTGTTTGTTGTAGCGATCGTCGGGTTTTTTCCAAACGCTGCATTTACGCTTGGCAATCTACTATTGGTCCCAGGCAATCTCATTTTGATCCTGCTGACTATTCGAACAGTTTCTATGGTCTATGCGCACAGCGCGGAACACTATCAATATGCGCTCAAATTCGTTTCTGGCATCATTGGGCTTTTCGTCCCTGCACTCTTGCTAACTGTGTTGCCGATCGCTCAAGGCGGATTCATCCAAATTATAGATAACCGCATCACCTTGTCGCAAAGCAACCTATTTAGCAGCCCTGCAACCTATTCATACATTGCGCTCGGCATTTTTAGCGAGCTGTTTTTATCATCGCTGATCTTAGGCGATTATGCGCGCATGGTCGATGATCAGAGCGCCTTTTTTACCTATCGGCGAAAAGCCTTATGGCTCGGACCCGCTACCATCGTCGCGGCGCTCATCTGCTTATGGTCCATCTCGGCAACGGCCGATTGGCTGCGCCAAGGCCTCTTTTCGCAGGGCCCTTGGTTCTTATTGTCAGGAGTTTGTTTTGTGTTCGGCCTTGCGATGGTGCTTCGAGCCGATAAAACGTCAAACAAAGGGTATCGGATTGGCGTCATTGCCATCATGCTTCAATATCTATTGGCCATGTTTGCCTACGGACGCGCGCACATGCCATACCTGGTTTATCCAATCGTGACAGTATACAATAGTTTTACAAATGTGCAGATGTTTCGAGCCGCATTAGTCGTGCTGGTCATCGGCATTGCGATTCTATTTCCCGGGTTCATATGGTTTTGGCGGCTGTTTCTCGAAAACCGTACCTATCTTCATAGATCGTAATCAGTTAGACGCTCGGCCAAATGACCATTGTAAACCTTCTATGACTTCTTCTGGCACTTCCCTGACCGTGATGTCCCTACCTAGAAAAAGTAGCCAATTTATCATTTCGGTCAATTCTTCGGGCTTATTAACATTGATAAAAGTCTTTAGAATGGCTGTGGTTTGGTAAGGATTCGTATAGGAAATTGAAACTTTTAAAGGATGGTATTTTTTGAACTGGGCAATCGCTTTTGGACCAAGTTCAAGGACAAGGTTGATTACTTCTTCCTGCTT